>NZ_JBFAAE010000026.1:0-107003 GCF_040639575.1 Streptosporangium sp. NPDC023825 | reverse complement strand
GGGGCCGGCGTGGCGCGGGCGGCCCCCGGGGGCGCTTCCGGGCCGGTGGCGGACACTCCCCGGGGAGCGTCCGCCACCGGCCCGTACGCGTGAGGGCGGGCGCACCGCCCGTACGGCCTCCGGCTCACCGGCCGGTCCCGGCAGGCCGGTGGCGTTGACACCCCTGCCGCCGCGCCCTAGTTTGTGCAGGCTCAGACGATCTATCGAGGAATCGAAGGGGAGCGGTGGATGGCCGTCATCGATGCCCACCAGCACTTCTGGAACCTGGAGACGGGCTCCTACTCCTGGCTGACGCCGGAGGCGGGACCGCTCTACCGCACCTTCACCCCCGAGGAGCTCATCCCGCAGCTCGCCGCCACCGGTGTGGAGCGGACCGTGCTGGTCCAGGCCGCCGACACCTACGCCGACACCGACGCGATGCTGGCGCAGGCGGACGCCCACGACTTCGTCGCCGCCGTGGTGGGATGGGTGCCGCTGAACCGGCCCGACGAGGCGGCCGGGGCGCTGGAGCGCTACCGCAGGCATCCGAGGTTCGCCGGGGTCAGGCATCTCATCCACGACGACCCCGACCCCGACTGGGTCGTCCAGGACACGGTGGTCGAGAGCCTGGGCCTGCTCGCCGCGGCGGGGCTCCCGTTCGACGTGGTCGCGGTGCTGCCCAGGCACCTGGAGCACGTGCCGTTCCTCGCCGAGCGCGTCCCCGGGCTGCGGCTGGTCATCGACCACCTGGCCAAGCCGCCGATCAGGGAGAAGGGCTGGGAGCCGTGGGCGTCGCTCATCGCCCGCGCCGCCGAGCATCCCAACGTGTACGGCAAGGTGTCCGGTCTCAACACCGCCGCCGACCCCGAGACCTGGACGGCCGAGGACCTCCGCCCCTACGTCGACCACGCGCTCGAGGTGTTCGGCCCCGAGCGGCTGATGTTCGGCAGCGACTGGCCGGTGGCAGTCCTCGCCGGTGACTACGCCAAGGTCTGGGAGGAGACCGGCGTGCTGCTGTCAGGTCTCGACGGGGCCGGCCGGGACGCCGTCCTCGGCGGCACCGCCGCGCGCTTCTACGGCATCGAGGTCTGACCTCGCCCGTCCTGGCCCCAGGCCGGTTCGCTCCGTCCTCGGGCCGGGCTCCGTCCTCGGGCCAGGCTCCTTCCTCAGGCCGGTTCGCGCAGGAATCCGATGCTCGCCGCGAGGCCGCGGAGGTCGACACCAAGGCCGCGCAGGATGGAGACCGAGGCGTTCGAGGAGTCGGCCAGCAGTCCCTTCAGCAGATCCTCGCCTGTCACCTCGGAGCCGGTACCGGCTCCGGTGCCGGAGGTGTGCAGGGCGACCTCGACGACCTTCCTCGCCCTGGCGGTGAGGAGCAGGTCACCGGCCGGCCCGCTGAGCGTCACGTTCAGCGGGCGCAGCCGTGAGCGCGTCAGCCGCCACGCCAGGGGATCCGTCCGCCGGGCCGGGAGGCGCCGCCTGATCTCGTCCAGGTCGACGCCGATGGCGGCCAGCAGCTCGCGGTCGCCCGCCCGGCCCCTCGCGGCCTCGCGGTTCCGGATCTCCGCGCCGACCGCCTCGGGGGTGACGGCCTCCGCACCGGCCACTCCCGGTGTGACGGCCTGCGGAGTGGCCGTGAAACCCGCCACCGGCCACGACTCGGCCAGGGCGAGCAGGAGCATGTCCTCGTCGAGCGTGGTGCGGCCGTGGTCGAGCGACAGCAGTCCGGCGCGGACCGTGGTCCGCCGGGCCTCGGGGGTGAATCTCGCGAACATCGTCAGCTCCCGCCCTCGGTGATTCGGTGTGCGTGCTTGCGGTGTGCCGTCTGCCGCCTGACTCCGAGCGCCGCGGCGATGACCTCCCAGGACGAACCCCGGTTCCTGGCCTCGATGACGTGCGCGGCCTCGAGCTCCTCCAGGAGCCTGCGCAGTGCCGCCACGGCCGCCAGCGCCACCACCGGATCCTCGCCGTCGACGGCCTCGGCGAACTCGCTCAGCGATCCCATGGTGTCAGCATAAGCTGACAGATCCAGTTCTGTCAGCATTTGCTGACAAGATTTCGGCGCCTCGCCGGCTAATGGGAGCTAACGGGGTATCTCGCCGAGCGCCCCGCCGGTAACCCTCGACGCTTCCTGGCGCTCCCGGTGCTTCGCAGCGTTCCGGGCGGGGACGCGCTAGCGTGCAGGGGTGGACAGGATCTTCACCGTCGAGGAGGCGCGGGCGCTCATGCCCGTGCTGCTGGAGCGGGCCGCCGCGTTCGTGGCGATGCGGGGTGACCTGGCCGAGCTCGCGTACGAGCTCCGCAGCACCGGCACCTCCGAGTCCGGCGGGCTGGCGGAGGCGAAGGCCTACGAGGCCAGGCTGGAGGAGATCCTCGGCTGGTTCGAGGAGCGGGGCATCGAGGTCAAGGGTGTCGCGCCTCTGCTGGTCGACTTCCCCTCGGTGCTCGACGGGGTGCGGGTGCGGCTGTGCTGGCTCGAAGGGGACCGCGAGCTGATGTGGTACCACCGGGACGAGCTCGGCTTCGCCGGCCGCAGGCCCCTTCCCTGACCGTTCCCTGACCGCGATCCCCGGGAGCCCGACTACTCGATCACGAGGTTGACCGGGATGTTGCCCCGGGTGGCGTTGGAGTAGGGGCAGACCTGGTGGGCGGCCTCCACGAGGGCGGTGCCGGCCTCGCCGTGCAACTCGTCGGGGAGCTCGACGCGCAGCGTCACGGAGAGCGCCAGGCCCTTGCCCTCCTGGACGAGGCCCACCTCGGCGGTCACCGAGGCCTCGGAGACGTCGGCCTTCTGCCTGCGGCCGATCAGCTGGAGCGCGCTGGCGAAGCAGGCGGCGTATCCGGCCGCGAACAGCTGCTCGGGATTGGTGCCCTCGCCGGAGCCGCCCATCTCCTTCGGCGGCGTGAGGGCCACGTCGAGGCGCTTGTCGGACGAGACCGCCCGTCCTTCCCTGCCGCCGGCGTTGGCGGTGGCGATGGCCGTGTAAAGCGTACTCATCTGGATCTCCTTCTCGATTGTGGGCAACTCAATTGTGTGCAATTTAGTTGGTAGCAGTCAAGGTCGGTACAATCGAGGCGTGAAGATCTCCGTCGACGACCTGGTCTGCTTCGACGTGCACGCGGCGTCTCGCGCGATGGACGCCGCCTATCGCAGGGTGCTGGCCGAGCTCGGCCTGACCTACCCGCAGTATCTGGTCATGATGGTGCTCTGGGAGCGCGAGCCGGTGACGGTCAAGGAACTCGGGGTCAGGCTGCGGCTCGACTCGGGCACCCTGTCGCCGCTGCTGAAGCGGCTGGAGGCGGCGAGCCTGGTGCGCCGCGAGCGCAGCGCCGACGACGAGCGTTCCGTGCTGGTGCGGCTCACGTCCAAGGGGTCCCAGCTGGAGGAGCGGGCGTGCGACGTCCCCGCCCAGATCTTCGGGGCGGCCGGTCTCGCCCCCGCCGAGGTCCTCGACCTGCAGCGCACCCTGCGCCGCGTCATCGCCTTCCTCGACGAGTCCGCGCGGTGATCAGGAGGTTCCGCTGAGGTGGACCTCCCGGGCCAGCTTCGTCGTCTGGGCGGTGGAGCGCTGCCAGGTGGTCCCCGCCGGGTGGGCGGTCAGCAGGACCACGATCCAGCGTTCCTTGGGCCCGACGAGCCCGGTGGTGTGCAGGACCGGACGCCCCAGGTCAGGCACCGGCCCGGCCTGGGCGGGCGCGACCTGCGCGGCGGTCGAGACCCGCGCGGTGAGCGGGACGTCGCCGCCGGACACGAGCCGGGACACGGACACGGACACGGGCGCGGTGGAGGTCGTGGGGCGGGTCGAGGGCGCGGAGGGGGTCGCGGTGGAGGTCGAGGGCGCGGTGGAGGACGCGGAGGGGGTCGCGGGGCGGCAGCGGGCCGGGGGCGTGGAGCCGTACCCCGACCAGCCCTGCTTGACCGCCCACGGCCCGCGCACCGCGCGGGGGATGCCGAAGTACTGGTCGAAGCCGTCGGAGCCGCACTGCCCCGACCTGCGCAGATGGCCCAGGATCAGGTCGCGGACCCTGGGGTCGGCCCGGTCGAGCAGATAGCGGTAGGTCTTGACGACGTCCATCGCGCTGAGCGAGGTGTAACCCCAGAAGCCCGGCTTGTCGGCCGGCGGGGGAACGGTGTCGGTGAGTCGCAGCCTGCGGGCCATCCGCTGGACGATCCCGCCCTGGCCGCCCCGGGTCCAAAAGGACGTCGCCGCGTCGTCGTCGCTGACCCGCAGCATGACCTTGAGCAGTGCCAGGTCCCGCGAGGGAACGCTCCTGCGCGACTCCAGATAGTCGATCGCGATGAGGATCTTCACCACCGACGCCGACCGGAACCTCCGATGCGCGTTGCGGTACTCGGTCACCTTCGCCGCCTGCCGGTCGAAGACCACGTACCCGGCTGTCACCCCCGCCGGGACGTGCGGCTTGCCGGGGGCCGCGGCCGAAGCCGGAGCCGTGGCCGCCATCAAGGGGAGAACCGTCGCGAGGACCACCAGAAAACGCGTCACGGGACGAATGCCTATCAGATGTCGGCGCCGACGTCAGGTGGACGTCCCCGCAGGGGGCTCCCCGTTCCGGAGGCGGCGGCTCGGCAGGCTGGCTCCCGCGATATAACCGACTAAACATGTAGAGATTAAGGGTTTTGGTGTTATCGTCGTCATGTGTCGGCAGTTCCCTTGCATCTCGCCGTCGCTCTCGACGGCGCCGGATGGCATCCCGCGGCCTGGCGTGACCCCGCCGCCTCCCCGAAAGCCCTGTTCACCGCCGCCTACTGGGCCGCCCTGGTGGCCGAGGCCGAGCACGGCCTCCTCGACTTCGTCACCATCGAGGACTCCCTCGCCCTGCAGACCACGCGCCTGGACGGCCACGACGGCCGCACCGACCAGGTGCGCGGACGTCTCGACGCCGCCCTCGTGGCCTCCAGGATCGCCCCGCTGACCAGCAGGGTCGGGCTGGTGCCCACGGTCACCACCACGCACACCGAGCCCTTCCACGTCGCGAGCTCCGTCGCCACCCTCGACCACGTCAGTTCCGGGCGGGCCGGATGGCGCGCCCAAATCTCCGGGCGCCACACCGAGGCCGCCCACTTCGGCCGCAGGGAGGTCCCCGAGTTGACGCCGGAGAGCCTCGGCGACATCGACAGGTCACCCCTGGTGCGGGAGCTGTTCGGCGACGCCGCCGACGCCGTGGAGGCGGTGCGGCGTCTGTGGGACAGCTGGGAGGACGACGCGGTCATCCGCGACGTGGCCACCGGCCGGTTCGTCGACCGCGACAGGCTCCACTACGTCGACTTCGAGGGTGAGCGCTTCACCGTCAAGGGGCCGTCCATCGTGCCGCGACCTCCCCAGGGGCAGCCGCTGGTCACCGCGCTGGCGCACGCCCGGCTGCCGTACGAGTTCGCCGCGCGCGGAGCCGACGTCGTCCACGTCACGCCGCACGACACCGAGCGGGCGCGGACCATCGTGGCGGAGGTGCGCGAGATCGAGGGCGAGGTGCGCGACCCGGACGCCGGAGAGCTGAAGATCTTCGCGGACCTCGTCGTGTTCCTGGGAGAGGACGGGGACGAGGCCCGCGAGCGCAGGGCCCGGCTCGACGAGCTCGACGGTGCCGCCCACACCTCCGACGCGGCCATCTTCACGGGCACGCCCGGCGAGCTCGCCGGCCTGCTCCTGGAGTGGCGCGCGGCCGGCCTGGAGGGCTTCAGGCTGCGGCCCGCGGTGCTGCCGACCGACCTGAACGCGATCACCCGCGGCCTGGTGCCCGAGCTGCAGGCTCGCGACGCCTTCCGCCGCGCGTACGAGGCGGACACGCTGCGCGGCCACCTCCGCCTGCCCCGACCCGCCGGCCGCTACGCAGGGAGCCGACGATGAAGCAGGTCATCCTCGCCGCCCACTTCCCGGGCGTGAACAACCACACGGTCTGGAGCGATCCCGCCTCGGGCAGTCAGATCGACTTCGCCTCGTTCACCCACCTGGCGCGGACCGCCGAGCGCGGGAGGTTCGACTTCTTCTTCCTCGCGGACGGGCAGCGGCTGCGCGAGCAGCGCGGGAAGATCCACGACCTCGACGTGGTCGGCCGCCCCGACTCGCTCACCGTGCTCTCCGGCCTCGCCGCGGTCACCGACCACCTGGGCCTGGCCGGGACGATCAACGCCACCTTCAACGAGCCGTACGAGCTCGCCCGCAAGCTCGCCACCCTCGACCACCTGTCCGGCGGCCGGGCCGGGTGGAACGTCGTCACCTCCTCCGACGCGTTCACCGGGGAGAACTTCCGGCGGGGCGGTTTCCTGGAGTACTCGCAGCGCTACGAGCGGGCCGAGGAGTTCGTGCGTACCGTCAACGAGCTCTGGGACTCGTGGGCCGCCGGCGATCTCGTCGCGGACCCGGCGGCGGGCACGTTCGCCAGGCCGGGCGCGGGGGAGTTCGCCCACCGGGGCACCCACTTCGACATCGGCGGCCACTTCACCGTGCCGCGCAGCCCGCAGGGCCGCCCGCTCACCATCCAGGCCGGGGACTCCGAGGGCGGCAGGGCCTTCGCCGCGGCCACCGCCGACGCCGTCTTCTCCCGGCACAGCAGGCTCCAGGAGGGGCAGGCCTTCTACCGCGACATCAAGTCGAGGCTGGCCGCGCACGGCCGGTCGCCCGACTCCCTGAAGATCCTGCCCGGTGTCACGTTCGCGCTCGGCGACACCGACGCCGAGGCCCAGGAGAACGCCGACCACATCCGCCGCCAGCAGGTGAGCCCGCAGACCGCGATCCTGCTGCTGGAGCAGCTGTGGAACCGGGACCTGTCGGCCTACGACCCCGAGGGGCCGCTGCCCGAGATCGACCCGGACGTCTCGGACGACTCGATCATCAAGGGCCGGACCCGGATGTCCCGCGACCCGCTCAGGACGGCGGCGGAGTGGCGGGCCCTGGCCGAGGCCAAGAAGCTCGGCATCCGCGACCTGATCATCGAGGTGACCGGCAGGCAGTCCTTCATCGGCTCGCCCGCACGCGTCGCCGAGGAGATCAACGAGTTCGTGCAGAGCGACGCCTCCGACGGCTTCATCCTGGTGCCGCACCTCACCCCCGGCGGCCTGGACGCCTTCGTCGACACGGTCGTACCGCTGCTGCAGGAGCGCGGCGTCTTGCGCGCCGAGTACGAGACCACCACGCTGCGGGGCCATCTGGGGCTGGAGAACGAACGATGAGATTTCTGGCCATCACCCTGATCGTCCACGGTCCCGATCCCATCACCGGCGAGCTCAAGTCGACCAACGCGCGCCTGCGCGAGGTCGTCGAGAACGCCGTGCTGGCCGAGGAGCTCGGCTTCGACGGCTTCGGCGTGGGGGAGCGGCACGAGCGCCCGTTCATCTCCTCGTCCCCGCCGGTCGTGCTCAGCCACATCGCGGCCAGGACGTCGGCGATCAGGCTGTTCACCGCGGTCACCACGCTGAGCCTGCTGGACCCCGTGCGGGCCTACGAGGACTACGCCACCCTCGACCACCTCTCCGGCGGACGCCTGGAACTCATCATCGGCAAGGGCAACGGCGCCGCGCAGGCCCAGCTGTTCCACGTGACCGGCGAGGACCAGTGGGAACGCAACCGGGAGGGCTACGAGCTGTTCCGCCGCCTGTGGCGGGAGGACAAGGTGACCTGGTCGGGGAGGTTCCGGCCGTCCCTGACCGACGCGGAGACCTGGCCGCGCCCGCTGCAGCGGCCCATCCGCGTCTGGCACGGCAGCGCCACCAGCAAGGAGTCGGTGGAGCTCGCCGCCCTGTACGGCGATCCGCTCTTCTCCGCCAACGTCAGCAACCCGGTCGAGCCGTACGAGGAACTGGTCCGCCACTACCGGGAACGCTGGGAGTTCCACGGCCACGACCCCGCCGACGCCCTGGTGGGCGCGGGCACCGCGGGCTACTACGCGACGAAGAACTCCCAGGACGCGATCGAGACCTACCGGCCGATCTTCAACGCCCGGCTGGAGCTGTTCAGGAAGGTCGGCGTGACCCCGGTCTTCCACACCCTGGAGGACGCCATCGAGCGCAGCTCGATCCTGGTCGGCAGCCCGCAGCAGATCATCGACAAGGTCCACCGCTACCACGAGCGGCTCGGGCACGAGGTCATGCACCTGCACGCCGACGCGGACGGCCTCACCGACAAGCAGCACCGGGCGGCCCTGGAACTCTTCCAGAGCGACATCGCCCCCGTGCTGCGCGCGGAGATCCCCAGCAGGCCGTTCCCCCGTCACGGGGACTCCGAGCACGGGAGGCCGGGCCCGGGACCGGACAGTACCCGGCACGAGGACACTCCGCACGAGGACTCGCGGCACGGTGACGCGCGGGACGGAGGCCCACCACATGAGGGTTCGCGGGACGGGGGGCGGCCGTGACCTCCCTGTCGATCCTCGACCTCGCCCCCATCCCCTCCGGCGGCACCCCGGGCGACGCGCTGCGCAACACGCTGGACCTGGCCCGGCGGGCCGAGGAGTTCGGCTATCGCCGCTACTGGGTGGCCGAGCACCACCTCGCGCACGGCGTCGCCAGTGCCGCCCCCGCCGTGCTCATCGCCCTGCTGGCCGCCGCGACCAGCACGATCAGGGTCGGCTCGGGAGCCGTCCAGGTCGGCCACCAGACCGCGCTGTCCGTGGTCGAGCAGTTCGGCCTCGTCGACGCGCTCTACCCGGGCCGCGTCGATCTCGGCCTGGGCCGCTCGGGCCGGCGCAAGGCGGAGTTCGCGGAGCTCGCCAAGAAGACCCCGCCCCCGCCGAAACCCGCCAGGATCGTCGACGGGCTGCTCATCCCGGAGGCCTTCTCCTTCGCCGCGCTCGCGAAGTCTCCGCTGTTCTCCCTGTACGGCGCGCTGCTGCAGCAGCCGGGCGCGGAGAGTCCCGACTTCGCCGACCAGGTCGACGAGATCGCGGCACTGCTGGCCGGGACCTACCGTTCCCCCGACGGGGTGGCCGCGCACGCCACACCGGGCGAGGGCGCGGATCTGCGGCTGTGGATCCTGGGCAGCAGCGGCGGGCAGAGCGCGCAGGTGGCGGGGGAGCGGGGACTGCCGTTCGCGGCGAACTACCACGTCAGCCCGTCCGGGGTGCTGGACGCCGCGGAGGCGTACCGGGCGGCGTTCAAGCCCTCGGAGGTCCTCGCCGAGCCCTACCTGATCGTCTCGGCCGACGTCGTCGTGGCGGAGGACGACGAGACGGCCAGGGAACTCGCCTCCCCGTACGGGCTCTGGGTCCGCAGCATCCGCACCGGCGCCGGGGCGATGCCGTTCCCGACACCGGCCGAGGCGGCGGCCCACGAGTGGACGCAGGAGGACCGCGCGCTGGTCGCCGACCGGCTGGCCACCCAGTTCGTCGGCTCCCCGCGGACCGTCACGGAGAGGTTGCGCGTGCTGCGCGACGTCACCGGCGCCGACGAGCTGCTCGTCACCACCATCACCCACGACCACGCCGACCGGGTCCGCTCCTACGAGCTGCTCGCCGCGGAATGGGAAGGAGACGCCGTCACAGGTTGAGCCCGCACCACCCACGCCCCCTCCGGCACCCGGCGGTCACCGCCGGGTGCCGGAGGTTTTTCCGTGAATCCGGTCGAGGGACGTCGAGAAAGCGTCGCGAGCTCCGACGTCCCCGGTGAGGCGCCCCGCGACGGGGTGTCCGAGATCCGTCAGCCGAAGAGAGTCCGTCACGGGACGACGATCCGTCAGCGGGGACAACCCGCCGGCGGGCGGGGATCCGTCACGGGAGGAGAACCGCGCCCCGCGGGGTGTGGGAAGGGACAATACTGTGAGAACCTCTGCCCTCGGCAGCATCCTGTTCGGCAGCGCCGACCCGGCCGGGCTGCACGCCTGGTACGTCGCCGCGCTGGAACCCGAGCACTCCGGAGACGGCTTCATCGACTTCGGCGGTGTCCGGGTGCTCTTCGAAGGCCGCGCCGACGTCGCCCCGGCGACCGCCGAACCAGGACGGGTGATCTTCAACTTCCACGTGGAGGATGCTCGCGCCACGGCCGCGCATCTCGACGGCCTGGGGGTGACCTGGCTGGTCGAGGTCGAGCGGCGCGACGCCGGGCTGTTCGGCACGCTGGTCGACCCGGACGGCAACTACATCCAGATCATCGAGCTCAGCCCGGAGTATCTCGCCGCCGCACGGCGATGACCCGCCGGGGAACGGCGAGAAGACGGCCCGTCCGGGGAACGACGGGGAAGAGGACCTGTCCGGGGAACGACGGGAAAGGGAGAAGCACATGTTCCGGCAGACCAAGGCGTTCAGCGGGTTCGCGGTGGACGACGTCGAGACGGCGAGGAAGTTCTACACCGAGACCCTGGGGCTGGAGGTGTCGGAGGAGAACGGCATGCTGACCCTGCACCTCGCCGGGGGCGGGAAGGTACTGGTCTACCCCAAGCACGGCCACGTCCCGGCCTCGTACACCATCCTCAACTTCCCGGTGGACGACATCGACGCCGCCGTCGACGGGCTGGTCGGGCGCGGGGTGGTCTTCGAGCGGTACGACGGCTTCCCGCAGGACGACAGGGGCGTCATGCGGGAGGAGGGACCTCCCATCGCGTGGTTCAAGGACCCCGCGGGCAACATCCTGTCCGTGCTCCAGGACGGATGACCGGCTGAGCGGCGGGATCCGCCCGCCCCGCAGGGACGGCGGGGCGGGCGGATCTCAGGCGCGCTTGGCGATGGCGGTGATGAAGGGCTGGACGAGCCGCGCGGCCAGCGGGCCGAACGCGGCGAGGATGAGGACGTACGCGGCGGCCAGCGGGCCCAGGTCGGGATGGACCCCGGCGGCCACCGCGAGGCCGGCGATCACGATGTTGAACTCGCCCCGGGGGATGAGCGCGATGCCGGCCCGCGCCTGCCCGGCCTTGGCGATGCCCGCCCGGCGGGCGGCGTAGGCGCCGGTGAGCAGCTTCGTGATCATGCTGATCAGGGCGAGCAGCGCGGCCAGCCCGGCGACCGGCAGGATCTTGGTCGGGTCGGTCTGCAGGCCGAAGAAGACGAAGAACACCGCGGCGAACAGGTCGCGGATCGGGGTGAGCAGCGCCTGGGCGTCCTCGGCCAGCTCGCCCGAGAGGGCGATGCCCACCAGGAAGGCGCCGACCGCGGCTGAGACCTGCAGCTGCTGGGCCACCCCGGCGACCAGCAGCGCGAGCCCGATGACCTTCAGCAGCAGCACCTCGGAGTTGGGGCTGGAGACGAACGCCTCGATGGCCTTGCCGTAGCGGAGCGCGACCAGCAGCACGACGCTGACCGCGGCCAGCGCGATCGCCACGGTGACCGCGCCGCCGGCGAAGCTCAGCCCGGCCAGCACCGCGGTGAGGACCGGCAGGTAGATCGCCATCGTGAGGTCCTCGAAGACCAGCAGCGACAGCACCACCGGTGTCTCGCGGTTACCGATCCACCCGAGGTCGGACAGGACCTTCGCGGTGATGCCGGAGGAGGTCGCGTACGTGACGCCGGCCATGGCGATGGCGGCCACCGGGCCCCAGCCCAGCAGCAGCGCGGCGATCGCGCCCGGCGCGGCGTTGAGCACCAGGTCGACGACGCCCGCGCGCGCGTTGCTCTTGAGGCTCGTCACGAGCTCGTCGGCGTTGTACTCCAGGCCGAGGGTGAGCAACAGCAGGATGACGCCCAGCTCGGCGCCGACCGCGATGAACTCCTCGCTGGTGGCGAGGGGCAGGATGCCGCCGGTGCCGAAGGCCAGGCCCGCGATGAGGTAGAGGGGGATGGGGGATATGCCCACTTTTAGGGCGAGTGCTCCTAGTATGCCGAGCCCGAGAAGGACAGCACCGAGCTCAAGGAAGAGAATCGCAGTGTGCACCCGGTGCCCTACCCGCCGGAAAGGATGTCGGAGACGGCGGATGTGCTCTCGGGGCTGCCCACCACGACCACCACGTCGCTCTCGGCCAGCCCGAAGTCGGGGGCGGGGCTGGCGAACACCTGGCCCTCGCGCACCACGGCCACGATGGAGGCGCCGGTGCGGGTGCGGACGCGCGCGTCACCCATCGGCCGGCCGGCGTACGGAGAGCCGGGCAGGATCGGCAGCTGCAGGCTGACCAGGCCCTCGACCTCGCGGTGCAGGGCGTTGAGGCGCTGAACGATGCGCGGGGCGCCGAGCAGCTCGGCGAGCGCGTCGGCCTCCTCGTCGTTCATCTTGACGGTCTCGCACGCGCGGTCGGGATCGTCGGGGTCGTATATCACCAGGTCGCGGCGACCGGTGCGGTGAGAGACGATCCCGATGCGCCTGCCCGACCGCGTCGTGAACTCGTGCCGCAGTCCTATACCGGGCAGTGCCGTCTGCTCGACCTCCACCGTGCCAGCTCCTCCGCGTGCGCGTTCACTTGTCCTTTGCCGAAAACCTACCAACCGGGGCCCTGCCGTGCGTAAGCCGGTAATACCCTGTATTTCCGATTGACTTTGTGGGTTATATGCCGGACGATGAGCGGGAACCCAGCCTCCCGCCGTGAATGAGGTCTTCCGTGTCCGCTCCCGCCGTCGACGCGGGGATGCGACAGCGGGCCGTGCCACCACGGTCACGCGTCCCGCTGTCCTCCTCCGCAGCCTGGCAGCGTTTCGTCAGCCCCCTGGTCATCGTCGTCGTATGGCAGATCGCCAGCGCCACCGGGCTCCTCCCGGAACGGCTCCTCGCCTCACCCCTGAAGATCCTCACCACCGCCGCCGGGCTCGTCCAGGAGGGCGTCCTGCCCGAGGCGATCGCCGTCTCGCTGCAGCGGGCCGCGATCGGCTTCGCCCTGGGCGCGGTCGCCGGAATCGGCCTCGCCCTGGTCGCCGGGCTCAGCCGGGTGGGCGAGAACGCCGTCGACCCGCCGCTGCAGATGCTGCGGGCGCTTCCGCTGTTCGGCCTGATCCCGCTGTTCATCCTCTGGTTCGGCATCGGGGAGATCCCCAAGGTGGCCCTGGTCGCCCTCGGCGTGCTCTTCCCGCTCTACCTCAACACCTTCTCCGGAATCCGCGGCGTCGACGGCAGGCTCGCCGAGGTGGCGCGGGTGCTGCGGCTGAGCCGCACGGAGACGGTCACCCAGATCGTCCTGCCGGGCGCGCTGGCCCAGACCCTCGTCGGCCTGCGGCAGAGCCTGGGCGTGGCCTGGCTGGCGCTGATCGTGGCCGAGCAGATCAACGCGGACGCCGGACTGGGATACATGATCAACAACGCCCGGGAGTTCCTGCGCACCGACGTGGTCGTCGTCGGCCTGATCGTCTACGCGATCCTCGGCCTGCTGACGGACGCGGTGGTGCGCCTGCTGGAGAGGAGGGCCCTGTCATGGCGGCAGAATTTCCTGTCACGCTGACCACGTCCCGTACCGAGGCCCCGGTCCGCACCGAGCCCCGATCCGCCACGAGAACCCGGCCCTCCGCGGAGGCCCCGTCCCGTACGGCGGCTCCGGTGGCGGCGGTCAGGGGGCTCACCCGGGCCTTCGGAGAGCGGCGGGTCCTCGACGGGATCGACCTGGAGATCGGCCGGGGCGAGTTCGTCGCCCTGCTCGGCCGGAGCGGCTCGGGCAAGTCCACCCTCCTGCGGGTGCTCGCGGGGCTCGACCCCGGCGCCGAGGGTGGGGTCGAGGTCGGCGGCACGGTCGCCGTGGCCTTCCAGGAACCCCGGCTCGTGCCGTGGAGGCGGGTCCTGGCCAACGTCGCCCTCGGCCTGCGCGCCCCCGACCCGCGCGCCGCCGCGCTGGCCGCGCTGGAGGAGGTCGGCCTCGGCGGGCTGCGCGACGCCTGGCCGCTCACCCTGTCGGGCGGCGAGGCCCAGCGGGTCTCCCTGGCCAGGGCACTGGTCCGCGAGCCCGGCCTGCTCCTGCTCGACGAGCCGTTCAGCGCCCTGGACGCGCTGACCCGCATCACCATCCACCGGCTCGTGCTCGACCTGTGGGCGAGGCACCGCCCCGGCATCCTGCTCGTCACCCACGACGTGGACGAGGCCATGCTGCTGGCCGACCGCGTCCTGGTGCTCGACGGGGGCGCCATCGCCCACGAGTCCGGGGTCGAGCTGCCCCGGCCCCGCCACCGCGACCACCCCGACCTCATCGCGCTGCGCTCCACCCTGCTCGACCGGCTGGGCGTCACCCCGGAGGGAACCGCATGAAACGTCGCATCACCACCCTGATCGCCGCGGCACTGCTCCTCACCGTCACCGCCGCCTGCGGGGCGAGGGAGGAACCACGCGTCCGCGCCGACGGCTCGGTCGACCTGTCCCAGGTGACGCTGCGCGTCGGCGACCAGAAGGGCACGGGCCTGCAGGCGCTGCTGACCGCGGCCGGCCAGCTCGACGACGTCGAGTACAAGGTGACCTGGTCCCAGTTCACCTCGGGGCCGCCGCTCCTGGAGGCCATCAACGCGGGCTCCCTGGACTTCGGCGCGGTGGGCAACTCCCCGCCGGTCTTCGCCGCCTCCGCCGGGGCGAAGATCGCCATCGTCGCGGTCTCGGAGAAGGGCCGCGGCGGCCAGGCCGTCGTCGTCCCGGCCGGCTCGTCCATCAAGACCCCGGCCGACCTGCGCGGCAGGCGCGTCGCCGTGGCCAAGGGCAGCTCCTCGAACTTCCACCTGCTGGCCGTGCTGAAGAAGGAGGGCCTGAGCTTCGGCGACATCCAGCCGCAGTATCTCCAGCCGCCGGACGCCCTGGCCGCGCTCTCCTCCGGCAAGATCGACGCCTGGGCCATCTGGGACCCCTACACCGCCCAGGCCCAGGCCCAGACCAAGGCGCGCATCCTGATCGACGGCGAGGACTACACCAACGGGTTCGAGTTCCAGATCACCGGCAGGGAGACCCTCGCCGACCCGGCCCGCACGGCGGCGCTGGGCGACTGGGTGACGCGGATCCGCAAGGCGCACCGGTGGGCCAACGACAACCAGGACGAGTGGACCAAGGTCTACTCCGAGCTCACCGGGCTCGACCCGGGCATCGTCGGCACGGCGATCAAGCGCAGCTCGTTCAAGGACCTCAAGCTCGCCGGTGACGTCGTCGAGCGCGAGCAGCTGGTGGCCGACGCCTTCAGCGAGGCCAGGCTCATCCCGGCACCCATCAAGATCGCCGACGTCGTCGACACCCGGTTCGACGCCATTCTGGAGAACCCCTCGTGACGCTCCCCCCGAGGTTCGGAGGCACCCGATGAAGTTCCACTGGTTCCTGCCCACCGCCGGTGACAGCCGGGTCCTCACCGGGGGCGGCCACGGCCTCGCCAGAGGGCACGGCCGCTCCGGGGCGGCGGCGTTCCGCGCGCCGGACATCGAATATCTCGCGCAGGTCGCCCGCTCCGCCGAGCAGCTCGGCTTCGAGGCGGTCCTCACCCCGACCGGCACCTGGTGCGAGGACGCCTGGCTGGTCACCGCCGCGCTGACCCGCGAGACCGAACGGCTGAAGTTTCTCGTCGCGTTCCGGCCGGGCTTCATGTCCCCGACACTGGCCGCGCAGATGGCCGCCACCTACCAGCGGCTCTCGCGCGGCAGGCTCCTGCTCAACGTGGTGACCGGCGGGGAGACCGCCGAGCAGGCCAGGTTCGGCGACCACCTGTCCAAGGACGAACGCTACGAACGCACCGACGAGTTCCTGTCGATCGTGCGCGGCGCCTGGAGCGGCACCCCGTACGACTTCGACGGCACGCACTACCGCGTCGACGGCGCGATGGTGTCCGAGACGCCCGATCCCGTGCCGGAGATCTACTTCGGCGGTTCCTCGCAGGCGGCGGGACCGGTCGCGGCCAGGCACGTGGACGTCTACCTCACCTGGGGCGAGCCCCCGGAGCAGGTGGCGAGGAAGATCGAGTGGGTTCGTGAGCTGGCCGAGGAGCAGGGGCGCAAGCTCCGCTTCGGCATCCGGCTGCACGTGATCACCCGCGACACCGAGCGCGACGCCTGGGCGGAGGCGGAGCGGTTGCTGGCCGCCATCGACCCGGCCGACATCGTCTCGGCCAGGAAGCTGCTGGGCCGCAGCGAGTCGGTCGGACAGAAGCGCATGCTGGAGCTGCACGAGGGCTTCGCCGGTGGCACCGCCCGCGACCTGGAGATCCACCCGAACCTCTGGGCCGGGGTCGGCCTCGTCAGGGGCGGCGCCGGGACCGCGCTGGTCGGCAGCCACTCCCAGGTCGCCGAGCGGATCGAGGAGTACGCCTCGCTCGGCATCGAGGAGTTCGTCCTGTCCGGCTACCCCCACCTGGAGGAGTCGTACTGGTTCGGCGAGAACGTGCTTCCCAGCCTCGCCGCCGCGCCCGCCCCGAGGTGAGGGTGGTCGTGGCGGCGAGCCGTCCGCCGGGCGTCAGCGGTGGAGCCTGAGCAGGTCGCACAGGAGCGGGGTGAGCAGGCCCGCGGCGAGGGCCATCGCCCAGCCGATCGGCGGCAGGGGAACCAGGACGAGCAGGGCGCCCAACGCGGGCACCAGGGTGACGAGCGCCTGTAGCGCGGCGGCGGCGATCACCGCGACGAGGACCGCGCGACCGCGCCACCAGCCCTTCTCGAAGGTCCGGCGGCGGGCCCTGGCGACGTAGGCCAGGGTCAGGCGGGCGAAGACCAGGGCGAGCACGGCCTGGGTGCGTACCTGCTCCTCGCTCCAGCCGAGCCGTCTGGCGACCTCCACGGTGGCGAAGACCAGCGCGCCGACGACCAGCGCCCTGGCGGCGATGCGGATGAGGACCGGCCGGGCGAGCAGGCCGTCGCGGCGGGGCCGCAGGGTCAGGGGGTCGCCCGAGGGGCGGTCGACACCGAGGGCGATGGCGGGGATGCCGTCGAGGACCAGGTTGATCCACAGGAGGTGGACCGGAAGCAGGGGAATGATCAGATCCGGCCAGACGAGCAGGCCGACGATGACGAGGAAGATCTCGGCCAGGTTTCCGGCGAGCAGGTAGCCGATCATGGAATGGACGTTGTGACGGAGCCGGCGGCCCTCGCGGATGCCGGTGACGATGGTGCCGAGCTCACCGTTGGTGACGACCACCGCGGCGGCCTCGCGGGCGACGTCGGTGCCCTCGTCCCCGGCCATGGCCACGCCCACGTCGGCGTGGCGCAGGGCGGGGGCGTCGTTGACACCGTCGCCGGTCATGGTGACGACCTCGCCGTGCTCGCGCAGGGCGTGGACCAGATCGAGCTTGGTGGCCGGGTCCACGCGGGCGATCACCCCGGCTTCGCGCAGCCGCAGCGCCCGGTCGGGGCCGCCCAGGGCAGCGCCGGTGATGACGGGATCGGGGTGGATGCCGACCTCCTCGGCGACGGCGCGGGCGGTGTCCGCGTGGTCGCCGGTGACCATGACCACCCGGATGCCCGCGCTCCGGCAGTCGGCCACGGCCTGACCGGCCGAGGGGCGGATCTCGTCGCGCAGCCCAAGCAGCCCGACCGGCCGCAGGCCGTCCGCGTCCAGGTCGGCGGTGTCCTTCTCGGCGACCGCCAGGACTCGCAGCCCTCGCCCGGTGAGCTCCGGCACGGCCCGCTCCAGCCGTTCGGTGTGCCCGCCGGGCAGGCAGCGGGCGAGCACCACTTCGGGTGCGCCCTTGACGGTCAGAAGCGGTCCGTCGGTGACGACGGCCATGGAGCGGGTCTCGGCGTCGAAGGGGTGGGCCGCCAGACGGGTCTCGGCCGGCGCGAGCCGTACCCCGTGGTGTTCCGCCGCGGTCGCGAGCGCCACGTCGACGCCGTCGCCCAGCCCGTCACGGGCGTCGTTGCAGCGCAGCACGGCCCGCCACAGGTCGGCTTCGGGAACCGTCACCTGGTCGACGACGGTGAGCTTTCCCGTGGTCAGCGTGCCGGTCTTGTCAGTGGCGATCACGGTGGTGGCGCCGAGCGCCTCGATCGCCGACAGGCGGCGGACGATGAGGCCGAGCCCGGCCATGCGCTGGGAGCCCAGCGCGCGTGCGGTGGTCACGGCGGCGGCCAGGCTCTCGGGCACGGCCGCGATGGCCAGCGCGACTCCGGCCAGGATGATGTCGAGCAGGGCCGCCTCGCCGCGGACCACCCGGGCGAGGCCCAGGGCGATCATCACCACCCCGGCGAGGATCGCGACGACGCCGATCTTGCGGGACACCTGGGCCAGCTCCACCTCCAGCGGGCCCTTGGTCCGGCCTTCGAGAGCGGCGGCGATACGGCCCATCTCGGTACGGGCACCGGTCCGTTCGACGAGTGCCAGGCCGGAGCCGCGCACCACGAGCGTGCCGGAGAACAGCTCGCCGTCACGGTCGCCCAGCATGACGTCCGGGCCGCAGGCCCCGGTGGCGCTCTTGCCGGCCGAGCGTGACTCGCCGGTGAGCGTCGCCTCGTCCAGGCCGAGCGAGCTGGCCTCGACCACCTTGGCGTCGGCCGGGACCCGATCTCCCGCGGCCACCTCGATGAGGTCACCGGGGACGACCTTCGCGGCCGGGATGCGGCTGGTGACCCCGTCGCGCCGGACCTTGGCCATCGGAGCGGTGAGCGTGCGCAGGGCGCGGACGGCCTGGTCGGCCCTGGCCTCCTGGCTGACGCCGATGACCACGTTCACCAGCAGGATGGCCAGGATCGCCGCCCCCTCGGGAATCTCCCGGAGGACCAGCAGGGTGACCAGACCGGCGATCGCCAGCAGGATCGAGAACGGGTCCGCCAGCTGCCGCACGGCGCGGCCGAGCAGGGTCGGCGAGGGAGGTTGCGGCAGTTCGTTCGCGCCGTGCGCGGCCAGCAGCTGTACGGCCTGCTTCTCGGTGAGCCCGGACGGGGCCTCCATGGCGGTGGTCATGTCTACAGCAGAACAGCCAAGGACCCGAAGGTCTCCGGGCGAAGGACACCTCGGGCGGGGACCTTGGTCCCCGCGCCGTGGGAGTGGGCCGGGGAGGAGCCCGGTTCGCCGCCCTCGTGCGTCGGGCCCGGAACCTGCGGCGCGACGTCTCATGCCTTCCTCGTGCGCGGGCGGCGACGCGATTGTCGCGCCACACCCGGTGGTCCGCCTTGCGCGCGGGCCCGGCGAGGAGGAGTCTCGGCCCATGCCTGACGACCGCCCGTACGACATCGTGCTGTTCGGCGCCACCGGGTTCACCGGAGCGCTCACCGCCGACTATCTCGCGCGCCACGCCGGTCCCTCCGTGCGCTGGGCCCTGGCCGGGCGCAACCGGGCCAGGCTCGAAGCGGTCAGGGAACGGATCGGCCTGCCCGAGCTGCCGCTGCTCCACGCCGACGCGACCGATCCCGCCTCCCTGGCGGAGATCGCGCGGCAGGCCAGGGTCGTCGCGACCACCGTGGGCCCCTTCCTCTCCTACGGCGAGCCGCTCGTGGCCGCCTGCGCCGACGCGGGCACCCACTACGCGGACATCACCGGCGAGTCCGAGTTCGTCGACCGCATGTTCATCCGCCACCACGAGCGGGCCAGGCGGACCGGGGCCAAGCTCGTGCACGCGTGCGGTTTCGACTCGATCCCGCACGACCTCGGCGCCTATTTCACCGTCAAGCATCTGCCCCGGGGAGTGCCGCTGGAGGTCAGCGGGTTCGTCAGGGCCTCCGGCAGCGCGTCGGGCGGTACGGTGCGCTCCGCCGTCATGGTGATCTCCCGCTTCCGGCAGGCGGCCGAGGCCGCGCGTCTCCGGCGCGAACTCGAAGGGCATCCCTGGGCGCGTCCCGCGACCGGGGCCACGGCGGGTTCCGCGCCCGAGGTCCCCGAGGTCACGACCGGGTCCGGGACCGGGGCCACGGCGGGTTCCGCGAGCGGGGTCACGGCCGAGACCGCTGCCGGTTCCGCGACCGGGGTCGCGGTGGGGGCCGCGGTCGGGGCCGTGGCGGCTTCCGAGGGCAGGAAGGCGCGCGGCGGGCCCGGGTCGCTCCGCTACGTCGGGGGCTGGGCCCTGCCGCTGCCCACGCTCGACCCGCGGGTCGTCGCCCGCTCGGCCCGCGCGCTGGAGCGCTACGGCCCCGACTTCACCTACCGCCACCACTACGCGGTCAGGCGACTGCCCGTCGCGCTGGGCCTCGCCGCGGGGGCGGGGGCGCTCGCCCTGCTGGCCCGGATCCCCCCGGCGCGTTCCCTGCTGCTGCGACGCTTCGCCCCCGGTGACGGTCCCGGCGCCGAGCAGCGGGCCAGGAGCTGGTTCAAGGTGACCTTCCTCGGCCAGGGGGGCGGGGCACGCGTCGTCACCGAGGTCGCGGGCGGAGACCCCGGTTACGGCGAGACCGCCAAGATGCTCGGCGAGTCGGCGCTCTGCCTGGCGACCGACGACCTGCCCGACGTCTCGGGCCAGGTCACCACCGCCGTGGCGATGGGCGACGCGCTCATCGACCGGCTCCGGCGGGCGGGCATCACGTTCACGGTGCTGAGCGACTCGCGGAAGTAGGCGCCGGCCGCGCAGCGCCTTGCCCGCGATCCGTTCGGTCTCGCCGTCACCGCCGTAGACGTCGGCGGTGCCGATGAAGTTGACGCCGGCGTCGAGGGACCGGTGGACGATGGTGACGCAGTCGTCGGGATCGGGGTTGCCGAACGGGCCGAACATCATGGTGCCGAGGCGGTAGGGACTGACCTCGACGCCGGTACGGCCGAGGGGGCGAGTGCGCATGATCTGTTTCTTCGGAAGGCGGAGGGCCGGGTGGTCCGGGGCGGCCCGGGAAGGCCGCCCCGGACCTGGGGGAGCGCGTCGGTGGTCAGCCGGCGTACGGGGCGGCGACGTCGAGGATCCAGGTGACGCCGAAGCGGTCGGTCAGCATCCCGAAGCCCGGGGCCCACTGCGACGGGCCGTACTTCTCGATGACGTCGGCGCCGTCGGCGAGCCTGTCCCACAGCGCGCCGACCTCCTCGACGGTTTCGCCGCGGACGGACACGAAGAACCGCTCGCCGGTCAGCGTCATGCCGTGCTCGCGAGTGGTGGCGGCGGGCGCGGCGGCGGACGGTGCCCGGCCGGGCACGTCGTAGGCCATGACGCTGAAGCCGCTGTCGGCCGTGACCTGGCCGAAGACGATCTTGTCGGCGTCGGGCAGGTCCTTCGGCATGCCGAGGTCGCCGTACGCGACGGTGGTGAGGTGGCCGCCGAACACGGTCTGGTAGAACTCCAGCGCCGCGCGGGCGTCACCGCGGAAGTTCAGGTGGGTGGTGGTGGAGATGGCCATGCTGGTGACTCCTCGGTGGTTTTCCGGGCGCGGTACGCCCGATATGGGGTGGTAGATCTCGTTTGCGAGAGTCAGGGGAAGAGGTTCGTCCGGGCCGCGTTGGCTGACCGGCTCGAGACGAAGATTCGCAGGGGTAGGTGACAGGGTGTGGCACCTACTGCGGGCAGAATCAGGTTCGTGCCGAAAACCTCTGCCCGGCTGCTGGCCCTGCTGTCGCTGCTGCAGACCCGCCGGGACTGGCCCGGCACGGTGCTGGCCGATCGCCTGGACGTCAGCCTGCGCACCGTGCGCCGCGACGTCGACCGGCTCCGCGAGCTCGGCTACCCCGTCGCCGCCGTCAAAGGCCCTGACGGCGGCTACCGGCTCGGCGCCGGCACCGAACTGCCCCCGCTGCTGTTCGACGACGAGCAGGCCGTCGCCCTCACCGTCGCCCTGCGGATCGCCGCCACCACCCCCGGCAACGGCCTCGCCGAACCCGCAGAACGGGCACTGAACACCATCCGGCAGGTCATGCCCTCCCGGCTCCGGCATCGCGTCGACGCGCTGCGCGTCACCGCCGTCGAACGACCCGTCACCCGGCCGGCCACCCCGGTCGACGGCGACGTGCTCCTGACCGTCAGCGCCGCCGTCCACGCCCGCGAGATCCTGCGCTTCGACTACGGTGCCGAGGCCGCGGGCGAACCCCCGCGCCGCGTCGAACCCCACCACGTCATCACCTTGGACGGACGCTGGTACCTCATCGCCTGGGACCTCGACCGCGACGACTGGCGCACCTTCCGCGCCGACCGGATCACCCCGCGCACTCCCAACGGGCCCCGGTTCACTCCACGCGTACTGCCCGGAGGAGACGCCGCCACCTTCGTCACCGGCACGTTCCGCGGCTCCGGCGGCGCCTCGGGCGACTGGCCCTGCCGGGGCACGGTGATCCTCGACCTGCCCGCCGCCACCGTGGCCCTCTACACCCGCGACGGGCTCGTCGAGGAGGCCGGCCCCCACCGCTGCCGGCTCACCCTCGGATCCTGGTCCTGGCCCAGCCTCGCCGCCGCGATCGCCCGCTACGACGCCGACATCGAGGTCATCGGCCCCGGCGAACTCGCCGACGCCTTCGAACACCTCGCCCGCCGATTCACCAGGACCGCGGCCGGCCACGGCATCACATCACCGGCGTCCTGAGCCGGCCCTCCGCTCCCGGACGTGTCCCCGGCCGTCAGGCACGGGAACGGCCGTGCGGCCCGTGCGCGCGGGCAGGCGAGGCGGCCGGCCGAAATCTTCGGGCTGCCCCGCCCGGCCGTTCCCGACCAGAGGTGAACCACCGGTGTGTACCAGTAGTACACTCCAGGCATGCGAGTCGTCGTCAAGACCGTGGGCACCGTCCTCGCCGCGATCCTCCTCGGCTACCCGCTCTGGGCACCGGAGTGGGGGCCGGGGATCCTGGGCGAGATCAGGGCACTGGGAACGCCCGGCGGGCCGATCGCCCTGGCCGTCTTCCTCGGCCTCGTCGCGCTGTACTGCCGGGCCCTCCAGCGGACGATGACGCTCGTACGGCCCGAGGCCAGGACCGCCTCTCCCGCGTCGGTCTGGTGGATGTTCGCGATTCCCTACAACTTCACCGAGGACTTCTTCATCGTGCGGGCCGTCTCCGCCTCGGTGGCCGCCTCGGCGACCACCTCGCCGACCGCCGGCGCGCGCGTGCCGGGCGGATTCATCCGGTGGTGGACGGCGCTCGGATACGGCTGGTGCGCTTTCCAGATCCTGTCGCTCCTCCCCGGAACGGCCGGATACGCCGGCGGAGCGATCGCCCTCCCGCTGTGGGCCGCACACTGGATCATGACGGGCCGGGTCAATCGCAGGCTCTCCGCCCGGCAGCCGGCCGCCCCGCTGACAGCAAGCCTTTAGGGAACCCGTGCCGCTTCCACGCTTCGACCGGCTGCCGGCTGACGCGCGAGCCTCCATCCTCACCGTCGCCCGCGCCCACTTCGCGCGCGACGGCAAGGACGCCGCGTCCTTCAACCAGATCATCGCCGAGGCCGGCATCTCCAAGACCTCCGCCTACCACTACTTCGACGGCAAGGACGACCTCTTCGGCGCCGTGGTCGCCGACGCCGGCACCCGGACGCTCACCGCCCTCGGCCCCTGGGCCGACGTGACGTCAGGGGACGAGCTGTGGGAGCAGGTGGCGGCGGGCACGGCGCGGCTGGTGGCACACCTGCGCGAGCACCCGGACGACCGGGCCGTACTCGCCCGGCAGCCCTACCTCGCCCGCGACGGCCGTTCCTGGATCCACAGGCTCGTCGCGAACGGCCTGCGCATCGGCCTGATCGATCCGTTCCCGAACGCCGAGCTGATCACCGTGGCGACGCTCGGCGTCTTCGACGCGCTCGACGCGTGGGCGCTCGACCACCCGGGCGAGCCCGGCGACTCCGTCGCGGGCACGCTCACCCTGTTCCTCGCCCGGCTCTGGAACGCCGTCCCCGAAGGCGAGGACTCCAGGGCGTAGACCGCGCCGGCCATGTGCCGATCGTGCACCGCGCAGGGACCGCCGGAGGCCGGTTTTCCTGGAGGCCGGTGACCTGTTTTCCTGGAGGGCGGTGACCTGCGCAGATCGGCTCACCTCGGGGCTGGGGGCACGTCCGGGGGAAGGACGTCCGGTCCGAGGCACCCGGTCACGGTGAGGGCCGATGGCGCCTGCGGTAGGCGCGTTGCCGGCAGGCCCGCGAGCAGTAGGCGCGGGGGCGGCCCGCCTCCGCCCGTTCCATGCTCGTTCCGCACATCACACATGAGGCATTTTCGTCACGCTTTATGTCACGCTCGCGGACCAGTGCCTCGATGCCGTCCAGTACGCGCCGCAGGCCGAACTCGAAGGAGTCCTCCGGCTCGTCGTAGCCGCCCGCCTCCCAGACGTGGGTCAGCGTGGGGTAGAGGTGGAGCTTCTCGTACAGGGAGTCCCTGGCGCCCCACCACTCCTCCTCGGAGACCCCGGTGTGCCGCTCGACCTTGGCGATCTCCGCGACCCTGGCCGCCTCGCTGTCCACGAACCGGCCGACGAGGCCCACCACGGCGACCATCTCGGAGGGTTTCAGGCCGGTCCCCGCCACGGTGCTGAGCGCGTACTCGAAGTGGGCGACGGAGTTCGGGCCCGGGACGTACCGGGTGCCGCGCACCCCGGCCAGCCAGGGGTGGCGGCGGCACAGGGCCCAGCCGCGACGCGCCCACCCCTCGAGCGCCTCGCGCCACCCGTGCGGCGTGCCCGCCGCCACGCCGCCGCCCGCCCCGCCCCTCGCGGCGTCGTCCGCCGCGTCCGTCACCGCGTCGTCCGCCCCGGTGCCTGCCGCGGTACCTGCGGCGGTGTCCGCCGTGACGTCGCCCGTCACGGCGTCGCACATCAGGTCGACGAGCTGCGCCTTGCCCGGTACGTGCCGGTACAGCGACATGCTGGTGAAGCCGAGCCGTTCGCCGACCCGGCGCATGGACAGCCCCTCGATCCCGTCGGCGTCGGCGATCTCGATGGCGGCGCGCACGATCGCGTCGACGCTCAGCCCCTGTCTCGGCGCGGCGTCCCGCGGCTCCCGCCACAGCAGCTCGACCGTCCGGTCCGGATCCTCCCCGTCGGCCACCCGTCCTCCTTCGGCTTGACGCTTGGCCTCGATATCTGTTTATGTTGTATATCATTGTTTACATCATAAACTGGGAGTGCTCTTGAGCGAGCTCTACGTGTCCCCCTCCGGTGACGACGCCTGGCCCGGCACCCGCGAACGCCCCTTCGCCACCCTCGCCCACGCCCGTGACCTGGCCCGCGGGGCGGGCGGCGTGGTCAACCTGCTGGCGGGCACCCACCGGCTCGCCGAAACCCTCCGGCTCACCGAGGCCGACTCCGGCGTGACCTACCGGGCCGTGGGCGAGGCCGTCGTCAGCGGCGGCCGGAGGATCACCGGCTGGCGGGAGCGGGACGGCGTCTGGCTGGCCGAGGTCGGCGACCTCGACACCCGCCAGCTCCACGTCGACGGCCGCAGGGCCGAGCGGGCCTCGATCGACGCCGTTCCCGGGAACGCCACCAGAACCGGCACGGGTTACGTCACGGACAGCACCGCCCCGCAGAGCTGGGGCAACCCCGGTGACGTCGAGTTCGTCCTGCGCGGCGTCTACCCGTGGACGGAGGCCCGCCTCGGCGTCGCCGCCGTCGAGGGTGACGGGCACTCGACCACCATCACCATGGCCCAGCCCGCCTTCGGCTGGGCGATCGAGCTCTACAACTCGGTGGTGCCCTGGGAGGGCGGCGGCGAGTCCTACGGTCCCGGTCTGCCGACCCGGGTGGAGAACGGCGCGGGCTTCCTGACCGAGCCGGGCACCTTCGTCCTCGACAGGTCCCGCCCCGGCCGTCACGTCCTGCGCTACCTGCCGCGCCCCGGCGAGGACCCCGGGCGGACGGAGGTCGTCGCGCCCGTGCTGGAGGAACTGGTCACGGTCACCGGCGCCCGCGACGTCGCCTTCCTGGGCATCACCTTCGCCGACGCCACCTGGACGCGGCCGAGCCGTCCCGAGGGCTTCCTGCACTACCACGGCACCGGTTACTACGACGGCGGCCCCATCGAGAAGGTGTCGTTCGCCGAGGGGGCGTGGGTGACGGTGCCCGGGGAGTCGCTGACGATCCCCGCGAACGTCGTGTTCGAGGGCACCGAGCGGGTCGCGATCGAAGGCTGCCGCTTCACCCGGCTGGGCGCAACGGCACTGCGGTTCTCCGGCGGCAGCGCCGAGGTCCTGGTGCGGGGCAACGTGTTCGAGGACGTCTGCGGCGGCGGGATCTCGATCGGCGAGAGCCGTGGCGTCACGGTCGAGAACAACTGGATCCACGACATCGGCCTGGAGTACTCCGGCTCGCCCGGCATCGCGGTGACCGCGAGCGAGGGCTCCACGGTCGCGCACAACCAGGTGAACGACGTCCCGCACTGCGGCATCGTGCTGGGCCCCGGCAAGGGCACCCGGGTCCTGCGCAACCTCACCTTCAACACCCTCAAGGTCCTCGCCGACGGCGGCGGCATCTACCTGTCGGGCCCGCAGGGCGACTCCCACGACAACGGCGCGACGATCCTCGGCAACGTCGTGCGCGACACGCTCACGCCGTACAACTTCGGGCTCTACACCGACTACGGCGCCGCCTGGGTCACCGTCGAGGGCAACGCCGTACAGCGCGCCGACAACACCGCCGTCCTGCGGGTCTGGCCGCCCCTGGAGAACGTCGTCCTCCGCGGCAACCTCTGGGACGCCGACCCGGTGGGCTGGGACGACCCGCCGGAGGGCGTCACCCTGGAGGGCAACGCGACGGTGGCCGACGAGGAGGACTTCGCGGCCCGTACGGCGGGCATCGCCGCGCGGGCGGGCCTGGAGCCCGGCTACGCCCACCTGCTCGGCCGCTGACCGCCGGACCCTCCGTCCTTGAAACCCGTCGCCGCGGGACGAACGCCCCGGTTCTCTTGGAGAAGCCTTGGGACCCGTATGAGCGTGAGGGCGACCGGCGCGCGGTAGGAGACGGGGTAGTCCCGGCGCCCGTACGCGGGCACGGGCCGCGTCACGTCCGGCCGCGACCATCGGCGGCCGTGACAGGGCGCGGCGCGAGGCGGGCCGACGTCCCGGACGCCAACCGGGACACGCCGGCGTCGCCACCGGGCGAGACCGGCAAACCAATGGGCGACAGGCCCCGGCGAGGCTCGCAGAGCCCGGGACCGGCCCGAGCCCTAGGAGAGTTCAGCCATGCAAATGCCCGCGGTCAACGAGTGCCAGGTCGAGGCGTGCGCCTACAACACGGCGCACACCTGCCACGCCCTGGCCATCACGGTCGGCAACAGCAGTCACGCGGAGTGCGAGACCTTCTTCAAGGTCGACACGAAGGGCGGTGACCCGTCCGCCACCGGTCACGTCGGCGCCTGCAAGATGTCCAAGTGCCAGCACAACGTCCAGTACGAGTGCCAGGCCTCCGGCATCGTCGTCGGCTACGCGCAGAACGACATCGACTGCCTCACGTACGCGCCCGCCTGACACCGGGTGACCCGGGTGACCCGGGTCAGGGCGTCACACCTTCGGGGAGCCGCGGGAGGCCGGCGACGGCCCCGGGCTCCGGGCCGTGCGGCCCCGGCGGAGGCGGTCGCTTCGCGCGGCCGCGGGACCACGACGGTCCAGGGCCTCGTAGTCAGGGCGGCCGCCGGCCGCCCTGACGTCTTGGAGGGTCCCGGTCAGCGCCCTGGAGATTCTCGGTCACGGGACGGCGGCCGCCGAGGCGGGCGGGCACAGCGGTGAGGGCCGCCACCACGAGCACGGTCGCCGGTACCAGGGCGAGAAGCTGCCAGGGCGAGGGAAGCGCGGCCCTGTGGCCGTCGCCGCCGGTGATCGCGTTTATCGTGGCGAACAGTGCGAGGCCTCCCGGGAAGACGCCCAGGACGGCGCCGGCGAACGCGGGCAGCGTCTGTGCGGCCGCCAGTGCCGCACTCACTTCGCGAGGGGTCGCGCCGAGGGCGCGCGCCAGCGCCGACGAGTGCCGGTTGTCGAGCACCGTCGCCCAGGTGATGACGATGGCGTTGACCGCCGCCAGGGAGAGCAGCGTGACCGTCCAGGCGAGGAGCACCTGGCGCAGCACCTCCACCTGAGCGTCGCCGTATCCGCCGGTGAGCGACTGGGTGTCGAGGAAGGCGTTGAGCACCAGCAGGACGTAGGTCCCGCTGACCGTGATCGCGATGCTGACCGCCCCCAGTACGACCCGTCGCGGCCGGCGGGCTCGGGCGCCACGGCTTCCCGGATTCAGGAGCGGGCGGGTGATCCGCCGGGTGGGGCAGGAGGGCCGGGCAGCCCCTCAGGACCGCGCCGCCCGGCGGGAGGCGACCACGTCGACGACGGCCACGACCAGCGCGACCAGCACGAAGGCGATGGTGACCAGCAGCGAGTGCCGGAACGCCGTCGCGTAGTCGCCGTGCGAGGAGGCGACCTCGGCGAAGAACACCGAGCCGATCGCCGCGATGCCCACGGCGGTGCCGATGCGCTGTCCCGTCTGGAGCACGCCCCCCGCGGAGCCCGCCCCGGCGACCGGCACCTCGGACAGGGTCAGCGTCTGGTTCGGGGAGATCACCAGGCCGCTGCCCAGGCCGGCGAGGAGCAGCGGCACCGCGACGGCCCAGGCCACGTGCGCGCCGGGGACCAGCCGCACGGCGAGCGCCGTGACGGCGAGGGAGACCGCGACCAGCACCAGCCCGGCCACCACCAGGGGGCGGCCCAGCCGGGTGACGATCCGGCCGCCGAACAGGGACGTCACGGCCGAACCCGCCGCGAACGGCGTGGTCGCCAGCCCCGCCTCCAGGGGCGAGTAGCCCAGGCCGTTCTGCAGGTACAGGGTGAGGACGAAGAAGATCGCGGTGAAGCCCGCGAAGTAGAGCGCCCCGACCAGGGCGCCGAGCGCGTACGAGCGCCTGCGGAACAGGGACAGGTCGACCACCGGCTGGTGGCGCCGCCCGTACCGGCGCTCCCAGGCCGCGAAGACGACGAGCACGACGAGCCCGCCGAGCAGGGACGGCCACCTCGCCGAGGCCTCCCACTCGTGCCCCTCGACGAGCGGCAGGAGCACCAGCACGACGCCGGCGGCGAGCAGCAGCACGCCCACCGGGTCCATGGACTCCCGCGGCCGCGACTCCTTCGCGGCGGGCCGGATGTAGCGGTACGCCAGGACCACGGCCAGGACGCCGATCGGCACGTTGACGTAGAAGACGAGGCGCCACCCGTCGGTGCCGCCGCCGAGGTTGATGAGCAACCCGCCGAGCAGCGGGCCGATCGCGGTCGAGATGCCGATCACGGTGCCCAGCATCCCGAACGCCCTGCCGCGCTCCGCCCCCCGGAAGAGCTGCTGGATCAGCCCGCTGACCTGCGGATTGATCACTCCGCCCGCCAGTCCCTGCACGAGTCTCGCGACGACCAGCAGGACCGGGTCCCCGGCGACCCCGGCCGCCGCGCTGGCGAGGGTGAACAGCACGACGCCGAAGACGAACGCGTTGCGCCGGCCGTACATGTCGCCGAACCGCCCGGCGGGGACCAGCACCAGCCCGAAGGTGAGCGCGTACCCCGACACCACCCACTGCAGGGCGCTCTGCGGGGCGTCCAGCCCGGCGCGGATGGCGGGCAGCGCGACGTTGACGATGCTGACGTCCAGCAGGGTCATGAAACCGGCGACGAGGCAGACGCTCAGCGCCTTCCAGCGGCGCGGATCCACCCCCTCCTGATCCTGGGTGGACGTCACCCCGCCCGGCCCGGTGCTCATCCGGCCGCGTGGGGGAGCGGTGCCCCGGCCCGTGATCGGCTGAGGATCGTCATGACCGCCCCGTTCCCCGTCTCCGGTCGACCTCTCCACGTTTCAGCAGCGCATACGTACCCTTTCCGACTTCCGAATCACTTCACGTGAGAAGTGCGGCGGGAGGCCCCATCGCCGCCCGCCGCACCGGTCCGTCCGGGCATGGCCTTACATCGACCGGTGAACTCTCCGGCCGGTGAATCCCCCGGCCAGTGAATCCCCCGGACGGCGGGGTCACCGTCGGCGCGGGAGGGCGCCCGGATCGCCCGGTGTCACGGGCACGACACCTCGCCGCTGGTGGCCGGGACGTTCACCGCGCTCCAGGCGGCCTTGACCGCGTTGACCTCGACGCAGCCGCTCGGGAAGAGCGACTTGGCGGCGGCCACGGTGGCCCTCCGCGCCTTCGCGTGCGTCCACGGGGTGGTCTTGGTGTTCAGGCCGGCCATGTAGATGCGGCCGGCCTTCTGGATGCCGATGCCCGCCAGGCTCGTCGGGCCCGAGCAGACGGAGCTGGACGGCTTGCCCACCGGGTTGGTGCCCTCGGAGAGCAGGTAGAACCAGTGGTTCTGCGGCCCGGCCGCCGCGTGCACCGGGGTGGAGGGGATGGAGGAGCTGTAGCAGTTCGGGTGACCCTTGGCCGAGGGGTTGTACATGTTGCGGATCTCGCCCGCGCCGGTCAGGTTGACCTCCTCGCCCACCAGGTAGTCCGGCGGGTCGAGGGTGGCGGGCTGGTTGGCGTAGTGCTCGGTCAGCGCGCCGAAGATGTCACCGGTCGACTCGTTCAGGCCGCCGGACTCGTTGCCGCTGCCCCCGCCGCCGCTGCCGGAGGTCTGGAAGATGGCGTGACCGTACTCGTGGCCCACCACGTCCATCGGGGTGGCCTGCCTGGTGTTCGCGCTGTTGCGCCCGAAGCTGGTGTAGCTGCCGTTCCAGTAGGCGTTGACGGCGCTCAGGCCGACCCGGGCGGGGTAGGCGCCGCCGGAGCCGTTGAACCCGTTGCGGCCCAGCCAGTTGCGGAGCATGTCCCATTCCTTCTGCGCCGCGTACAACGCGTCGACGCAGGCGGTCTCCAGGCTGGTGCCCGAGCCGTTGCCCCAGGAGTCGTCGCTCCCGGTGTAGGCGGCGCCGTTCTGCCCGCCGCAGCGCAGGCCGGGGCGGGTGGTGTCGGTCATCGAGTACGAGCTGCCCGAGCCCGAGGTCTGGATGGTCACCGGATTGCCGTTGTAGTAACCGTTGCCGGTCCCGGCGCGCACGTCGTCGTAGGATTCGACGATCGATCCGTCCAGGGCGTCCACGAAGACGTGCAGGACGCTGGGGGCCTCGGCGGTGGCGCCGTTGACGACCACCTCCCAGGCCAGCCTGGGCGTCTCGGTGGTCGCGTGCACCACCAGCCTGGGCGCGGCCACGCTCTCCACGACGGGCAGCTGCGCGCGGGCGGTGGCGGCCGCGGCCTCGGCGTCCACCTTGCTCGTGACGTCGATCGTGATCCTGGCCTGCTGGCCCGAGCTCACGGAACCGACGAGCTCTCCGGCCCGGTCGGTGGAGACGATCACGTCACCGCCGTGGACCGGCAGCCCGCGGTAGGTGCGCGTGTAGGTCAGGTACTGCAGGCCGTGGGCGCCGGCGATGTTCCCGGCCAGGGTGAACCTCTCGTTCTGTCCCTTGAGGACGGCCTCCGACCTGGCGGCGAGGGTCGCGTTGGCGGTGGTGACCGCGCGGCTGCGAGCCTCCGCGTCCGGCGGCGCGAACACCGGCGGCTCGGCGGACGTGGTACGGGCTGCGGCGCTGTCCGCCGGGGTGGCGGCGTTCACCGCCGTGGGGGTGGTCATGGCGGCGACGGCCAGTACGGCCACGGCGCCAAGCTTGACCTTCGGATTCACGCGGGGTGACTCCTCTCGGTGTCCCTTGGGGGGTAGGAGGGATGCAAGGAGCCCTAAGAGTCCGGGCTCCATAAAGTTGGCACCGGGAGAGGCGGTTGAGTACCTCGCAAAATTCCATAACGCCGTGATATGGGCCGGCGCAGGCCCTTGGGCGGCGCGCCGGCCTGCGCGGGAGCGTCGCACTCCGTCGCGGCCCGAGGAACCGCGACCCGAGGAACCGCGGCCCGCGTCGGGAACGCGTCAGGACCGTGTGGCGGACGTCGCCGTGGACCGGTATCGCGAGGGCGCGACCCCGTAGCGGCCGACGAACGCCTGGCGCAGGGCCTCGGCCGTCCCGAACCCGCAGCGGAGCGCCACGCCGGTCATCGGCAGGGAGGTCGAGGTCAGGAGGTGCGCGGCGGCCTCGGTGCGGGCCTGCCGCACGAACCGTCCCGGTGCCTGCCCGAGGTGTTCCAGGAACAGCCGGGTCAGATGCCGCTCGCTCACGCCCGCGCCGCGCGCCAGCGTGCCCGTGGTCAGGTCGGCGTCCAGGTGCCCGGTGACGTACTCGACGACCTTTCTGACCAGGCCGTTCTCGGGTGAGGGCGAGGCGGTGAACATGCTCATCTGCGCCTGGTTGCCGGGGCGCTGAAGGTAGGTCACCAGGGCGCGCGCCACTCGTCGCGCCAGCTCGGCGCCGTGATCCTCCTCGACGAGGGCGAGGGTGAGGTCCAGGGCGCTGGTGACCCCGGCCGCCGTGTAGGTGTTCCCGTCACGCACGAAGATCGGAGCGGGATCGACGGAGACCTCCGGGTGGCGGTCGGCGAGGACCTTCGCCGACCGCCAGTGGGTGGTGGCACGCCGCCCGTCGAGCAGGCCCGCGGCGGCCAGCACGGCGGCACCCGTGCACACCGACGCGACGCGGCGGCTCTCGCGCGCCAGGCGGCGGACGTGACCGAGGATCGACCGGTCGCCGGCCGCCGCCTCGTGCCCGATGCCTCCCGACACGACGAGCGTGTCGAGCGGCCCGATGACCCGTTCGAGCGCCTCCTGGGCCTGGAGCGTCAGGCCGGTGCCGCAGACGACGGGATTTCCCCCGGGGGTGGCCAGGCGCACGCGGTAGGCGGGAGCGGCACCCTGCAGGTTCGCGTTCTCCAGGGTCGTGGTCACGCAGGCGATGTCGAGCAGCTCCGCCGCGTCGTACCCGATGACGGCGACGCGGCGTTCGATCACGAGGCGACCCTATGCCAGAAAGGACAGGAGTCCCAGGTTTCCGGACATGTGCGACCGCGTTCCTTGGAGCGTGACCGGTACGGCGACACAGTCGGACCATGACACAGACAGCACCGCCCGCCCGCCGCCGGTGGGGCCGCTTCGCCTGGCACTATGCCGAGATGGTCATCGCGATGTTCGCCGGGATGTTCGTCCTCGGCATGCTCTGGTCCGCCGCCGGGCTCGGCTTCTCCCACGACCGGCAGCCCGAGCTCGCCTACCTGCTGATGGCGTTCGACATGTCCGTCGGCATGGCCGTCTGGATGCGCTACCGGGGCCACGGCTGGGCTCCCACCCTGGAGATGTGCGCCGCCATGTTCGTCCCCGTCGTGCCGCTCTTCCCGCTGCTCTGGCTGGGCCTCATCGACGGCGGGGCGCTCATGACGATCGCCCACGTGGCGATGTTCCCGCTGATGCTGGCCGCCATGTTCCGGCGCCTCGACGAGTACGCGGGCTGCGCTGCCTGAACTGTCTGAGCTGCCTGAGCTTCCTGAGGCCGGCGACCGCTCGGGTCGTGTTTCCCGCGGGGGCGGGAACAGGTTCCGGGCGCCCTCCCGGATCGTGGGCGGTTCCACGCAGGTGTCCGGCCGGGCAGAACCTTCCCGTACGGAATCCCGGGCGGGGGCGAGCCCGGCGCGGGTTTCCCCGAGCGGTCCTTCCGATGGAAAAGGCACCTGGAAGGCTTGCATACTTGCGGGCATGGAAACACACGTCACCGACGCGGTCGTGGGAGAGCTGACGCTCACGCTGGATCGAGACGCCGGCATCGTGCGCGTCGAGGGCGATGCGATTCCCACGGTCGTCGTGCGCCGATCGGCCGACGTCGTCGCGCGGCGGCACATTCCCATCGGCACCCGGGGCCCCGAACACCTGACCATGACCGTCGACGGCACCGAGGTCGCGCTGCGTCCCGCGCCGGGCCGCGTCACGCGCCACTCCTACCGGGCCGAGGTGGAACACGAGGGAATCACCTACACCCTGGTTCCCACCTCCGAGGTGTCCAGTGGCTTCTTCCGCGGTGAGCACGGTCTCGGGGAGTTCACCACGCTCGCCGACGGCGAGGTCAGGGCCGAGTGGGTCGCCTCGCCGAGCCCGGAGGAGGCCGCCATCGGTTACGCGCTCGCCGCCTGCTTCGGCAGCGGAGCGGAGCACGCCCTGCTGGTGATCCTCGGCATCTTCTCCTGAACCGGCGCCGGTCAGGCCGCGGCCTCTCCGGCAGGCGCCGAGACGAGCCTCTCCGGCAAGCGTGCCAAGACGACGGAGGGACCCGCCAGGTGGACGCTCAGCCGGTGGCGTGTTCCCAGTAGGGGTCGCGGTAGAGCATGACCGAGGTGCCGCGGAGCAGCTCGTCGGGGGCGGAGATCAGCACGAGCTCGCCCTGTGCCTCCAGGCCGCGCAGGACGTCGCGGACACGCGGGCCGACCGGCAGGCGGCCCACCGGCAGGTGGAGGGTCTCGCGGACCAGGTCGGCCACCTCGGAGAGCCGGAACGGCCCGGTGAGACCGGCGATCAGCCCGCGGACGATCTCAACGGTGATCACGGACTCGGCCTCGAGGTGGGCGAGTTGCCAGCTCAGCTGAGCCTTGCGCCGGCCGGTTCCGGCGCAGGCGGTGCACGGCTGGGAGAAGCCCGGCACGATGTCCTCGACGGTGGCGCCCAGGCAGGTGGTGCACTGGTCGGTCTCCGACGCGTGCGACTCCGCCGCCGCCCGGTCGGCCGGCCGCCTGCCGCACGTGCACAGATAGACCCGGAAGCCGCCGCGCACCACGGCGAGGTCGTCGGCGTCGTCCGGTATCTCTTCCCACAGCGCGGTGATCGTGTGCTTTCTCATCGTCGTGCGACTCTACCCATTCCGGACTCCTGCCGGCTCGTCACCGCAGCATGACCGGGACCAGCCTCATCGGAGCGCTCCACAGCCACTCCTCGGTGATGTAGGTGGAGGTCAGCAGCGTCATCAGGCCCAGGGTGCGTTCGGTCGCGGTGGAGGGGTGGGCGCCGCAGTCGCCGAAGCGGCACATCCACAGCTCGACCATGCTGTCGTCGGAGAGCTGCTCGTGGACCGAGGGCCGCCCCGCGGGAATCCCGTCCCGCCAGATGTCGACCGACGGGCTGGTGGACGGGAACGCCCCGGCCAGCACCCCGCCGCCCGAGGTGACCGCCCTGCCGACCCCGTCGCGCACCGGCAGGATGCCGCCGGACTGGAAGAGCACCACCCCGCCCCCCGGCGGGCTGGCCACGCGCAGCACCTCCACCGGGGAGGACTGCTCGGCACCCCACAGCTCACCGGTCTCCATCGGCGGGCACGCCTCCGGCGCGGCGCCCAGGCGGCGGATGACCTCGTCCTCGGCCACCTCGCCGACGAAGGCCACGCACAGCTCCTCGCTGTAGTCCTCGTACGAGAACATCATCGCGTCGACGGTGTCCTGGAGCTCGCGGAACCGGGGGCTCACGCTGGGAGCCCCCGGCAGGTGGGCGAACAGGCCGGCCATCTCGGTGAAGAGGGCCTGGGCGCCGGGGGAGCGGCCCGCGATGCACGGCCGCCAGGGGTCGGCGCCCGCGGCGAGCAGGATCCGTACGGCGTCGTCCCAGCCGTGGCGAACGGCCTCCCACAGCGGGGTGGCGCCGTCGGTGTCGACGGGATCGACCTCCGCGCCCGAGGCGAGCAGCAGCTCGATCACCTGCGTGGCGCCCTCCTGGGCGGCCTGGTGCAGAGGGGTCGTGCGCAGCCACGGCAGCCGCCGGCCGGGGTCGAACCCGTTCGCCAGCCGTTGGCGGATCTGCGCCAGGTTGGTGTCGCGCCACGCGTCGACGTCCTCGGCCCACTCGTCTTCGCCCACTTTTATCCCATCTTGTCGTGCTGAGCGGATCCAACCAGGTCCGTACGACAGTTCTCGGTCAGGAACCGTCGCGAGAGGCGGTCGGCGGTGCGGGTGGTCTCGGGAAGGCGGTAGCGGGGCGTCAGGTTCAGCACGTTGTCGCAGGCGGTGTCGAGGTCGACGCGGTGCCCGGTGGAGACGAAGACGGGCTTGACCCCGTCCCTGGTGCGCAGCACGCGGCCGACGACGTCGCCGTCCAGCGTCAGGGCGGTCCACGCGCCCCGCTCGGGCGCGGGCTCGGGGTAGGTGCCGACGAAGGCGGTCTTGCCGACCCCGATCGTGGGCAGTCCGGTGAGCACGCCGAGGTGGCAGGCCAGGCCGAAGCGGCGCGGGTGCGCCAGGCCGTATCCGTCGCAGACGACCAGGTCGGGGGGCGCGGACAGGCGATCGAGGGCGTCCAGCAGCGCGGGGACCTCGCGGAAGGCGAGCAGTCCTGGGACGTAGTCGAAGGTCACCCTCCCGGCCACGGCGACCTCTTCGACGATCTCCAGCGTCGTCCCGTCCAGGACGGTCACCGCCGCGGCCAGCCGGTCCCTGTCGTAGGCGACGTCCACTCCGGCGATCCTGGAGGGGTGGCGCGGTCCGGGGCCGGTCAGGTCGAGCAGTGCTCTGAGCTCGTCCTGGATGGCCTCGGCCTCCGTGACAGTGTGCGGCATTTGTACCTTCATTACTCCATGATCGCTACTTTTATAGTATGACGTCATATTTCGGTACTGTTCATCGGATTCTTCGGTGGCCGGTGAAGTCGCTGCGGGGCGAGGAGCTCCGGCAGGCGCGCTTCGACGATCGGGGACTGGCCGGCGACCGGGCCTACGCGCTCGTCGACGAGCGGGAGAACCACGCGGGCAGGGCGCTGACCGTGCGGCGGCGGGCGGAGATGCTGCACTGGCGCGCCGCCTACGGTTCTCCCGGGAGCGGCTCCTCCGCAAGCGGCTCCCCGCGGAACGGTGACGCGCCGGCGCCGACACTGACCGGACCGGACGGCGCCACGTGGGACTGGGACGCCCCCGGTCTGGCGGACGCGCTGGCGGAGTCGCTGGGCACGCCGCTGAGCCTGCGCGCCGCCGACGGGCAGCAGGACCGGGGCCCGACCGTGCTGGTCACCTTCGAGGCGTCCCTGGCCGCCCTGGGCGAGGAACTCGGCAGGCCGGTGGACCTGCTCAGGTTCCGGCCCAACCTGCACCTCGAGACCGACGCGCCCGCGTTCGACGAGGAGAACTGGACGCCCGGCACCACGGTCACCGCGGGAGAGACGGAACTCACCGTCACCGGCGACCACGCGGGACCCTGCATCAGGTGCGTCGTGCCCAGCTGGGACCCCGAGGGACGCGAGCGCTGGCCCGAGCTGCAGAGGTGGCTGATCGGCGAGCACGGGAACAAGTTCGGCGTGATCATGCGGGTCACCCGCGCCGGCACCGCCCGCCTCGGAGACCGCGCCACCGCCACCCCCGGTCCCCGCTGATCCCCGCCGCCGTTGCGCCCGGCGCCGCGTCCCCCGTCTCCGGTCCGCCCGCCTCCGCCTCGCCCGCCCGGGGCCGTCCGGTACGGCGCACCCGGCCCTCGCCCGGCCGGATTGCCCGCCGGTCCGGCCGGAAACTAGGGTACGTGGGGAGAGGTGCGGGAAGCCGGGGAAAGGGTGAGACATGTCGGTGCTCGTGGCGTTCAGCGTGACCCCGATCGGAGCGGGGGAGGACGTCGGCGAGCTCGTCTCCGAGGCCGTGCGCGTCGTCCGCGCCTCCGGCCTGCCCAACCGGACCGACGCCATGTTCACCACAATCGAGGGCGAGACCTGGGACGAGGTCATGACCGTCGTCAGGGACGCCGTCGCGGCGGTCGAGGCCCGCGCCGGGCGGGTCAGCCTCGTCCTCAAGGCGGACATCCGCGAGGGGGCGGGCGGGCGCCTGGAGACCAAGGTCGCCACCGTCGAGCGGCATCTCGCCCCGTAGTGCCCCCCGCGTCTGCCCCCCGCGTCCCCGCGTGCCGTCTCCGGGCGGCCTGTCCCGCCCAGAGCGTAATGGGAACACCAAGGGAGCCGGGATCGTTCTGCAGGAACGGGCGATTCTCAGGAGCGTGAGCCGCATGGCGGGCAGCAGGTCGATCGGGCGTCTCCTCGCGGGCGGGCTGGCGCTGGCCGCCGCAGGGTGGGCGTTGAAGGACATCCCCTCGGAACTCGGGGGCGAGGCCAAGGGGGAGCGGCTGGAGCGGATGCGCCGCTCGCCGCGCTTCCATGACGGCGTCTTCCGCAACTCCGCGCCCGGCGGCTTCGTGCCCTCCCCGCAGAGCGCCCGGGAGATCGCCTGGAACATGTTCCGCAACCGCGAGGAGCGCCGCCCGGCCGCCGCGATCCCCGTGGTGACCTCACCGTCCGGCGGGCCGTCCCCGGCGGGGCTGAGCGTCATCTGGTACGGCCACGCCACCGCGTTGCTGGAGATCGAGGGCCGCCGCGTGCTCGTCGACCCGATATGGAGCAGGCGCGCCTCGCCCTCCCAGCTGGTCGGCCCCAGGCGCCTGCACCCGGTGCCGGGGCCGCTGGCGGGCCTCCCGCCGCTGGACGCGATCGTGATCTCGCACGACCACTACGACCACCTCGACCGCGCGACGGTCCGCGGGCTCACCGCGCTGCAGACCGCCCCGTTCCTGGTGCCGCTGGGCATCGGCGCCCACCTGGAGCGGTGGGGCGTTCCCGCCTCCCGGATCGTCGAGCTCGACTGGGACGAGGAGGCGACCGTCGCGGGCCTGCGGTTCGTCGCCACCGCCGCCCGTCACTTCTCCGGTCGCACCTTCAACCGGAACGTCACCCTGTGGGGCTCATGGGTGATCGCGGCCGGAGAGAAGAAGGTCTTCTACGCGGGCGACTCCGGATACTTCGACGGTTACGCGGGGATCGGCGCCGCGCACGGCCCGTTCGACCTCACGCTCATGCCGATCGGCGCCTACAACGCCGCCTGGCCCGACATCCACATGGACCCCGAGGAGGCGGTCAACGCCCATCTCGACCTGGGCGGCAGGCTGCTTCTCCCGGTCCACTGGGCGACCTTCGCCCTCGCCACCCACCCCTGGGCCGAGCCGGTCGACCGGCTGTGGCGCGAGGCCAAGGCCCGCGACGTCCGCATCGCCGTTCCCCGCCCGGGCGAGCGCGTCGACACCGTCGACGTGCCCATGCTGGAGAGCTGGTGGGAGACGCTGCCCGGCGGCGAGACGTCCCGCCGGCCCTGGCGGGCGCCGGCGCCGGTGCCCGCCTCCCCGCCCCTGGGCTCCGACCCCAGGCTCTGACGCCCCGGCCTCGGGTCCTGACGAACCTCGGGGCCCGGGGTCGGCGGGGGCGTGACGGCCGCGGCGCGGGATCTCAGGTCCCGGCGGACCTCGTCGACAGGCGGGTCCGGACGACGAGGTCGTGCACCGCGTCCGCCGACGGCGCGACGCCGGGGAGCCCGGAGGAGTCCTGGGCCTCCTCCAGCCTCCTGGTCAGCCGGGTGACGTCGCCGGCCAGACGCTCCGGCGCCGGTGCGCCCGCCGGCGGCGGGCCGTGCTCGGCGGAGCGCTTGGCGGCGATCAGGTCGCCGAGGTACGGCGGGCCGCCGGAGAGCCGGGTGAGGTCGGCCTCCAGCTCCCCGGTGCGCATCAGGTGGATGCCGGTGAGCAGCACGCGGAAGGTGTAGAGCAGGGGCTTGAGCTCGCCGGAGCGTTCGAACAGCCGCCACTGGGCGCGGGCGAAACCCAGGTAGTGGTGGGCGTGGTGGCGGGTGACGCAGCCGGGGGCGACGGCGACCATCTCCTGGTGGACCGGCGAGGTGGCCACCACCAGCGGAGAGAGCAACTGCTCCAGCACGTAGCCGTTGCGGCGCAGCAGCAGGCGGCAGAACTTGGCCAGGTCGTGGGTGACCAGGTCCACCTCGACGCCGTCGCGGACCCAGGACCGGGTGAGGGTCTCCTTGCCCGTCCGCAGGCCGACGACCTCCTCCAGCGGCAGCAGGTGCGCGCCGCGCAGGTCGACGTCGGAGTCGGCAGAGGGGAAGCCGTACAGGTGCGCCCCGCTGACCGTGGCGAAGGCGGCCGGGTGCGCCTGCCCGGCGGGAATCTCGGCCAGCCAGGAGGGCAGGGTGACGGTCACAGCGCCGCCTCCCTGGTGCGCGCCAGGTATTCCTCCACGCGCCGCCGATCGGGCTCGGCGGGCAGTACGTTCGCACCGCCGAACCTCGCCGCCAGCTCCGAGCGCCAGCGGTCGACCTCGTCCCAGGGGAGTTCTCCCCGTCGTACGGCGAGCAACCGGTCGCGGTGGGCGTCCATCCGGACCAGGGGCTCGCCGTGGCGGGCCAGGTGCAGGCCGCTGAGCAGCAGGCGGATCATGTGCATGGCCTGCTTCCATCTGGGGCGCGCGGGGTCCAGGCGGCGGAACTGGGCGTCGGCGTATCCGGCGAAGGTCCGATTGGCGCGTTCGGACACGAAGGCGTCCCGAAGGGCGAGCAGTTCCTCGCCCGCCGCGGTGGCGTGCTCGACGATCGGCGACCACAGGCACTCCAGGACCGTCGGGTTGGCCTCCAGCGCGAGACCGCAGAACCGCTCGACCTCCCACGAGAACTGCTCGGGCAGCGGCCCGTCGACGTGGGTGGGCGGTTTGGCCAGCCGCCAGAACAGCCGGGTCGGCGCCACGAAGACCCCGCGCCGGTCGACGTCGGATCCCTCGATCTCCAGCCCGTATGCCCGCGAGCCGACCACCACCGACAGTATCGAGTGATCCGGGACGTACCGTACCTCCATCCGCACAGCCTGCCAGGTCCGGGTCCGGTACGGGTACGGGTTTTCGCGCCGGGGCCGCTCCGTCCCGCTGTCAGGCGGCGAGGGTCGCGTGCATCTCCCAGACCAGGATCTCGGCGGGGTCGGTCGCGGTGACGCGCTGGCCGCCGGTGGCGGTGAAGCGGACGGCGTCGCCCTCGGCGAGGTGCCCGGCCCCCTCCAGGTCGACGGTGCCGCGGGGGACGAACAGGTGCAGGAACGGCGCCTCGGGAAGGTGCACGCTCTGGCCCGGCTGGAGCCTGGCCACGTGCAGCGCGGCGTACCTGTTGTTGATGCGGATGGCGCTGCGGCCCGCGTCCCTGGCCATGCCCGAGGCGACCGGGACCAGGGCGCCGCCGAGCAGCTCGGCGTCGATCTCCAGCTGCTCGTAACCGGGGGTGAGCCCGCCCTCGTCGGGCACCACCCACATCTGGACGAAGTGCACCGGATCAGTATGCTGCTCACCCTGAAGGCGCCATGAGTCGTTCTTCTCCGAATGGAGGATGCCCGTCCCCGCGCTCATCCGCTGGGCCAGTCCCGGATAGATCACCCCGGAGTGGCCCTCGGAGTCCTGGTGGACGAGGGAGCCGCGCAGCACCCAGGTGACGATCTCCATGTCCCGGTGGGGGTGGGTGTCGAAGCCGGTGCCGGGCTTGACGATGTCGTCGTTGTTGACGAGCAGCACGCCGTGGTGGGTGTTGCCCGGGTCCTGGTGGCGGCCGAAGGAGAAGGAGTGCTTCGAGTCCAGCCATTGGATCTTGGTGGCGGGTCGTTCGGCGGCCCTTCGGATGTCGACGGTCATGCCTGGTGGTCCTCTCGTCTCGGTTGTTGAAACTTAAACTAGAGAGCCGGGTGAAATGTTCCGCACATCCCCGGGTTGGGGAGATCTTGCTTACTGATCCGAATATGATGTGTGACGATTTATCACCACGCGGGCCGGAGCTGACCTCGCCTTGACGAGGAGCGGCCTATGCGATCTACCTGGGGGAACAGTGCTGGGCTTGCTTTCGCGTGCTCCGAGGTCGCTTCGACGATGAGCGCCCCCGCCGACGCCGCGAAAATCGCTCCCTACGACTACGAGAGGTTCAGCAGGCTCGCCGGGCCCGTGACCGAACCGGAACCCGGGGTGCCCTACCGCGTGAGCTACCGCTCCCTGCTGGCCACCGAGCCACACCGGGTGCGGGCGGTGCTGCTGATGGTCGCGGCGCTTCTCGTGGAGTTCACCCTCATGGTCTGGCTGCTGCTGCCCGAGCACTGGACCGTCCGGCCCGACCCCTACGGCACGATCCCGTGGTACCTGCCGGTGGCCGACCGGATCATGCTCGTCGCGATCGCCCTGATCGAGGTCTTCCGGCTGGTCAGCGTGGTCTCCAACGTGCACGCCATGCTGGCGGCCAGGGACCCGGTCCCGGTCGCGCCCGAGCCCGGCACCCGGGTGGCCTTCATCACCACCTGCGTACCCGGCAAGGAGCCGCTGGAGATGGTCAGGGAGACCCTGGCCGCCGCACTGAAGATCCGCCACGACGGCGTGCTCGACGTCTGGCTGCTGGACGAGGGCGACGACCCCGACATCCACGAGCTCTGCGACTGGCTGGGCGCCCACCACTTCACCCGCAAGGGCGTGCCCGAGTGGAACCAGCCCAAGGGCGCCTTCCGGGCCAAGACCAAGCACGGCAACTACAACAGCTGGCTGGACGCGCACGGCGACGACTACGACTTCTTCGTCTCGGTCGACACCGACCACGTGCCGCTCCCGGAGTTCTGCGAGCGCATGCTCGGCTACTTCCGCGACCCGCGGGTGGCCTTCGTCGTCGGCCCCCAGGTCTACGGCAACTACGACGCCGGGGTCACCAAGGCCGCCGAGAGCCAGCAGTTCCTGTTCCACTCGCTGATCCAGCGCGCGGGCAACCTGTACGGCGCGCCGATGTTCGTCGGCACCAACAACGCCGTACGCATCCGCGCGCTCAAGCAGATCGGCGGCCTGTACGACTCGATCACCGAGGACATGGCCACCGGCATCGAGTTCCACCGCTCCCGCGACCCGGAGACCGGGCAGCGCTGGATGTCGGTCTACACCCCCGACGTGCTGGCCGTGGGGGAGGGGCCGTCGTCGTGGACCGACTTCTTCACCCAGCAGCTGCGCTGGAGCCGGGGCACCTACGAGACGCTGCTCACCCAGTTCTGGAGGGCCGCGCCGAAGCTCTCGCCGGGACGGTTCTTCAACTACACCCTGATGGTGACCTTCTACCCGATGTCCGCGCTCAACTGGCTGCTGGCCGGGCTCAGCGCCACCCTGTTCATGGCCGTCGGGGGCTCCGGCGTGACCGTGCCGATGGACGTGTGGCTCATGCTGTACGGCGACGCGGCGCTGCTGCAGGTCATGCTCTACACCTGGAACCGGCGGCACAACGTCAGCCCGCACGAGCCGGAGGGCTCCTCGGGGGTGGCCGGGATGGTCATGTCGGCGCTCTCGGCGCCCATCTACGTCACCTCGCTGATCGGCGCCGCGCTGCGCAGGCCCAGCAAGTTCGTGGTCACCCCCAAGGGCGACTCGGCCAGCCCCGACCAGGTCGCCACGTTCCGCATCCACCTGTGGTGGGCGGCGATCTTCGGCGGCGGCCTGCTGCTGACCATCTTCTGGACCGGCCACATCCACCTGGTCATGACCCTGTGGGGGATCCTCGCCCTGGTCATCTGCCTGGGACCGCTCACCACCTGGGCCTGGAACCTCCGGGCGCTCAAGGCGGCCCCGCGGGCGGTCGGTGACGGTTCGTGAGCCGCCTGCGCAAGCACCTGGTCGGGGCGGCGGTGGTGACCGCCGTCCTCGCGATCAACCTGCCCGCCGTCGCGGGCTTCGCCACCGAGAAGTGGCACGACTACAGCATCAACCGCGACGACTACAAGGCCACCCACGGCCACTGGACCTTCCTCGACGTCCCGGAGAAGTTCAAGGTCAACGCCATCCACGCCGCGCTGCTGCACACCGGCAAGGTGCTCATCGTCGCCGGTTCCGGCAACAACGCCGCCAACTTCGACAAGGGCACCTTCAAGACCGTGCTGTGGGACCCGGCGAAGCCGGGCAGGCCGGACGAGTTCAAGATGGTCGACACGCCCGTCGACTTCTTCTGCGCCGGGCACTCGGTGCTGCCCGACGGCAAGCTCCTCATCGCGGGCGGGACGGGCCGCTTCGAGGTGCTGAAGGCCAAGGTCAAGCGGGCCGCGGGCGCCCTCACCATCAAGAACGAGGATCCTGACGCCAAGCCCAGGGAGTTTCACCCCGGCACGCTGCTGACCGCTCCCAGCGGGCAGGTCTACCGCACCCTCGCCCATGTCAGCGTGCCGCCCGCGCGGAAGGTCGAGACCGGCGTGCCGGGGAAGGTGCGGATCCGGCCCAGCCAGACCAAGGTCTTCGCCGAGGCCGTCACCGAGGGCGCGGCGGGCCTGCTCACCGCGCCGGCCGGCTCCGTCAAGTACGAGATCCAGGGACTCAGGGGCCGGGAGAAGCGCGACCTGTACGCCATGGGCGGCAGCATGACGCTGGACAAGCAGGACTTCCAGGGCATCAGGGACGCCTACGAGTTCGATCCCGTCACCGAGCGCTACATCAAGGTCCAGGAGATGGCCGAGGGGCGCTGGTACCCGACCATGACGAACCTGCCGGACGGCAGGGTGATGACCGTCTCGGGGCTCGACGTCGTGGGGCAGATCACCAGGGACAACGAGATCTACAACCCTGAGACCAAGACCTGGCGGCCGGGACCCAAGCGGTTCTTCCCCACCTACCCCGCGCTGTTCCTGCTGGAGGACGACACCCTCTTCTTCTCCGGCATGAGCGCCGGGTACGGCCCCGGCCAGCTCGCGCTGCGTCCCCCCGGCATCTGGGACTACCGCCGCGACACCGACCGGCCGGTGAAGACCCCGGGCGGCGTCGGCGGCGTGGCACCCGACGAGATGGAGGCGTTCACCCCCGTACCCGGGCTGCCCGAGCCGGAGCTGAACGAGACCGGCGCCTCCGTGCTGCTGCCGCCCGCGCAGGACCAGCGGGTCATGGTGATGGGCGGAGGACCGGTCGGGGAACGCCAGCCGGGCCTGCCCAACGCCACCGCCAGGACCGCCATCGTCGACCTCACCGAGGCCAGCCCGCGCTACGTCAGGGGCCCCGACCTGTCCGACCCGGTGCGCTACCCGAACGCCGTGCTGCTGCCCGACGACACCGTGTTCTCCTTCAACGGCTCCAGCGACTACCGGGGGCGCGGCGCCAGCGACGTCCTGCGGGCGGAGGTCTACCGCCCGGAGAGCAACAGCTTCCACGAGGCCGCGGCGCCCGCCGTCGGCCGCAACTACCACGCCGAGGGTCTCCTGCTGCCCGACGGCCGGGTGCTCGGCATGGGCTCCGACCCGCTCTTCGGCGACAAGGCGGGCTCGCTCCCGGGCACCTTCGACCAGCGCATCGAGATCTACACGCCGACGTACCTGCACAACGGCGAGAAGGCGCCGGTGTTCACCGGCGGGCGCGAGAGCGTGTTCCTGGGCCGCAGGGCCGGGTTCCAGACCCCCGACGCCGCACGCATCCACCAGGTGCGGCTGATGCGCCCGAGCGCCGTCACCCACGTCACCGACGTGGAGCAGCGCTCGATCAGGCTGGACTTCACCCGGGTGAAGACCGGGATCATCGCCGAGATCCCCTCCAATCCGGCCCTGGTGCCCCCGGGGTGGTACATGCTGTTCGGGGTCACCGCGCGGGGAACACCGTCCCCGGCCCGCTGGGTCCACGTCCGGGGAGAGGCGGACACGTCTCCCTCGGCCTCCCGCGGCGTACGCCGTCCTTCCACCTACACCCCCACCCCCAGCCCTCCCATTTCCGCTCCCCAGGGCCAGGCCCGGGGTCCCCACGCCGGAGGTACTCGATGAACAGGTACGGCCTCGCAGCCGCGCTGGCTCTCACTCTCGCGACGGCGGCCTGCACCGGTGACCCCGCGCCGCCCGCCGGCCCGGGGAGCGCCGCCCCGGGGAGCAGCGCCCCGGGGAGCGCCGCCTCCAAGGACGCGAGCGGTTTCTACGTCGACCCCGACGGCGCCGCCGCCCAGGAGGTCCGCAAGCTCGAGGGGGAGGGCAGGACCGAGGAGGCCGGGCTGATCCGCAGGATCGCCGACCGGCCCAACGCGATCTGGATCGGCGACCAGGACCCGAGGGACAGGGTCGCCGACATCACCACCAGGGCCCAGCGGGCGGGCCGGATCCCGGTCCTGGTGGCGTACCACATCCCCAACCGCGACTGCGGGCAGTTCTCCGCGGGCGGCGCCGCCGGCGCGGAGGAGTACCGCTCCTGGATCGGCCGGTTCGCCGAGGGCATCGGCGACCGGCCCGCCCTGGTCGTCGTCGAGCCCGACGCGCTCGCCCACATCCTGGACAACTGCACCCAGGGCGGCCAGGCCGGCGAGCGCCTCGACCTGCTCCGCGGCGCGGTGGAGACGCTGAAGAAGCAGCCCGCCGCCAAGGTCTACGTCGACGCGGGGAACGCCGGCTGGATCAAGGACCCGGGAGAGTGGGCCGAGCCCATGCGCAGGGCCGGGGTGCCCCAGGCCGACGGCTTCGCCTTCAACGTCAGCAACTTCTTCACCGTCGAGGAGAGCGTCGCCGTCGCCGAACGGCTCTCGGACGGGGTCGACGGGGCCCACTACGTCATCGACACCTCCCGCAACGGCAACGGCCCCGTCCGCGACGCGCAGGGCGACGACGCCTGGTGCAACCCCAAGGGCCGCGCGCTCGGCGTGGAGCCGACCACCGAGACCGGCCACCAGCGGGTCGACGCCTTCCTGTGGATCAAGCGGCCCGGCGAGTCGGACGGCGAATGCCACCGGGGAGAGCCCCGCGCCGGCGACTGGTTCCCCGAATACGCGCTGGAACTCGCGCGTAACGCGAGATAGCCGCTTATTCGTTATATCTTCGATCTTGCAGGTCAAGATTGCTTCGCAGGAGATTGACCGGAGTTGTCAGTTTTTTCAGCGACCCTCTGGGAGCTTTCCTCGATGAACAGATGGAAGACGGTCATCGTCGCACTGGCGGTCACCCTGCCAAGCGGCGTCCTGCCGGCCGCCGCGCTTCCCGCCGGTGTGCTGCCCACCGGCGCGTTGCCCGCCGCCGCCGCGCGATCCGCGGCCCCCCCGATCGAGAACGGCGAGACCCAGCCGGTCTACTCGCGCGCCGACGCGCTCACCGAGACCGTGTTCGTCGAGGTCGCCGGGGTCGACAGCGACGCCGACGGCCGCCCCGACCGGGTCGCCGTCGACATCATGCGCCCCAAGGAGACCGCGTCGGGACTGAAGGTCCCGGTCGTCATGGAGGCCAGCCCCTACTACGCGGGCGGCAACGACGTGCCCAACCACGTCGTCGACCTCGACGGCTCCGACCCCGCGGGCATGGAGTACCGGCGCAACAAGTTCAACGACCTGCGCGACGAGATGTTCGGCGTCGACGGTTCCGACGTGAACCGCGCGGCGGCGCCGCCCTTCCGCGGCTACTACGACAACTACTTCGTGCCGCGCGGCTACGCGATCGCGCTGGTGGAGAACCTCGGCTCGGGACGGGCGACCGGCTGCCCCACGACCGGCCTGGACAACGAGACCGCGGGCCCCAAGGCCGCGATCGACTGGCTCAACGGCCGGGCCCGGGGATTCGACGCGGCGGGGAACGAGATCAGGGCCGACTGGTCCACCGGGAACGTCGGCATGATCGGCGTCTCCTACAACGGCACGCTGCCCAACGCCGTCGCCGCGACCGGGGTCGAGGGACTCAAGGCGATCGTGCCGATCGCGGCCATCTCCTCCTGGTACGACTACTACCGCGCCAACGGCGGCGTGCTGGCGCCCGGCGGCTACCAGGGTGAGGACGCCGACGTGCTCGCCCGCTACGTCCTGACCCGCGAGAACGCCGAGCAGACCTGCGGCGCGCTGATGGACCGGATCGAGAAGGACCAGGACCGGGTCACCGGCGACTACTCCGACTTCTGGGATCGGCGCAACTACCTCAACGACGTGCGCAAGGTCCGCGCCGCCGTCTTCCTGGTGCACGGCCTCAACGACTGGAACGTCAAGACCAAGCAGGCCGTCCAGTGGTGGGACGCCCTCGCGAAGCGGAACGTGCCCCGCAAGATCTGGCTCCACCAGGGCGCGCACTTCAACCCGTTCTCCTTCGCCGGGCGCAACGCCGAATGGCTGCGCCAGCTCCACCGCTGGTTCGACTTCCACCTGTACGGCCTGCGCAACGGCATCATGGACGAGCCGCAGGCCGACGTGGAGTCGGGCCCGGGACAGTGGGCCCAGCACGCCTCGTGGCCGCTGCCCGGCACCCGTGACGCGCGGCTCCACCTGGCCGCCGGCAAGGACGGCCGCAACGGCACCCTGGGCACCGACCGCCCCCGCGGGCGCCACACCGTCGAGTCCTTCGTCGACCAGAGCGCCCGCACCGCCGAGCAGCTCGCCGAGAACGCCGAGGCCACCGACCCCAACCGCCTCGCCTACCTGTCGGCTCCGCTGGCCCGCGACGCGCGCCTGTCCGGCACCCCCGAGGTCGAGGTGCGCGCCGCGTTCAAGGGCGGGCGCTCGCCGTACCTGACGGCGCTGCTCGTCGACTACGGCACCGACGCCCGCGCGTACGGCGACGTCGTCTACGGCGACAACCAGGTCTGCTACGGCCAGGGCGTGCCCGGCGACACCGGCTGCGCCCGGCTGGCCGAGCACGCCACGGTGACCGCCCCCTACAAGATCATCACAAGGGGCTGGCTCGACGTCCGCAACCGCGACTCCGCCTCCAAGACCGAGCTCCTGCGCGAGGGCCGCTTCTACGACTTCCGCTTCGACCTCCAGCCGAACGACTACGTCGTCAAGGCCGGCCACCGGATCGGCGTCGTGCTCGTCTCCACCGACCGCGACTTCACCCTGCGCCTGCCCCCGGGCACCGGCGTCTCGGTCGACCCGGGATCCAGCTCGGTCACCCTCCCGGTCGTCGGCGGGCGCTTCGCCCTTCGCTGACCCCCGCCCCCGGTCCCGTCCGGGAAGCGGATCCCTCCCGAAGGCGCGAGCCGCTCAGGACGGCGAGCCCTTCGGGAAGGCACGGACCCCCGGCCCCCGGCACCCGGCACCCTCCCGGGCCGGGGGTCCGTGTCGTGGCGCGCGAGGCCCCGCCGGATCAGTGGTGTTCGAACACGCAGTGGGCCGCCACGGTCTCGCTCGAACCGTCCGCCCGCACGCCGGTGATGCGCTCGGCCAGCTTCAGCGCGCCCGGCAGGTCCCCCTCGGCCTCCTCGCCCACCAGGCCGAGCTCGGTCCGCTCGGCGAGGTAGGTGCCGGAGGCGTCGTCGCCGGGGAACAGCCAGTCGAAGTCGAGGACCTCCCGCCCGTCGGCGTAGTGGACGAAGCTCGCGACCATGTTGACGTTGCGGAAGACGCTCGCCGTCACCGTCCCCGAGGAGAGCTTGACCAGGACCTCCGGCAGCGTCCCCGCGAAGCCGTTCCACTCGCTGAGGATCGTCCCGCCCCCGGCGGGGCGGGCGGAGACGAGACCCTCCTCGTGGTCTCCCTCGTCGTCGTCGCCGTCGAGCACCTCGACACCGAGACGGCCGAGAGCCTCGCGCGGGGTGAGATCGCGGACGAAGGTCACGCAGAACGCGTCGTCGTCGATCCAGTCGTAGTCGCTCACGGGGGGTTCCGATTCTCTTCGGCTGACAGATCGGGAAGATCATGGCACCGGGGACCGACAGAATCCGTCACCCCGCCCCCATCGTGATCTCGCGAAGGGACGATCCCCGCAGATCATGGGTACCGGTAAGAACGCTGTCATGAGCCCCAAACGGCGTTGATCTTGTTGTGACCTGCGTAGGTGACGCTGACCGGGCATGACACGCCCCCGCTTCATATCGACGAACTCGTCGAGCTCCCCGCGCCCGCGGGGATGGTCCCCCGCCCATCATGGCTGTGAACTGCGCGCTCTTGTGCTCCCCGCGCCCGCGGGGATGCTTCCTGTGGAGGTAGACCAGATGGTCGCCGAGGGTGGTGCCGATTCGGCAGCGTGATCATCGGTTCACCGCGGCGGCTCGCATCGTCTCGGTGAATCAGTAGCCGAGAGCGTGGCCGACCAGTTCGGCGACTTCGGTGGGTGAGGCGCGGAAGTAGCGGGCGGTGGTCTCGATGGAGGTATGGCCGAGGAGGGCTTGGATCTGTGCGTGGTCGGCGCCTGCTTCGCGGAGCCGGGTGGCGTAGGTGTGGCGGAGCCGGTGCGGCCGCAGGCCCGGCAGGCCGGCGTCCTTGTCGACCGCGCGCACCACGTCGGTGACGCCGTCGACCGACAGCCGTCCGCGCTGGCCGGCCCACAACCCATCGCCGACCACGTCCGCCATGGCAGGCCGCGCGGCCGGCAACTCGGCGCGCACCTGCAGCCAGGCGGTCAGCCGTTCGCGAGCCGGGACCGGCAGCGGGACGGTCCGCACCTCATCTCCCTTGCCGTGCAGGCGGGCGGTGCCGCTGCGCGCGGTGATCGGCACATCGCCGGCGCGCAGGCGCTGGCATTCCTCGGCGCGGTCTCCGGCACCGAGGAGCAGGGCGATGAGCGCGGCGTCACGGGGCCCTCGCCGGTCGGCGGCGCGGCGCACCGCGTTCTCCTGCGCCCGCGACAACGCCTCCGGAGCCCCAGGCTTGGGCACCCGAGCGCGCTTGACCCGCCAGCCGCAAGCTGGGTCCGTGTTCATACAGCAGCGTCACCGCGGCCAGCGCCTGGTTCACCGTCGCCGACGACGCGCCCGCGGCGAGCAGGTGCCGGCGCCAGGCGGTGACCGCGGCCTCGGCGCCGACCAGGTCGACGAACGCGTCCGCGTGCTCGGCCGCTCGTTCGAGTAGCCTCCATCAATCCCGGCGCGGTTCAAGGCGTGACTTCTCGTTCTGATGCGTCCGGGGCCCGGCGTTTCGAGGCTGATGTGGCAGTCGAACGGACGTCCTGCTGAGGGCGCCGGGTGGTCTGCCTTTGGGGGCTGATCGTTCTGTGTGCCTGGTAACGGGGCCTTGGGATGCGGCGCGGCGGTGGTCTGAGGGCTTTCAGTCCAGCAGGGCGCGCAGCGCCAGGTCCCCGATCTGCCGCAGCTCGTCGTGGCTGCGGCCGGCTGCCGCCTGGACGGCGATGCCGTCGGAGATGGTGTGGACGAGTGCGGCCAGGGCGGCCGGTTCGTAGTGGGAGGGCAGATCGGTGGCCTGCTCCAGCCGCCTGCGCAGCGCTGCCTCACCGGCCTTGCGCACCGCGATGGCGTCCTGGCGTACGGTGTGCGCGTCGGGCCCGCGGGCGTGCACGCTGTTGACGCACAGGCAGCCGTGGGGCGTGTTCTGGCCCGCGGTCAGGTCCACGGCTCCGTGGATCAGCTGCTCGATGACCTCGCGGCCGGTGGGCGCGTCCAGCGCGTCGGCAGTGTAGGCCCCGGGGCCGTCGAGGTAGCGGGCCAGGACCTTGGCGAACAGTTCTTCCTTGTTGCCGAAGGCGGCATAGAGGCTCGGCTTGTTGATGCCCATCGCGGTGGTCAGGTCGGTCAGTGAGGTGCCCTCGTAGCCGTGCCGCCAGAACACCTCCAGGGCGCGGTCGAGCGCGGTGTCTGCGTCGAACGAGCGTGGGCGTCCGCCGGGCATGCCGTCCTCCGTGCTGTCTCCCCGAGTTTTATACCTATCGGTACGTTATCTCTTGCGCCAGAACACCGCACCGCTCTAGTTTTATACCGCAAGGTACATAACTAAGGAGTGACGCATGATCCGAGTCGGAGTCGTCGGGGCCAGCGGTTGGGCGGACGGCTCGCACCTCCCCGCACTGGCCGCGCTTGAGGAGTTTGAGGTGACCGCGGTCGCGACCACCAATCAGGCCAGCGCGGACCGGGCGGCCGCCGCCCATGGCGTGCGGCACGCCTTCGCCGACGCAGGCGAGCTCGCGGCGCATCCCGAGGTCGACCTGGTCGTCGTCTCGGTGAAGGCCTCCGGGCATGCCGCTGTGATCAGGGCCGCGCTCAAGGCCGGCAAGCACGTCGTGTCCGAGTGGCCGCTGGGCGTCGATGTCGACGAAGCGAGCGAGCTGACCGAGGCCGCCACCGCCGCAGGCGTCGTCCACGCGGTCGTCCTTCAGGGGCACCACTCGCCGAGCGCCCGCTTCGCCGCCGACCTGCTGGCCGAAGGCCGGATCGGCACGCTCGAATCGGTGGCGCTGGTGGCGGAGGGCGCGCCCTGGGGCGGCAGTCAAATCTGGCCGAACCTGGTGTTCGGCCTCGACCCCTCAGAGGGAACCAACATCCTGACCATCATGGCCGGCCACTTCCTGGCCGCGCTCGAACGGGTCGCGGGCCCCTTGTGCGAGGTCTCTGCACGACTGCCCCGCACGCACGACCGCGTGCTGGTCGCCGGGACGGAGCGGGCTGTGCCCAACGCCACACCTAGCCACGTGCTGCTACACGGGCTGCTGACGAGCGGCGCCACCGCGTCCGTCGCCGTGCACGGCGGCAACGGACCCATCCAGGACGCGTTCCTGCTCAAGCTCGTCGGCAGCGACGGAACATTGACCGCCAGCCCGGCCCAGCGCGGGACGTTCATCCACTGGGGCGACTGGGACATCAGGATCGGAGGCGACGTCCTGACCGTGCCCGACACCTATCGCACTGTCCCCGCCGGCGTCCGGTCCGGCCCGCCGGCCAACATCGCGGCCCTCTACCAGGAGGTCGCCCGGGCCATCGCCGAAGACCGGCAGCCACACCCGAGTTTCGAGAGCGCCCTGCGCCACCACCGGCTCCTTGCCGCCATCGAACGGTCGGCGGTTGATGGAATCGCCCAGGAAATCTCGTAACCCACCAAGACCAGGCGTCCAAGGCACAGCCCACGGTCACCGTGACCACCGCGCGGACGGTTTTCAAGACTCGCGCGCCGCGACCTCGGCGCGGTCGGCGCGGTCGGCCGTCACACTCGGGGTCCCGGTAGTAATCGCGGAAAATCCAACGGATATGAGTCTGACCTGCACGGATGGGGCTTGGCCCGCCGTCCCGTGATCGTTTTTCTCAAGGAGTCTCCGCAGATCAACAGCAACATCGTTGGATTCGCGGCCGTTACTACCGAGACCCCAAGTAGGGGAACGGTCAGCCGCCGCCGCTGCACCGCCGTTACATCGCCGCCGACGTCCGCCTCACGCTCCCTCATGTCGTACCGCTCCGAAACTTTCACGCCCGGACGGCCACGATGGCGCTCGCGCACGGGCCGTCCTTGACGGGTGTGCGTTCCCCTCCCATCGTGGGAGCGCTCCCAGTCGATGGAAGGGGTACGACGTGCGTATCAGAGCACTGTTGATTAGCGTGGGCCTGCTGGCCGCCGCCACCGTTCAGGTCAGTGGCGGCGCCGCCCAGGCCGCGGCCGGTCCGGTGCTCAGCGTGGACGCGTCCGCCTCGCGTCACGCGATCAGCCCGTACGTGTACGGCATGAACTTCGCCGACGCGGCGCTGGCGCGGGATCTGCGGCTGCCGGTGCACCGGTGGGGCGGCAACGCCACCACCCGCTACGACTTCCGCAACGACACCAGCAACCGGGCCGCCGACTGGTACTTCGAGAACATCCCCAACGACAACACCGACCCCTCCACGCTGCCCGACGGGTCCGACAGCGACGAGTTCGTCGACCAGAACGTGGCCACCGGCGCCGACACGATCCTGACGCTGCCGCTGATCGGCTGGGCGCCCAAGGCGCGCGCCAAGGCGTGCGGGTTCAGCGTCGCCAAGTACGGGCCGCAGCAGTCGACCGACCCGTGGCAGCCCGACTGCGGCAACGGCAAGAAACCCGACGGCACCAACATCACCGGCAACGACCCGCACGACACCAGCGTCGAGATCACCCCCGCCTACGTCACCGACTGGATCACCCACCTGAAGTCCCGCTACGGCGCCGCGAACAGCGGCGGGGTGAGGTTCTACAACCTGGACAACGAGCCGGACCTGTGGTTCTCCACCCACCGCGACGTACGGCCGGAGGGGCTGGGCTACGACGAACTCCGCGATCGCACCTACGCCTACGGCGCGGCCGTCAAGGCCGCCGACCCCGGCGCCAAGACGCTCGGCCCGGTCGGCTGGGGCCTGAACTCCCTCATCTACTCCGGCCTGGACCAGGACGTGTGCGGGCGCACCGGCTGCTGGTCCAACCCGCCCGACAAGGCCGCGCACGGCGGCCAGGACCTGGGCGCCTGGTACCTGGATCAGATGAAGGCCTACGAGAGCGCGCACGGCACCCGCATCCTGGACTACTTCGACAACCACATCTACCCCCAGCAGAGCGGCGTCCTCGGCGACAACGTCGACGCCGCCACGCAGGCGCTGCGGCTGCGCAGCACCCGCCAGCTGTGGGATCCCACGTACGTGGACGAGAGCTGGATCAACACCCCGGTGCAGTTCATCCCCCGGATGAAGAACCTGGTCGCCCAGCACTACCCGGGCACCAAGGTGGCCATCACCGAGTACAACTGGGGCGCCTTCGGGCACATCAACGGCGCGCTGGCCCAGGCCGACGTGCTGGGCATCTTCGGCCGTGAGGGCCTGGACCTGGCCACGCTGTGGACGGCGCCGACGACCGCGCAGCCGGTCGCCTACGCGTTCCGCATGTTCCGCAACTACGACGGCGCCGGCGGCGCGTTCGGCGAGACGTCGGTCAAGGCCACCAGCGCCGACCAGGACAAACTCGCCGTGTACGCAGCCGAACGGGCCGCCGACCAGGCGCTGACCCTCGTCGTGGTGAACAAGAGCGGCGGCGAGCTGACCAGCGATGTGGCCCTGACCGGCCGGGCCGGCACCGCCCAGGTGTACCGCTACGGTGACGCCGACCTGACGACGATCCAGCACGGGGCGAACCTGACGGTGTCGGCGTCCGGCTTCACCGGCACGTTCCCGGCCAACTCGATCACCACGATCGTCGTCCCCAAGGGAACCACGACGTCCCCCTCGCCCTCGCCCTCGCCTTCGCCGAGCCCGTCCCCGAGCCCCTCCCCGAGCCCCAGCCCCAGCCCGTCCCCGAGTGCCTCGTGCACGGTCGCCTACACGATCGTCAACCAGTGGCAGGGCGGCTTCCAGGCCGGCGTGAAGATCGTCAACACCGGGGCGAGCGCCGTCAACGGCTGGCACCTGGACTGGACCTACGCCAACGGCCAGAAAGTCACCCAGTCCTGGAACGGCAGCTACAACCAGAGCGGCGCGAACGTGAGCGTCGTCAACGTGAACTGGAACGCGTCCCTGCCGGCCAAGGGCGGCAGCGCCGAGTTTGGCTTCCTCGCCTCCCGGACCGGGACGGCCAACGACGTGCCCGCCCAGTTCAAGCTCAACGGCGCGACCTGCGTGAAGGTATGAGAAACGGGACCGGCCCGCGCTCGGGTGAGCGCGGGCCGGTCCAGGTCTGGCGAGGTCAGGCCTTGAGGTTTCGGGAGGCACTCACGCGCGCATGCCTGAGGGCCCGCGCCGTCCTTGCGGCCGCCGACGATCTCGTGCGGCCGCAAGGACGGCGACCGCGATTCGTCGCCCACCGCGGCGGGCGCCGGCGAGCGACGAAACCCATGCCGGTCGCGTCACGGTGACCGCCCGTCGACCCGGCGCCCCGGGCAAGACCTCGCCCCTCCGGAAAACCACCGAAGGACTGACCACGACGGCGCGGTTCCTCGGTGACCCGTGCTGCGGCGCCGGCGGGTTCCGGTTTCGTCGTGGCCCCTTTCTCACGTATTCAGTTCCCACCCCCCGGGACGTCCTCGCGGACGTCCCGGGGGGTGGGAAGACGTCCCGGCCGGGCGGGAGTGGAGCGAGACCGATGTGTGCCTGGCGCGCGTCGACGGCCGCTGGCACCTGTACGGGCCCGACGGCGACCTGCACGTCCCGGAGTTCGGCCTGTTCGGCGACGGCATCGCGGCCCGCGACCAGGCCGGGGCACAGGAAGCGGCGGCCGCCGTCGTCACCGCCCTGACCGGGCGAGCGGTGACCGGCTGGGACCGCGACGCCTGGAGCCGCTCCATCTACGGCGAGTCGACCTGGTACGTCTGCCTGGCCGACTGAGCGGCGCCTGGCACGCCGGGGATAACGCGCCTCATCCCAAGTTCACGTCCCGGGTTTCCTCGTCGGGTGCGACTTGGCAGCGGCGGGGTGAGATCAATGTTCCAACCTCTGCTCAGGCTCATGGTGGTGCGTAAAGATGAGGCCCTCGCGTCGACTATGGCCAGGAGGTCTGATCGAATCATGGGCAAGATGATCAGAAGCACGTTGTGGTCGCGAGTGAGCCTGATTCTCGCGGTGATGTGCGCGGTGATTGCGGTGTACCTACTGGTCCTGATGTATCAGAACTGGGGCGGCGGTGCGCTGGTCCTCTCCCTGCTGCTCCTCAAGGCCGTGGTGGGGAGCCTTGCCCTTCTCCATGTTCGAGACCGTCTTCACGAGCTGAAAACCAAGGAGGCAGCGGAGGAGGGCCCGACCTCGTAAAGGTGGATGAGGGCGTGTGATTCGTCGCCCACCGCGGCGGGCGCCGGCGAGCGACGAAACCCCGCACCGGGTACGTCGCGGCCGCCGCCCGTCATGGCGCGTACGGGAAAGTTGAAACGACCCTGCACACCCTGCACGCGCACCCGGGCAGGGCCCCGACCCTCCGCAAAGTCACCGAAAAGCTGACCACAACGGCCAGGCCCCGGGAGCGGGACACCGCGTCGACGTCAGTGAGTTTCACCAGTTTCGCCAGGACTCTACGCGCGGGCGCGATCGGCCTGACGACGTCTTCCGTCTCGCCCCGGCCTGGGAGTGTGGTCGACGCTTGCCGACCGGACAGGCCAAGGGGGCGTGGCCGGGAAAGGTGAGGAAGCGGTGCCACCCTCTCCTGTTGCGTGCGGACTGGCCTTCGGGGAGGGTCGGTGCGGATTTTGGCGGTAGGAATGCAAGGAGGGGCCTTCCAGCAGCTCAGAGCATCCCGTGTCGCCCGTCATATCCCGGCGGAACCCGATCGATGGTGGGTCTAGTTTCCGAAGCACCGCAGGTAGTGAGCTCTACCGCTAATTTCCGTACCGATCCTCCCCGAAGGCCTCCTTTGGGGATTCGCCCTATCGGTTCCGAAGTCGTCTGCACGGATGCGCGAAGTGGTCTGCACGCTGCGGGCGTGCAGACCTCCGGTGAGCGCAGTCGTGCGAACCTCATGTTCGCGTGCGTCAGCGTCGCGTCGGTGAGATCCGCGCGGGTGGGCGTCGTCCAGCTCAGCCCCGCACCCGTGAGCCGCGCCTTCCAGGGGGCATCTCGCTGATCAAGCCAGGCGTTGAGCGGGTCGTAGCTGTGGGTCGTGCATCGCGAACGGCTGTGCCGGCGCCCGCGGATTCTGTAGGCAGCGGTCTGACACGCACGCAGTTCGTGAGCGATGAGGTCCGGGATCGGGTATCAGTGCTTGTGTTCCAGCGCCGCCAGCCGTTCGGCTACTTTGTCGCCGATGGTGACGAGCATCGCCATCTCTGTCGCAGTGAGATGATCGATGAGCACGTCGCGGACGTCGGCCACGTGCTGCGGAGCCGCGACCTTGATCAGGTCGCTGCCCCGGGGAGTGATGGCGACTACCGCCCCCCGTTGGTCGGCGAGGCACCGCTCGCGGGACACCAGGCCGCGATTTTGCATCCGGCCCAGGTGCTGCGACAGGCGGCTCTTTTCCCAGTGCAACAACTGGCCGAGTTCGAACGACCTCAGCCGGCCTTCGGGTGCTTCGGAGAGATGGGCCAGGACCTGGTAGTCGGCGCCGGACAGCCCGCACCGGTTGCGCAGCTGCCGCTCGATGAACTCCGACAGGCCGTCATGCATCTTCATCAAGCTGCGCCAGGCCTGCTGTTCTCGCTCGTCCAACCACCGCGGCTCGGTCACGCACGTCACTTTACCGTCTGGTTGACATGTTAACCAAGTGCCGCGTACGTTCTGGTTCACACGTTAACCAAATGGGTGCGTCGATGACACAGCCGTTGACAACGGCGGGTGGGCTTGTCGTCCTATCCAGCTCCAGGAAGCAGGCACCCCATGAGCAGTATCAGCATCATCGGCCTGGAGGGTATGGGCCGCGCCATTGGCGCCCGCGCGGTCGAGGGCGGCCACGCCGTCGAGGTCGTCGGTCGCGACGCGGCCAAGGCCAAGGACCTGGCCGCCGCGCTCGGCGGCGGCGCCACGGCCGGGACATTCGGCACCTCCCCAGCCGGCGACCTCGTCATCCTCGCCGTGCCGAACGCCAGCGCCGTGCCGGTCGTCGCCCAGTACGGGGACGCGCTAGCAGGCAAGGTCATCATCGACATCACCAACCCCATGAAAGCCGACGCCCGGGCTGACCACCCCTGACGGCACTTCCGCCGCGCAGGAGATCGCCAAGGCCGCCCCGGCGAGCGCGCACGTCGTGAAGGCGTTCAACACCGTCTTCGGCCACGTCCTGACCCCGGGGCGCCCATTGGACGTGCTCTTCGCCGGCGACGACGCGCGGGCCAAGGCAAGCGTGTCGGCGTTCATCGAGAGCCTCGGGTTGCGCCCCCTGGATGCCGGAGGCCTGGAGATGGCGCACTCGCTGGAAGGGACGGGCCTACTGATGATCAACCTGGCCCGCCACGGCGTGGGGGACTTCGACTTCGCCCTCGGCGTCAGCAACCTCAGCTGAGCACACCCGCACCACCAATTCTCGCGCCACCTCACTCATAAGGAACGGCAGAATGCGCGTTTTCGTCACTGGCGGGACCGGCCATTCCGGTTCGTACATCATCCCCGAGCTCATCGCCGCCGGGCACGAGGTCACCGGCCTGGCCCGGTCGGACACGGCTGCGGCGGCGCTGTCCGCGCTCGGCGCGAAGGTGCGTCGCGGCGACCTCGGGGATCTCGACGGGCTCAAGGAGGCGGCTGCGGACTCCGACGGCGTCATCCACGTCGCGCACCGGCAAGACCTGCTTTTCTCCGGCGGGGTCCACGCCGTGGCTGCCGCCGAGTTCCCGATCGTGCTCGCCTACGGCGAGGCACTGGCGGGAACCGGAAAGCCGCTGGTCGCGGCGGGGAGCATCGGCTCGCCCGGGCAGGGATTCCTGGGCCGGACGGCCACCGAGGAGGACCCGGCCCTTCCCGGTGGCGATGAGCACAAGGGCACCCTGCGGGCTCGTAACGTCGTGGAAACCGCCGTAGTCGGCCTCGCCGAGCAGGGCGTGCGGTCTTCGGTCGTGCGGATCGCCAACATCGCGCACAGCACGACCGATCGTGCCGGCTTCCTCCCGACGCTGATCGCGCTCGCGAAGGAGAAGGGCTTCATCGGCTACCCCGCAGACGGCGCGAACCTGTGGAACGCCGTGCACATCCGCGATGTCGCCTCCTTGTTCCGCCTGGCGCTGGAGAAGGGCCCGGCCGGCAAATACTGGCACGCGGTCGACGACGGGGGCATCCCGTTCCGGGAGATCGCCGAGGCCATCGGCAGCCGTCTGGGCCTGCCCGCCGTGAGCGTTCCCGTGGACGAACTGGTGCTGCCGGGATACTTCGGGTTCCTCGCGAACATCGTCACGCAGAGCTACCCGGCGTCCAACCTCGTCACCCGCCGAACCCTCGGCTGGGAACCCGCTCAGCCCGGCCTGCTCGCCGATCTGGACAACGGCCACTACTTCCCCGCCAGCTGATGGCAAGGACCCGAGCGGAGGGCCGTCACGCGGCGTGCAGACGCACGATCCGGTTCCGATGTTCCTCACGCCCCGAGTACGCCAGAAGGACACCGCGGGGCTGGGTGATGTACCGGATAAGGGATCGTTATCGCGTACATCGTCGACGTCATGATGCCGTTGACCAGTGGCGGCGTGAAGACGGCAGCCACGCGGCTCGGGCACGTTATCCGTTACATGCTCAGACAGGCCCGGCCGGACATGGTGGCGATGGCCTGCGGGGATGGGATGGCGCGGTGTGTTTCTGGCGTACTCCGGCCGCCCCTCATCCTCGCCGGGGCGCGGCCCTCCAGGAGCGGCTCCAGCAGGGCGCGGACCTGGGACAGGACCGGGGTGAGGTCGGTCTTCCTGCCCTTGCGCCGGAACAGGATGACGGTGTGTCCGGCGCCGGCGGCCACCGAGCCGACCGTAGGGGAGACCAGCTCGCCGGACCCGGACGGCGCACACGCTGAGCAGCGCCACGGCCGCGGAAGGGCCGGGCCGGGACTATTCCGCGGCGAGAAGGTCGTCCAGCTTGCGTCGCATCTGCGGTGAGGCCTCGCGGCTGTAGGCGACCCCCCGGGGACGAAGGTGTGCTCGCCGGGATGGCCGTGGAACAACAGGCACCCCTCGGGGTCGTCGATGGAGCCGTCATCGGCCAGACAGAGCCGCAGCTCGACCAGCTCCCGGACGCGGCCGGCCCAGCGCAGCCAGACGTTGCGGTTACCGAAGGACTGCGCCAGTGACACGTGCGATCCCGGGTGATCGGGCTGCAGCTCGCACTGGTAGACGGCGCCGCGGTCGTGTGCCGCCGTCTCGTCGGCCGACAGGCGGGCCCACTCGGCTGGTCCCGGCTCCCAGGACGGCCGACGACTCTCTCAGGAGTTCGGTGTAACTTTCATCAGCAGGAAGGTCGGGAGCCAGGACGGTGACCGCGAGGTGTGCGCCTACCGCCGGTACTTCCTTTATCCATCCCTGGCCCCGCCGGGGCCGCCGGGAGTCACCTACATCGAAGTCAGCCAGCTCGACCTTCCGCAACGAGGACCTCACCCACGCCCTGCGCCTCAGCCAGGCCGGCGTCCCGGTTGAATCCCACCTCCACCCCGACGTCCCGCACGAATTCGAAAACATGGCCTTCACCTTCAAGGTCACCCGGCACATCATCGCCGACCGCGTCCGCGCCCTCGCCTCCTTGCGACCACGCCGCCCATGGCGCACCTCTCATGATCAACTGAAAGTGGCGTCCTTATGGGGGTGCCGGTAAGGATCGCGCCACCAGCCCCAAACGAACAGAAACCTGCAGGTCAACGACTCTTATCGGGGAAAGGCAGCCGGTTCGATGGAGTGATGCGTCGCCAGATGCATGTCTTCTGATCTGGGAGAACGTTCTCGTTTGGGGCTGGTGGCGCGATTCTTACCGGCACCCCTAGTAACGGCCGCGAATCCAACGATGTTGCTGTTGATCTGCGGAGACTCCTTGAGAAAAACGATCACGGGACGGCGGGCCAAGCCCCATCCGTGCAGGTCAGACTCATATCCGTTGGATTTTCCGCGATCACTACCGAGACCCCCCGAAGGCGGCCTGGCACGACCTGCCGTCGTGGTTCGTGGTGGCCAAGCGGGACAACGCCATCCCTGCCGAAGCCCAGCGGTTCGCGGCCAAGCGGATGAAGGCCCGCGTGACCGAACTGGACGCCTCCCACGCCGCGGCCGTCTCACGGCCGGGCGAGGTCTTCACGGTGATCACCAAGGCGGCCGCTGCCGTTCGGTAAGCAGCTGTTCAGGCGGGTGCGTGCCGCGGAGCCGGCCCACTGTGGCCGCTGCTCCGCGGCATCAGCCGTGGTAACGCTCGAGTGCCCGGCTCACCCCGTCATGATCCTGATCCCGCGGATCCGGGCAGGAACGCGGTGGCTGCGCTGGACAGCAGCGGCCCGACAATCACCAGGCCCGTTTGCAGGTCGGTCATGAGATTGTGGTCGACCTCCAGGACCTGCTCCAGCTTCGCGCGTTCGTCGGCCCGACTGATCACCATCGCGGCGTCATCGGCGCCGCCAAGGGGCACCAGTTCGTCGCACAGACGGCTGGCGGCCTCGCGCAGCGCGGCCCGGGCCGGACCATACGTCAGGGCGACCAGCAGCGATCCAGCGCCGCCGAAAATCAGGACGACCCCTCGCGACGACAACGGGGCGGGAGAGGCGCCGAGCGCGAGCGTCGCCAGTGCCACGAGCAAGCCGACAGCGCCAAGCAGCCGCCGCAGCAGCCGCCGGAGGGCGATCAGTGCAGCCACCCGGGCGCCTGCTCCGCCATCCAGCACCCCGGCCGACCGGCGGATGCCCGACATCGTCGCCGTGACAGGAAGGGCGCCCACGCACGCGATCGCCGAGAGCCCCCAGCCCCGCCAGCCCGCGCGCGTGCTCGGAGACAGGAGCAGGGCAAGCACGACCAGCAGGAGGGCCAGCAGGAACAGGGCGCCGAGCGGGCGGACCACCTCCCGGACGCGTACGGAGCAAACGGCTGTCAGCTCTCTCCAACGCTGGACACCATGGGCGAACACAGCGCCGGAGGCGGCGCTGAGCGCCAAGGCGAGGCCCGCCCACACCTCCCACCCCGGAGCCGCCTTGTGAGCGGACGTGAGCACGATCACCAAGCCGAGTGCGAGCGCCGTCACGACGGCGACCGGTCGAAGCACGGGTTCCACCACCCCCGCCACGGGTCAGAGCCGGACGGTGATCGTGTCAGATGCCCCGGCCAGTGTCCATAGTGATGAGCAGGCGCGCCTGCCCCGCCGCGGCTGGCCTGTGGGACAGCACCGAGGACGGCTTCCTTGGGCGCCGTCTCACCCGGTCTCTCCGACCTCTGGTGCCCGGTGTGGCGCGACCCAGATGAGCGTGGCGCCGACCAGCGCGGGCAGGGCGAACAGGTAGAAGTTCACCTGCGAGGGAAGGCCCGCGCTGAGGGTGGCGCCGTCGAGGACCGGCCCGCCGATCGCGCCCACGCGATGGACCTGCCCACCGAAGACGACCGGCGCCGCGAACGTGCCCGCGTCGTCGACATCGCTCAAACGCTGCTGTCGGGCGGGCTGACGATCCGCCAGGCCGCCGAGAGTTTGAACGTGGAGACCTCCACGTTGAAGGCGTGGCTGAAGGAAGCCGGCATCCAGATCAGCCTGGCCGTGCCGGTGACGGCGGGCTCGTCGGGGTCGTCGGGCGGGGTGGGGTCGGGAGAGCGTCATCCGGTGAGCGTGTTGAACGAGCTGGCCCAGCAGGGCCGCATCGAGACGGTCACCTGGACGGTGGAATCGACCGGGCCATCGCACGCCCCGGCCTTCACCGCGGCCGCCGCCACCCGCCTGCTCGCCACGAACACGCCTGTGCGCGGTGAGGGGAGCGGGGCCAGCAAGGCGGCCGCGCGGTCGGCGGCCGCCGCCGCGTTGCTGGCCCGCCTTGATGCGGAGTGAGGATGCCGGCGGCGAACGCGGGCGGCTGGTGGTCAGAAGTCGTCGTCGAGCTGGCGGCGTAGCTGCTCGCGTACGTCGTCGGTGATGCCGGTCAGCCATTCCCAGCGGGTGACCCGGCGGACCTTTCCCCGGGCCAGGTCGTGGGCGAGCACGATGCGTGAGGCCAGCCCCATCTCGTGTTCAGCGACGACGTAGAGGTTGATCGCCTCCCACGCCACGTCGCTCCAGGAGGCGTTCTCGGCGATGTCGACGGCCGCGCGAAATGGTGGTGGCCACCAGGTACAGCACGAGCACGGCCGACACGAAGGTCAGCCAGATCGCGCCCGCCGCGACGGCGCCGGCCACGGCCACCCCCGCGCCCGCGGCGCACGCGACGGCGAGCATGGCCCACGGCCGACGCCGCCGGACGGCGATCGGAAAGCTCAGGACCGCCGCCACCGGCCAGGCCGACCACGCCGACCACGGCAGCGACGGTCCCGGCGGATCGACGATGGCGTATCTGATGAGCAGCGCCACGGCGACCGCCACCGCCGCGTCGGTGACGTCCCTTCCACCGCGCCGCCAGCCGGCCCATTCCATGATGGGACGGTATCGCCTCACCGGATCACGCGGCATCTGCCCACGGTCGGACATCCGCGTTCGTCCAGGGTCACACCGTCGGCCCGCACGGGCCGCACCGGGGTGCCACCCACCAGGTCGGGCCCCCGCGGCGAGGCGCGTGCCGCGTCTTCCGTGGACCGGCCGGCGGCGCCGCCGGCCGGTGCCGCGCCGACTCCTCGCCGACCTCCTCACCGGCGGAGACCCGGCCCCGGGGCCACGGCCCCGCCCGGGTGCCCGGACCTCCGCCGGTGAGGCGCCTCCCCCGTTCGTCCTCACGCGCCGAACCGGCCGGCCGGAGTCAGCTGCGCAGGCTCCAGCGCTGGTTGTTGCCGCCGTTGCAGGACCAGAGGATGAGCTTCGTGCCGTTGGCGGTGCCGGCGGCGTTGGCGTCCAGGCACTTGCCGGACTGCACGCCGGTGATGGTGCCGTTGGCGTTGACGTTCCACTGCTGGTTGGTGCCGCCGTTGCAGTCCCAGATGATCACCTGGGTGCCGTTGGCGGTGCCCTGGCCGAAGGCGTCCAGGCACTTGTTGCCGTACACCTGCAGCTGCTTGCCCGAGGTCTGCGTCCAGCGCTGGTTGGTGCCGCTGCCGCAGTCCCACAGCTGCGCCTGGGCCCCGTTGACGGTGCTGTTTCCGGTGACGTCGAGGCAGCGGTTGGACTGGGCGCCGACGATCTGGGAGCCCTGCGGCGGGTTGGTCCCCCCGGACGGGGCGTAGCCGGCGGCGGCGATGTTGGCCTGTACCGCGTTCTCGGTGGCCTCCGTCGGATACCCCGAGGTCAGCACGCCCTCGAAGAAGGTGCCGCGGCCCGAGACGCTGTTGTCGCCGCCGATGCCCAGCAGGATGGCGCCCTCCTTCTTCATCGGGTGGTAGCCGTTGGGGCGCCGCCCGTCGTAGTAGGTGGTCAGGCCGCCGGACTGGGCGTTGCCGCCGCGGATGGCCCAGTGGTTGGGCTCGCCCTTGACGATGGCGGTGACGAAGCGGTGGTTGATGGGCGCGATGTTGTTGTAGCCGGCGTTCACCCCCGAGAACAGGCCCCACTCCAGGTCGGCCATGATCCAGGGACCGGCCCCGGCGCCATAACCCCACTGCTTGTTGGCGCCGAAGTAGACGGTCTCCATGATGGCGCGCTCGTCGGCCTGGCCGTCGGTCTGGGCGTTGCCGTAGTCAAAACAGCACCACTGGTTGTAGTGCGTGCCGTCGACGACGGCGTAGATGCCCTCGGGCTGGTCGCCGGTCGCCACACCGTTGGTGTTGTTGTTGCGGTAACCGGTGCCGGGCTCGATGCGCACCCCGTAGGCCTTCTGGCCGCCGATGGTGATCGGGGCGGCCTTGGCGTCGGCGAGGTTGTCCCAGCCGCCGGGCCCGGGGCCGGGCCAGAAACCGGGCGGGGCCTGGGTGAGGCGGTTGTTGCGGCCGGACTGGTCGTACAAGATGGTGATCAAACAGCTGGTGTTGGCGCAGAAGGTGTCTTGGGTGGCGGCGTCGACGACGCCGCCGGCGCTGAGCACGCCGATGTCGCGGGTGGTGTTGTCGGAGGTGCGGCGCACCTGGTACAGCGGGCCGTTGTAGGCGCCGTACAGGGCGCGGGTGGTGCTGTGGGCGGCCACGCACGGCGTGCCGCCCGCGGCGTAGATGTCACACGGGCCGGTGGCGGCGGCCCGGGCGGCGCCGCCGGCGCCGACCAGGCAGGCGGCGGCGGCCACCACGCTCACACCGGCCGCCAACGCCCGTCTCAGGCTCCCGAAAAGCATCATGTCTTCTTCTTCCGGTCAGGAAATCACGATCGGACGACGCGGGCGCGGCAGGCCTGGCCAGAGGGGATGTTAGCGCTAACATCACTTCTCGCCCGATGCCGGTTCGCGGCTGACAGTATGGCTGGAGTCAATTCAACGAGAGTCCCGGCGTCAAGAGCGTGGATCCGATCCCCCGGACATCCGGGCGCCGTCGGCGCACCACCTGGGCTCTTGCCGGGACGCGTCCGCACCGCCGCGACGAGACGCCGTGAAACTTTCATCCTAGGCGTCCGCCGGGCGGTGAGCCGCGAGCGGAATACCCCGGTCGCGCACGGGCTCATCCGCGTCGCCGGCGGGCGGCGCGGCGAGGCTGCCAGCGGACCGGAGGGTAGTGCCAGTGCCCCCTCCGTCTCTCCGGCGAGTACGAGCTGGTGATCTAGACATAGGAGGCGTCCACGGACGACCGCAGCCGCCGTGCAGACGCGCGAGATCGTCCGTGGACGTGGACGATCTCGCAGCGGCAAGGGGATGGAGCGCGGTGTGTTTCCGGCGTACTCCGGCCGCCCCCGAATTAGACTGTCATGCTCGGAGATCTTGACCGAACTCTCCGCGTTTTCGGACCTCATCAACCGAACCGACGCGTGTTCTCGATGAAGGTCCTTCAGTCTGGCTGAACTCACGGCAGACGTGCCGTTAAGAAACGCGTCACCAGGCCCAAACGGGCGAGAAGACGCAGGTCTGCGGCTTGCATCTGAGAGTCACGGCGGTCTCTGTGAGTCGATGCCCTTACGGAAGACGCCTTGCTTGACCAGCGGAGATGTTGCCATTTGTGGCTGGTGACGCGTTTCTTAACGGCACCCCAAATTGCCGAATTGTTTTTATAGGGGTCAAGAGGCGGCGGCCCCTGCGGCCAGCCGGTCCGGGCTGCGCCCCTTCGGGTCGGTCCCGGCCGGCGCCGCCGGGCGCGCTCCCGCCGACCGGATCAGGCCGCCGCCCCACGCCCTGGAGCACGTTGCCGAAAGACTTCACAGGCTCTAGCACCCGGCCGGTCTCTAGCACCCGGCCCTGCTAGACCTAGTACTCCCGCTAGCGCCCCATCACGTGCTGACCTCCCTGAACGACGATGCACGACGTGATCGCGGCACTCGATTCTGACGCGCCCACCGCGGTGATCGGACGGGCGCGTGCCGCGACGGGTGAAACTTTCAGCGGCGACCTCATACTTCGCCGCCCGCCTGGTCGCAGTGTCGACACGGCGCGGCGTAGCCGTCTACCGTCTGCACACCGCATTGATCGGTGTGGGACGAGCCGACCGGCCGCCGCCCCCACCTCCCGGCCGTCAGGGAGCCACCATGCAACGGCGACTTGTCCGCACCGTCCTTGTGGCGCTCGCCGCCTTGGCCGGGCTCGTGGTCTCCACGCCCGCGCTGTCCGCGACGGCCCCCGTAAGGATCATGCCGCTCGGCGACACCACCCCACCGACGGTCCCGACCGGGCTGAGGACCACGGTCAGCTGCTCTCCCTACACGGTGACGCTGAGCTGGACCGCCTCCACCGACAACGTGGGCGTCGCCGGCTACGACGTCTACCGCGCGACCAACGGCGGCGCGTTCACCTCGGCCGGCACGACCACGACCACCTCCTTCACCCAGCCCATCACCGGGCTGTTGCAGTTCAAGGTGCGAGCACGCGACACGGCCGGCAACACCTCCGCCTTCACCGAGCCGGTCAGCATCGTGCCGCCGCCGTGCCCGACCCTGCCGCCGGACACGCAGGCGCCCACCACACCGGGTACGCCGACGGCGAGCGCCACCTGCGGCTCGGTGACGCTGAGCTGGACCGCGTCGACGGACAACGTGGGCGTCACCGGCTACGAGATCTGGCGCGCGTCCGGCACCACCGGCGGCACGTTCGTCTCCGTGGGCGCCTCGACGACCACGTCCTTCACGCAGTCCGGTGTGGGGATCTTCCGCTACCAGGTCCGGGCCCGTGACGCGGCCGGGAACACCTCTGCCTTCACCTCGCCGGTCACCGCCGCCGCCCCGGCCTGCCCGGAACCCCCACCGACCTGCACGGCGGTGTACAACCAGATCGGCAGCTGGTCCGGCGGATCTCAGGGAAAGGTGACCGTGACCAACACCGGCACCACCGGAACCACCGGGTGGACGGTGACACTCACCTTCCCCGACGGTCAGCGGATCACGCAGATCTGGGGCGCCCGCACCGACAGCACCGCCGGGCCGTACACGATCACCAACGAGAGCTACAACGGATCGCTGGCCCCCAGCGGGTCCACCACGTTCGGCTTCCTGGCCACCTCGAGCGGCACCGCCACCCCGCCCACCGCCACCTGCACCCCCACCCCGTCGAGCTGACCCGTCCTCCGTACGAGCCCCGGGGTCTGCCCAGAGCTGGATCTCCCGGCCTACCAATTGGTAACGGCAAGAATCTACGTTCTGTTCTATGAACTCAGCCCGGCTGAGCTGGGCGAACGTGCTCGTTTGGGCCTGGTGACACGATTCTTACCGACACGTCTGCCGTGAGTTCAGCCAGACTGAAGGACCTTCATGGGTCTGTCAATCAAACGGCTCTGTCCCGTAATCGGTGGTAGCGCTGGGTAATGGTCACGGGAGGAGGATGCGGTGGCGAAGGAGGTCGAATCCGGCGCGGCCGTGCATCTGTCTCATGATCCTTTTCGTGCGGGTGTTGACGCCCTCGGTCCGGCCGTTGTGGTGGGGCAGGGTGAGAGCGGCATCGACGGCTGCGCGGTCGAGCTCCATTCCGTTGGCGAAACCGTGCAGGTGAGGTAGGTCGGCAGCGCGTGCGGCGCTGATCCACGCGGTGAGCTGGGTGTCGTTTCCGACGGCAGGGGTGAGCAGTTCAGCGAAGGCGTGGACGAGGCGGGCGAGTGCGGCCAGCTCGGGGCATGCGGCGGTGAGATCCCGCAGCAGGTCAGCGTCCTTGTCGCATAGCCGGTTGGGGTCTGTGAGCAAGAGCCGGGTCAGATGGCGGGCCGTGATGACGGGCCGGTCGCCGTCGGCTCGGCCCTGGGTGAGGTAGCGGTAGAGGAGGTTGAGGTTGCCGGTGTAGCCGAGTTCCCTGATCTCATGAAACAGCCGCATCACCGGGACGGCCGGATCCTCAGCGCGGCGGGCGCGCAGGTGGTCGCGGTAGGGGTTGACGAGGGTCTGTCGGTAGCGCGGAGCACGGCGGGCCCTTTCGGGCTCGCTCCTGCGGGCGTAGCGTTTGACGGTGTTCAGGGACACGTCGAGTCGGCGGGCGCATTCCAGCAGGCCAACCCCATTGCCGAGGAGGTCGTGAACCTGATGCCGGCGCTCGCGGGTGGTTCGCTCGCGGACGCCCCCGGGACGGGGCGGGTCGACCGCCGCCCAGCAGGAGGTATGGGAGCAGACCTCGGCCAGGGTCGTGTCGCACACGTTGCGCCACAGGTGCCACCTGTCGCTGACCTGCACCGCGTCGGGCAGTGCCCGGCGGACGGCCTCACCATAGGCGAGGGAACCGTCCCGGCAGACGATCTCCACGCCGGGATGAGCACGCAGCCACACCTCCAGCGCCTCGGCGCCGCGACCGGGCAACACGTCGATCCGCGTCCCGGTCTCGGCGTCGATGAGGATCGTGGCGTACCGGTGGCGGCGTCTCAACGCGAAGTCATCGACGCCCAGCACCCGCGGCACTCCAACCGCGGGCAGCGGCAGCCGCCTGAGCAGCCGCAACGCGGTCGACCGCGCTACCTGCACGCCCAGGGCCCGGGACAACCCGACACTCGCCCTGCCCGCGAGCTCTCTGACCACCGCGCCCAACTGGTCGGCGAGTCGGTTCGTCCGGCGCTGGTAGCGCTCCAGCAGCCCGGGCACCTGCTCCCGGAACGTCCGCCGCGAGCAACTCCACACCGGGCAGGCCATCCGCCGCATCCGCACCGACACCACCACCCGCCGGCCGTCCACGGGAAGGTCTGTGACCATCCGGCCGCAAAACCCATGCACCCGGCCGGTCGGCGTCGCGCGCACCGGACACAGCACGGGATCGTCCCGAGTCCGCGCCACCACCCGAATCAGATCGCCCTCGTCCACCACACCCTCGATGACCAGGGCAGACAACCCCGAAAACACCACACCCGCAAGAGCGTCGATCTCCAGCACACTCCAGCCTGGCACCGGTGACGCACGACTACCACCGATTACGAGACAGAGCCGATTACGGGACAGAGCCGTTTTTTCTACAGTCCCCGCCGTAGGCGGACTGCCTTGACCCTGTAGAGATAGTTGTCGCGGTTCAAGATCGGAAACCGTTGGCCATCTCCCCACGGCCAGAGACCTCTAGCTTGCAGATCTGTTTTTCCCCAGGTCGGGACTAGAGACTCGCTCCTGCCATGCAGTCCTGGCGATCCTCGCGCCAATCACCGATCTCGAAAGAATGGTTGCCTGAACCGATGTTCTCCGGATACACGTTGGCGCCGTAGTAGGAGACCGTGAAGTGGCTGCGGCCGGAGACGTACGCGAACGGCAGGTCCGGTCCGTCGTCGCCGGGGTGGAAACCGTGCCCGGTGAGGCTCGGCACAGTTCGGGGAGACGGCGAGGCGCTCGGCAACACGCCGGTACCCTGTCCCCGCGCCTCGGTGTCGGATGTCCTGGTCTCCGTTGAGGACGCGGGTCACCCAATCCGGCCAGGCCTTCTCTTTCGGATCGCCCTCACGGGCGTGCGGTAGGTTGCCAGCCATGGCTGAACTCGGTCCCGTCGCCTGGCCGCCTGCCCCCATAAGGACTGAACGGCTCGTGCTCCGTGAGCCCGAGGCCCGGGACCGTGCGGCGCTCATCGAGCTGTTCACCTCGCCCGAGGTGGGCACCTACGTCGGTGGCCCTCGGCCGCGTGATGAGCTCGAACGTGCGTTGCCTGCCGTGCCCAGGCGGCGCCCTGGCCTTTTCGTGGTCGATCTCGACGGGGAGATGATCGGCATCGTCGAGATCGTCCGGCGCGACGCCGAGCGTCCGGGTCACGTCCGTCCGGATGGCGGTGAGGCCGAACTCGGCTACATGTTCCTGCCGGAGGCGTGGGGATACGGGTACGCCGCCGAGGCGTGCGCGGCGGCACTCGACTGGGTCACCGGCGCGCTTCCCGGCGAGCCGGTGGTGCTCAGCACCCAGACCGCCAACGATCGATCGATGCGCCTCGCGGCGAAGCTGGGGTTCACCGAGGTGGAGCGGTTCGAGGAGTACGGCGCCGAGCAGTGGTTCGGTGTGTGGTCCTCGGTCACGCCGTCAGGTTGAGCGCCGTCCGGTTGAGCTCGGACGAGGCGGCCACCCGCCTGCTCCGGGAAAACCGGGGCGCCCGCCCGCCCCAACTGGTATCCGCGTGACGGCGCCGCCGGCAGCGAGAACGGGTTCGTCCGCACCGGCGGCAGCCCGGAGCTCTACGGGGCGGAGGTGTCGGCCGCAGGGCCGGCGGGGACCGCCGTCGCCTTCCAACTCGGTACCTTCCACCGGGGCACGGCGCTGACCGCCGCGCGAGGCGCCCGTTACAGCATGCGTCTGAACTACCGGCCGGCCGGTGTCGAGTGGGGTCAGCGTCAAGCCTGGGCCGATCGCAGCCACGAGCCCGCCTGGTACCGATTCGTCGAGCGAGCCTCGCGACGCCGGCTCGAACTCTTCGGGTTCCCGCCGCCCGGTCACGCCTTCTGGACACCCGACACGCTCGCTGCCATGGCGCTTCGGTATCCGGGACTCGATCTGTCGCCCTGGCGCGAGACGATCTCGTCCCCGCCGGAGTCCGGCACCGCGGGCCTCGGCTCTCCCGTGGGAGCCGGTGCCCCGGATGCCGGTCCTGCCGCGGGAGCCGATGCGGCGGGTGCGGACTCTCCCGCGGGGGCCGGCACCGCGGGTTCGGGCTCTTCGGCGGAGGCCGGTACGGCGGGCGCCGGCTTGACATAGGTGCCGTCGCGGCGGGCCAGCAGCTCCTCCAGAAGGGCGTCCCACCTGGCGCCGACGGACTCCACGTCGTAGGTGGCGGCGGTCGCCAGAGCGCCCCGGGCCAGCCGGTGACGCAGCTCCTCGTCCTCGATGACGCGGATGAGGGCGGCGGCGAGGTTGGCGTTGGTACGCGGCTTGACCAGCAGCCCGTCGACCTCGTCGGCGATCATCTCCTTGGGGCCGTGCGGGCTGTTGAAGCTGACGATCGCCAGCCCCTTGGCCATCGCCTCCAGGATCGTCATGGGGAAGCCCTCGTGGCGGGAGCTGGGCACGAAGACCGATGCCCTCTCCAGCTCGGCGCCGACGTCGGCGGTGGGGCCCGGCAGCTCGACCCTGCCCCGCAGCCCCGCCTCGGCGACCTGGGCGCGCAGGTTGTCCTCCTGCGGCCCCGCGCCGAAGACGCGCAGGGTCCAGTCGGGATGGGCGGCGGCCACGGTCTCCCACGCGGTGATCAGCCGGTGGAAGCCCTTGAGCCTGGTCATGCGGCCGACGGCGACCACGACCTTGTTCTCCAGCCTGGAGATCTCGCCGTTCATGGGCGGCACGGCGTTGGGGATCCTTGCCAGCTTCCCGGGCTTGCGCCGCAGCGTCGCGCGGTAGTCGCGCATGTCGGCCCTGGTGAGGGTGACGAGCGCGTCGAGTTTGCGGTAGCGGCGCTTGATGAGCTCCTGCACCTCCTGCGGCTGTCCCCGCAGCGCCACGTGTTCCTGGCCGACGGTGATGACGCCCGGCGCGGCCAGCTGGGCCAGGGCCAGGTTGAGCCCGGGCCTGGTGGCGATGACGACGCCGGTGTCGACCGAGCGGATCCATCGGGCCAGCTGCAGGTCGGTCCACACGTTGAAGCGGTGGTAGGCGGCCTCCTGCGGCGGGATGAGCCTGCTCGGCATCCTCGAGAGCCGGCCGCGCAGGCCGGTCCGCGGGACCAGCCTGTCGTCGAGGAAGCGGAACCTCACCCTGGGATCGACGGGGAAGAAAGGCTCCTCCGCCTCCTTGAGGATGGAGACGATCTCCACGTCGTGCCCGGTCGGGGCCAGGTAACCGGCGAGGTTGAAGACCGTTCTGATGGTGCCGCCCATGCCGTACGCGTGCAGGATCAGGATCCTGATCCGGTGCGTGGACGGGGGTGGCGCGGTCCGTGCGCGCTTTCGGTTCCTGGCTTCGAACAGCCGGTAGACGACCTTCTTGCCCTTGCCCGCCAGTGCACGCACCTGTGAGGGGTCCCCTTCTCGCCTGCTTCCGGGCTCCGCGTCTGCCTGTCCCCGTGGCGCATCCCCCACTTTGACCCTATAGACGCTGAAACACGGGAGAAGGTGGCAAAAGATGGCCAAGTGCGAGCAGGTCCCAGGTCAGGTGCACGTCCGCCACGGCGCGGGATCGCGACATGACATCGCGGCGGAGGAGCCTTGCCAGGATCCCAGCTCGACCTCAGCTCGATCCCAGCCCGGTCGTCCGAGAGTGGGTACGGCGAAAGGGAGAGATCATGACGATCGGGAATGATTTGCGGCGCGCGGTCAGGGGGCCGGTGCTGGCGGCGGGCGACGAGGGGTTCGAGCGGGCCGGGCGGGCGTGGAACCTGGCGGTCGACCAGCCGGTGCTGGCGGTGGTCGAGGCGGAGGACGCCGACGACGTGGCCGCGCTGGTCACCTGGGCCCGCCTGGCCGGGCTGAGCGTGACCGCCCAGCCCCTGGGACACGGCGCGAGCGGCGACGTGGAAGGGGTGATCCTGCTGCGTACCGGGCGGCTGGGCGGGGTGGACGTACGGCCGGAACGGCGCACCGCGAGGGTCGGCGCGGGGGTGAGGTGGAACGAGGTGCTCGCCGCCGCCGGGCCGCACGGCCTGACCGGGCTGGCCGGCAGTTCCCCGGGGCCCAGCGTGGTGGGCTACACCCTGGGCGGGGGCCTGAGCTGGTTCGGCCGCCGCCACGGCTTCGCCGCCGACAGCGTGCGCGCCTTCGACGTGGTCGACGCCGACGGCGCGCGGACCACGGTCGACGCCGCGTCCGACGCCGAGCTGTTCTGGGCGCTGCGCGGCGGAGGAGGTGACTTCGCCCTGGTGACCGCCGTCGAGTTCGACCTGCATCCGGCACCGCACCTGTACGGGGGGCGCGTCCTGTGGCCCGCCGATAGAGCCCCGCGCGTGCTCCAGGCGTTCCGGGAGATCACCGCCGAGGCCCCCGAGGAGCTGAGCGTCTGGTTCGACCTGCTGCACTTCCCCGGAGTGGCGCCCACGGTCGCCGTGGACGTGACGTTCCTGGGCGAGACGGGGGAGGCCCAGGACCTGCTGCGCCGCCTGGACAAGATCGACGGGGTGGTCTCCGACAGCAGGGGCCCGCTGCCGGTGGCCGAGCTGGGCTCCATCTGCGCCGAGCCCCTCGCCCCCGGGGCCGGACGGAACCGGGGGGAACTGCTGACCGGCCTGGACGACGCGGTCGCGGCGACGCTGCTGGCCGAGCCGATCGAACCGCTGCTGAGCGTGCAGATCCGCCATCTCGGCGGCGCCCTGTCCCGCCCGGCCGAGGGCGGCGGAGCCTGCGGGCACCTGGCAGAGCCGTACCTGCTGGCCATGTTCGGCCTCACGCCCTCGCCCGAGGCCGCCGGTGCCGTGCGGAACCGCCAGGACGGGATCGCCGGCGCGCTGGTCCCGCGGACCAGCGGACGCAAGCCCTACACCTCGCTGAGCCCCGGCGAGCGGGCCGCGGCCGCGTTCCCCGGCGACGTGCTGGCCCGGCTGCGCGACGTCAAGCGCTCCCGCGACCCGCACGGCCTCATCCGCGCCAACTACCCGGTGCTACGCTGACGGGCCGTCCGGTCCACTGCCCGGTATGCCCTTTCTGGCGTCTCATGGCTGGTGTGAGCCGTCTGATGTGCGGTGTTCTGGCCGGGAGCGCGGGCGGCGACCTAGTGTGGAGCCGTGCAGGGACTACTGCTGCGGCTGTCGACGCTCGACTCCGACGCGGAGAGCGCCGTCCGCGTCATCGCCTACTTCGACGTGCTGGTGCGGAGCCACGCCGGCGTCCCGGTGCTGCTCCAGGCCACCGCGCGCCTGGCGCGGTGCCCGGTCGGGCTCGTCGACGCGGTCACCGGCAGGCGGACGCGGGTCGTTCCCGGCGGGGTGCCCGAGCCGTGCGAGGAGCCTTCCGGCCCGGTGCTCCACCGCCGGCTCGGCTCGGAGCTCGGCGCCGTGTGGATGGAACGCGAGGGGACGGCACACGGCCTCGACGAGATCGTCCTGGAGCGCTTCGCGGGCGCGGCGGAGGTCACCCTGGAGCGGGCCGCCGCCCAGGCCCGGGCCGGCACCGACCCCGCCCTGGTGGAGCTGGTCCTGTCGGCCGACGCCGGCGAGGCCGAGCGGGCACGCGCCCTGCGGCTGCTCGGTTTCGCCCCCGCCGCCCCTCTCCAGGTGCTCGCCGTGCTCGCCGACGACGACCGGGAGGGCCGCGACGGGGCCGCCGTGGCCGCCCGGCTGCGGGTCGCCGACCGCCACGTCCGCGCCGCCCGGCTGGGTGACACCGTGGCGCTGCTGGTCGGCCCGGCCATCGACGGGTCCGGCGAGCCGCCCGGGACACCGGACACCTGGCGCGTCGGCGTCGGGCCGCAGACGCGCGGAGCCGGGGCCGCCGAATCCTGGGCGGCGGCCCGCACCGCCCTGCGCTTCACCGGCCCGCACCCGGCGGACCGGGTGGTCGACTGGGCCGATCTCGGCGCGCTGGCCCTGTTCGCCACCCACGTGCCGGACGAGGAGATCGCCGCCCTGCCCGACGTGCGAGCCGTCGAGGAGCTCGCACGGCGGCCGTACGGCGCCGAGGCGCTGGAGGCGGTGCGCGCGCTGTGCGCCGAGGGCACGGTCCGCCGGGCCGCCGTCGCCGTGCACCTGCACCACAGCTCGCTGGCCGCGCGCATCGCGCGGGCGGAGGAGGTCCTCGGCTTCTCCCTCGCCGACTCCGCGGGCAGGCTCCGGGCTCACCTGGCCATGCGGCTGGTACGCCTGCGTCCCCCCGCCGGCGAAGCGGGGCCCGGCGCGGCGCGACCACCCTCCCGGCGGCGGCCCGGCGGCTGATCTCCGCCTCGGGGATCGTCGCGCCGAGGCCGTGGAAGGCCCCGGGCGGGCGGGGGCGGAGCCCGGTGGGGACGCCCGACCGCACCGGTCGATGATTCCGGGGCCGGAAAAGCGGGACGGGCGGAGCGAGCGAGATGGGCGGAGTGAGCAAGACGGGTGGAGTAAGCGAGACGGGGGGAGTGAGCGAGACGGGCAAAAGGAGTGCCGGAATTTTCGGTCCTGGAAAAACTCCATTTACCGGTTCTCCCGATCCTCCCGGCATTTCGGCTTCCCATGGAGTGGATCGCCGAGGCTCGGCCCGTTAAGGGAAATACGGAAAGACCTTTTAAGGGCCCTTTTTGTTTTGGTGCGCTTTTATCGAGTCCGGGAATCGGTCACCGGGCCTGGCCCGACCGGGTGCGGGCGCGCGCCCTGCGGAACCGCCTCTCGGCCGCCGTGCGCTGAGCCGCGGACTCCTCCCGTTCCAGCCGCTCCCGCGCGTACAGGCGCAACCAGTCGGCGATCAGGTAGACCGGAGAGGGCCGGGACTCCGCGGTGACGACGTGGGCCTCGACCAGTTTGTCGGCGACGCCCGCGGCGAGCCGGGCGTCGGAGCCGATCAGCGCCGCCAGGTCGTCGACGGTGAACTCGCCGGTCGGCAGCGCGCCCAGGCGCCGCAGCGAGGCCCACAGGTCGGGCCCGAGGTCGCGCTCGTAGGTGGCCGCGCACGCGCGCATCGACAGGTCGTCCACCGAGAGCTCGTCCAGCAGCGAGTGCTCGTCGGCGAGGCGGTCGGCGAACAGGGGGAGCAGGACGTGCCGGGAGGCGGCCAGCCGCGCTCCGGCGATGCGGACGGCGAGGGGCAGGCTGCCGCAGGTGCCGACCACGCTCAGGGCCGCCGCAGGGTCGGCGTCGACGCGCTCCGCGCCGGCGGTCCGCCGCAGCAGCTCCACGCCCTCCTCGGGGGTGAAGCCCTCCAGCGCCACGTGGTGCGCCGACTCCAGGGCGCTCAGCCGCCTCCTGCCGGTGATCAGCACCCCGTTGTCGCCGGTGCCGGGCAGCAGGGGCCGTATCTGCGCGGCGGTCGACGCCTCGTCGAGGATGAGCAGGATGCTGCGCTCCGCGAGCCAGGCCCGGCAGGCGGCGACCCGCTCGCCGGCCCGGCGCGGCGGGTCGCCGTCGAAGCCGCAGGTGCGCAGAATCTCGGCCAGCACGTCGGGAACCGAGCGCTCCCGGCCGCCCGCGGTACGCAGCCGCACGAAGAGCTGCCCGTCGGGGAAGCGCTCGCGGAGCAGGTGGGCGGCGTGCACCGCCAGCGCCGTCTTGCCCGTTCCCGCCGGACCGGAGATCACCACCGGCGGGCTGTGCCGGCGGGCGCGGAAGACGCCGAGGATGTCCTGGACGGTCTCGCGGCGGCCGGTGAAGTCGGCCAGGTCGCGGGGGAGCTGGCTGAGGTGGGCGATGACGTCATGGCCGTTGCCGGTCGAGGAGCGCGCCCTGAGCACGGCCGCGCCGTCGCGCCGCGGGCCGCCGAACAGCGTGGTGCCGAGGTGCTGCGGCCTGTCGGAGGACGGGCTGTCCAGGGACGGGGCGCCCGCGAGGATCGCCCGGTAGAGCCGTTCGAGGACCGGGCTGGGCTGCAACCCGAGGTCCCTGGCCAGCGTCTGGCGCATGTCCTCGTACTGCGCCAGGGCCTCCGACTGCCGCCCGCAGCGGAACAGCGCGATCATCTGCGTGCTGCGCAGCCGCTCCCTGAGCGGATGGCTGCGGACGTTCTCCTCCAGGGAGTCGATGATATGGGCGTGGTGTCCGAGGATGAGCTGCGCCTCCGCCCAGTCCTCGTAGACCGACATGCGCTCGCTGTGCAGCCGCGAGAGCTCGTCGCTGATCAGCGGCACCTGCGCCATGTCGGGCAGGGGGTCGCCCCGCCAGAGTTTCAGCGCCTCGTGCAGCAGGTCCACCGCCTTGGTGATCTCGCGGTCGCGCAGGTGCTGACGGCCCCTGCGCGCCAGGGTCTCATAGTCCAGGATGTCGAGGTGCTGCGGACCGAGCCGCAGCTGGTAGCCGGGGGGGCGGTAGGCCAACCGGTCGCGGTTGGCCGTCCCGAGCACGTTCTTGCGCAACGCGGACACGTAGACCTGGACGTTCTTCAGAGCGGTCCGGGGCGGCTCCTCGCTCCACGCCGCCGTGCTGAGCTGGTCCACCGGCACGATCCTGTTGGCGTGACAGAGCAGCAGGGACAGGAGCACGCGTTGCTTGAAGGGCCCGAGCGGAACCAGACTGCCGTTGCGGCGGGCCTCGAGAGGGCCGAGCACGGCGAAAGTGGTTTCTCCCGCCTCTGCCTCCTCGCGCACTGCGGTTGCACCCACGGCGGAATTCTCCATTGACTGGTCAGGCGACTTCGGAAGGATAATCGGGTTTCGTGAGGCGGCCTCATGGAATTGTCATGATATATGCGCTTTAGTATTAGTAAATGGGTGAATCCTGCCTGAATTGGTCAGCTCTGGTTGTCAACCAGGAGCTCGTGAAGCGAGCCGATCAGGCGCAGCCCGGCCTGCCGTCTTTCCGCGGTCCCGCCCGCCAGCGCGGAGACGATGGACACGAGGTCGCCGAACTCGGCCCCGGTGCCGTCCAGGACCCGCCGGGCGTAGCGGTTGCGCTGCACGATCCGCAGCGCCGCCGAGGCCTGCGAGGCGAAGAGCGTCAGCAGCGCCAGCTCGTCGATGCTCGCCCGCGCCTGCGGGTGGGGGTCCAGGACCTCCAGGACCCCCAGCGCCTCGTCGTCGTGGACGAGCGGCACCGCCATGAGCCCGCCCGGCACGTACGCGGTCGACTCGGCGATGTCGCGGGCGAACACGGTGCTCGCCGAGAGGTCGTCGACGATCAGCGCGTCCCTGGCGTTCAGCACCCACCCGGCGATGCCCCGCGTCGCGGGGAAGCGCCGCCCGACGAGCACCTGCTCGCCCTCGCCGGAGACCGCCTCGAAGACGAGGTCCCCGTGCTCCTCGCTCACCAGGAAGATCGAGCTGGCCTTGGCGCCGAAGATCACGCGCGCCGTGTCGACGATCGACTGGAGCAGGAGCCGGTGTTCCCTCTCCGAGCCGGCGACCGCGGCGGAGATGGCCGCGACCATCTCACCGTTCCCTGTCATCGGGCCTCCTCACGTTCTGAGCGGTCAGGTACATGACGGTCTTCACCTGGAAGGGCGTCAGCCCGGGGTGCTTGCTCAGGATCAGCGCGCACCGGGCCGCGACGTGGGGGGTCGCGAAGCTGTTCCCGGTGCACCGGGTGCTCCCGCCGCCGGGCCAGGCCACCTCCACGTCGGACCCGTGGGCGAAGAACTCCACGGGCGGGCGCGGGTTGTAGAGGATCAGGCCGGGATCGTCCTCGGCGTGGCTGCCCACGGAGATCACCGACGAGAACCGCCAGGGGAAGCTCTCCACCGGCAGGTTGTGCGCGGACGCCACGAGCACCGTCCGCCGGAAGTAGGCGAGATCGCCGAGCTCGCGCAGCGGCTCGGCCAGGTGTCTCCTGTTGGTCGACAGGCTCAGGCTCACCACGTCGAACTCCTGCTCGATGGCCCAGCGGAGCCCGGTGACCAGGGCGTCGCCCGTTCCCGAGAACCCCGCTCCCAGCACCTGGACGCTGTGCAGCTCGCACCCGGGCGCGATCGAGCGGATGATCCCGGCGCACGCCGTCCCGTGCCCGCAGCTGTCGGCGCCGTCGCTCTCCCGCACGACGGCCTTGCCGTCCGGGCCCGTCACCACGGCGTGGGTCGCGTGCACCGGGGCGAGCATCGGATGGTCGCGGTCGACCCCGCTGTCCACGACGCAGACCCGCACGCCGCGCCCGGTGGCGTCCTGCCACGCCCACTCCGGGGTGACGGTGGCGTTGCCCGCGGCGGACATGGTGATGTCGTCCTCGGCGCCGAGCCGCCACGTGAGGTCCGGGGGGGCGGTCATCGCCGCACCGCCGACGCCCAGCCCTTGCCGACCAGGTGTCCTTTGGCCGCGAACTCGGCCGCCGCGCCGCGCGCGGCCGCCCCGCTCTCCTCGTACGCCCCCAGGAGGGCGAGGGCGCGGGCGTTGCCGAGCAGGACGGTGGCGCGGCAGGTGGGGGAGTCGGTGCCGCGGGCCTCGCGCAGGGCCAGGTCCATGAGCTCGCGGGAGGGGTCCCCGGCCCCCCGGGCGGCGAGCACCTCGGCCCGGATCGCGTGCAGCTCGGCCGTGTTCATCGGCGCGTCGCCCGGCGAGCCCTCCAGAGCCGCGCCCGCCCACCGCTCGGCGCCGGCCAGGTCCCCCCGGCGCAGCAGCGTGCCGGCCAGATCGCGCGAGGCGGTGACCAGGAGCTGGGCGTCGCCGAGCGCCTCCGCCCTGGCACACGCCCGGAGCAGCAGGTCCCCGGCGACGTCCCAGCGCCCGGCCAGCGACTCGACGGCCGCGGAGAAGATCGGCATGAACGCGTCGGCGTACGCGTGCCGCAGGTCGGCGAAGGACCGCTCGGCCGCCGCGAGGGTGGTCCTGGCCTCGTCGAACTTCCCCCGCGTGGCCAGCAGGACCGCCAGCGGGCAGCGGACGACGGCACGCACGGTCCCGCGGTCCCTGCCGTGCGCGGCCAGCAGGTCGCGGCACCGGGAGATGGCCACGGGGGCCGGCTCGGGGCCGAGCCAGAGGGAGGCGGCCATGTTGCCCAGGATCGTCGCGCGTTCCAGCTCGGCGCCGGACCGCACGGCGTACCCCAGGGCGCGCTGCAGCATCCCCCTCGTCTCGGCGAACCTGCCGCGCCCCTGAGCCTCCTGGGCGACCATGGTCCAGGCCCTGGCCAGCCCCAGGTCGTCGCCGGCCGTCTCGAAGACCGGGATGGCCTGGCGCGCGACCTCGAAGGACCCCGCGGGGTCGAAGTGGCTCAGGTAGAGCGAGGCGTGCGCGGCCACCAGCGCGTCCGCGTCGCCCGTCGCGCGTTCCAGCACCTCGGTGAGCAGCAGCCGCCCCCGCTCGACGTCGCCCAGGGTGATCGCGGTCTCCGCGACCCGCCCGCTGATCTGCGGCCAGCCGGGATGGGCGGGCCCCAGCAGCTCCGCACCCCTGCTGAGCAGCTTCTCCGCCCTGGACAGGTCACTCCTGCGCAGCGCGAGGGTGCCCGCCCCCGACAGCCGGGCCGCGGCCGCGCCGCTCAGCCGCACGGTGTGGTCGTCGGGAGGGCCCAGATCGGCGCGGTGCCGGTAGGCCCGCTCCAGGTGTGTGCCGACGGCCTCGTCCCCGGCCTCTCCCACGGCCAGCCAGTCGGCGAACCTCTCGTGCAGCTCGGCCCGCCGGCGCTTGGCCATGCCGCCGTACACGACCTCCTGGATGAGGCCGCTGGCGAACCGGAACGTCGCCTCCGTGCGGTGCTCGACGAAGGACTTGCGCCCGAGCTCCTCCAGCAGCTCGCCCGGCTCGTCGGCTCCCGAGACGGCCCTCAGTTCCTCGACGCTGAACTCCCTGCCGACCACGGTGGCGCACTCCAGCATCGCCCTGGCGTCGGGCCCGAGCCTGTCGACGCGGGCCGCGATGAGCGCGTGCACGGTCAGGGGCAGGCCGTGCGGCTCCCCGCCGTCGCCGAGCATGGCCACGAGCTGCTCCAGGTACAGGGGATTGCCCTCGGCGCGTTCGGCGATCCGCTCCAGCAGGGCGCCGTCGTGCGCCGTCACCTCGGCCAGCCCGGAGACCAGGAGCCGGGAGTCGGCCGGCCCGAGCCGGGGCAGGGCCAGCCGGGAGGCGGGCTGCCAGTCCGGCACGCGGTCGAACAGGTCGGAGCGGGCCACGCACAGCACCATCATCGCGGTGTCGCGCAGCTCCTCGGCGAGGTCGCCGAGCATGTCGAAGACCGGGCCGTCCGCCCACTGCACGTCGTCCAGCACGATCAGCACGTACGTGGAGCGCCCCAGGCTCTCCAGGACGCTGCGCAGAGCCCAGGAGGTCTCCTGCTGGGAGGGATTGGGAGTGCCGTCCTTCAGGAGGCCGTCGCGGAGCACGGCCAGGGCCTCGGGGTCGGGCGTGCCCACCGTCACCAGCTCGCGCACCGCGTCGGCCACCCCGAGCAGCGTGCCTCCCGCGCCGTACGGGCGGCAGCGGCCGGAACCGACGAGGACGCCCCGCTGCCCCGCGCGCTCGGCCCACAGCCGCGCCAGCCGGGTCTTCCCCACCCCGGCCTCGCCGTGCAGGGTCACGACGCGGCAGTGGCGCCGGTTGATGATCCCGTCGAGGATGCCGTCCAGCTCGTGCAGCGGCTCCCGCCTGTCGACGAACGGGATGTCGAACCGCCGGATCACCGCCGGGTCGTCGGAGCGCATCGAGTCCAGCCGCCAGGCGGTGACCGGGTGCCGCTTGCCGCGCAGCACCAGGGGCCCGACCGCGACGCCCACCGCGGAGGGGCCGACCAGGCGCCACGTCTCGGGTCCCAGCAGGATCTCCCCCGGCCCGGCGAGCTGCTGGAGCCGGGCGGTGGCGTTCACCGTCTCGCCCGCGACGAGCGCCTGCTCGCCGTGGCCGGGACCCGAGGTGACGACCTCGCCGGTGTTGACGCCGATGCGGGCCCTGAGCCGGATCCCCAGGTCGCGTTCGAGGTCGTCGTTGAGACGTTCGAGCGCCGCCTGCATGTCCACCGCCGCCCGGGCGGCGCGCAGCGCGTCGTCCTCGTGCAGCTCCGGGACGCCGAAGACGGCCATGACGGCGTCGCCGATGAACTTCTCCACGGTGCCGCCGTGCCAGGCGAGCTGGTCGCGCATGAGCGTGAAGTAGCGGATCAGGACCGCGCGGAGCGACTCGGGGTCCAGGAGCTCGCTCAGCGCGGTGGACTCGGCCAGGTCGCAGAAGACCACCGTGACGATCTTGCGCGCCTCCGCCGACGGCGCGATGAGGCGCGTGCCGCACGATGGGCAGAACCGGGGCCGCCCCGGGGTCTCGGCCAGGCAGGAAGGGCATCGCATGATCGTCCCCGATCAGAACAGGAGTCCGCCGACGATGTGGGCCTCGACCTCGGGGGCGCTGTCCCTCAGCCGCTCGTGGATGGAGGCCAGGAGGGCGACCTCGGCCTCGCTCAGCGCGAGGACGACCTCGCGCTGCTCAGGGCTGACGAGGGTGAGGTCGATCCCCGCGCGGGCCAGTTCTCGAACAGGGTCAAAGGTCATGGTCCCTCTCAGGGTGGCCGAGTGACACGAGGTCGTCGTAGGGAGGACATCCGTACCGCCTGGCGAACCCCGTGCCGCCGCCGGCCAGCTGCAGGTCGCGGACCTGCCGCTCCACGAAGGCGGAGGCGGGCGTCGGCGCGGGGGGCGGCACGTCCAGCTTCCGGCAGGTCTCGCAGTACCCCCGCCCAGGCGGGGCGCCGGCCAGCCAGAGCGGGCCGTACGTTCTCAGGGCGCGCAGCACACCGGACTCCAGGCAGCGCCGCCTGACCGTGCCCCAGTCGTCGGTGCCCGCGTGTCCCAGGCGCAGGTGACCGGGGACGGGACGGTGGTCGACGACGTCCTGGTTGCAGCACGCGGTGATCGTCCCGTCGAACCCGACGGTCGGCCAGGCGGCCATCGCGCACGGCAGCGCGCTCCCGGCGGCTCCGGCTCCGGCTCCGGCGGGCGGGCCGGAGCCGGAGATCGTCACCGCTCCGGCGGCCCCGGCGGGCGGGCCGGCTTCTGGCGGGCCGGCTTCGGAGGCCGTCACCGCTCCGGCGGCCCCGGCGGGCGCTGCGCGCGAGGCGGTCCCGGCCGGCGTGCCGGGCACGGCCTCGCCCCCCGTCGCGGCGGGGAGCGAGGGCGGCGAGGGTATGGCGAGCGCGGCGGTACGGGCCCGGCCGACGGGCCCCACCCGGCCCACCAGCATCGGCACCCGGTCGCCGAACTCCCGCCGGATCGCCGCGGTGACGTCGCGCAGGTAGGGATCGCCCGGCCCGGTCCCCGTGACGTGGAAGCTGAGGTCCTTGCCCCGCGCCAGCAGCGCCCGCATGACCGCGAAGACGCTCTCCCGGGGCACCTCCTCCTCGTGGAAGGCGTCCAGGCTGGCGGAGAAGTGGTCGGCCGCGCCGATCGCCGCGTCGATCGCGGGAGGGATCCGGACCGCCTCGCCGGCGGCGGGGGGTACCCGGGGGGCGAAGAACATGCCCGACAGGATCATCGTGCGGGCACCGCCGCGGGCGGCGGTCTCGGCCAGCGAACGGGCCAGGCGGGGCCGGAGCAGCGGCTCGCCCCCGGTGAGCATGACCAGCCGGGGCCCGTCCCCCGGCGCGAACGTCCCGGCGAAGCGCTGGAAGATCTCCCCGGGGTGTTCCTCGGAGGCGGGCAGCGAGCCGGTGGAGCAGTGGCGGCAGCGCAGCGGGCACCGCCGCGTGATCGCCATGAGCACCGCGGCGGCGGGTACGGGGCGCAGCGCCAGGATGTCCATCAGGTGCACGAGAGCACCTCGGCGGGCTCGCCGGCCAGCTCGCGCAGCAGCTCGGCCGCCGCGCGCACGGTGTGCAGGGCGCTGGTCCCGACGGCGTCCTGCCGCTCCCGCACCGCCGGCAGGCCGTCGAGCATCCGGTCGAGGTCCTCACGGTGCCCGGGGTCCAGCGCGGCGTGCCGCCACAGCGTGCGGAACGCCGCCCGCGGGTGTCCCGTGCTCCGCTCGAGGTGTTCCAGCAGCGCGGGGGAGGGGGCCTCGCCCTCGAGCACCGCGATGTACCCCAGCAGGGCGACGGGGTGGTGGTGCAGCACCCAGTAGTACTGGGCCCCGACGAGCCCGGCCACCGACGGGGGCGGCGTGCCGCGCAGCGCGTCCTCCGCGGAGGGGTCGATCAGCGCCAGGTCCTCCAGCAGCCAGTCGTCGTGGCCGACCTCCTCCTCCGCGTGCCGGTCCAGGTATCCGGCCAGCTCCGTCTCGCCCAGCTCCGCGGACCTGGCCGCCGCGACCCGCAGCAGCGGCACCGACGCCCTGATGACCATGTGCATCGCGCACAGGTAGTCGCGGTAGCGCCGTCGCGGGTCGGGAGCCCGCCACAGCGAGTTCCCCGCGCTGCGGAGCGCGTGGCCGGTCAGGTCGATCTTCGCCCGCAAGGTGATGCTGGGGGGTGTCATCGGGCTCCCGTCGTCTGAACGAAGTGTCGGCTCGGCCGGTTGGGAAACGGTTGGAACCCGGTATGGAACTGCCTGATACCCATCCCGGACAGGGGTGGCGCGACGTCTCAAACCGGATTCCAACCATCGTCAAGGCGTGCCTTAACCGGGCGCTCCCACACTGGGCGCCACGTGCCGAAGAGGGAGCCGGACATGGCGGACGTCGCGGTCGAGACCAGCGAACTGCGCAAGACCTACGTGAGCTCGTCCAGGGTGACCGAGGCGGTGGCCGGACTCACCCTGCGGGTGCGAAGGGGCGAGCTGTTCGGCCTTCTCGGGCCCAACGGGGCGGGAAAGACGACGACGATCGGGATGCTCACCACCAGGATCGCCCCGACGGGCGGCGCGGCCAGGGTGGCGGGCGCGGACGTGGTGCGCGACCCCATCGCGGTCAAGCGCTGCATCGGTGTCGTGGCCCAGTACAACAACCTCGACCGGCAGCTCACCGCGGGCGAGAACCTGGAGTTCCGCGGCCGCTACGCCGGGCTGCCCGCGCGGGAGGCCAGGCGGCGGGCGGCCGAACTGCTGGAGCGGTTCGGCCTGGGCTCCCGCGCCGGGTCCAAGGTCACCGAGATGTCGGGCGGCCAGGCGCAGCGCATCATGATCGCGCGGGCGCTGATGCACCGGCCGGACATCCTCTTCCTCGACGAGCCCACCTCGGGCCTGGACCCCCAGACCCGGGTGAACCTCTGGGACATCCTGCGGGAGATCCGCGACGGGGGACAGACGGTCGTCCTGTCGACCCACTACATGGAGGAGGCCGAGGAGCTCTGCGACAGGGTCGCGATCGTCGACCACGGGGCGGTCCTGGCCTGCGGGACGCTCTCCGAGCTCAAGGCGTCCACCGGCCTGCGGACCGTGCTGACCCTGACCTACGACGGCGACCCGGAGAAGATCGTCGCGCAGGCCGGGCGGCTGGCGGGCGTCACGGGCGCCGAGGTCGCCGACGACCGGCTGCGCGTCTTCACCCCGGCCCCGGAGGGCGTCCTGGCCCTCCTGGTGAGCATGGGCCAGGACGCCGGGCTGGCGCTGGCCGACGTCCGGGTCGTCCGGCCCAGCCTCGAAACCGTGTTCCTCGCCCTGACCGGGCGGGAGTACCGGGATTGACCGCCGCCTCGCGGAGGACCTTCCGAACCACGTGGCCACCGCGCCGCGGTTCCGCCCCGGGGCCAAGGCCCGGGGTCTCCACGTTCAAGGAGATTCGATGACGGCATCGACCATCGCGCCCCCGGCCGCGTCACGCCACTACGCGCGCACCTTCGGCGCGCTGCTCGCCCGCGACCTGCGGGTGCTGCGGCGGGACCTGCGCTCCTTCATGGCCCGAACCGTGGTACAGCCCGTCCTGTTCATCTTCGTCTTCGCCGTGGTCCTGCCGCGGATCGGGTACGGGGCGGGCCAGGGGCTCTCCGCGGACGGGCGCGCGGAGACGTTCGCCACGATCCTCGTCCCCGGCCTGGTCGCCTCGGGCATCGTGCTGCAGGGCATCTTCGCCGTGACGACCCCGCTGGTCATGGAGCTCTCGTACACCAAGGAGATCGACGACAGGGCGCTGGCCCCGATCCCCGTCTGGGTCGTCGGCGTCGAGAAGATCGTCGCGGGCGCGATCCAGGGGGTGATCGCGGCGGTGGTCGTCTTCCTCGCGGTGCTCTTCGTGCACGCGCCGGGCGAGGCCCCGAACATCGACTTCGGGCGCTGGCCGCTGCTGGTCGCGGTCCTGGTGCTGTCGTCCCTCCTCACGGCCTGCATCGGCCTGCTCATCGGCACGCTGCTCCCGCCCCAGCAGCTCAGCACCCTGTTCGCGATCTTCATCGTCCCGCTCATGATGCTCGGCTGCGTGTACTACCCCTGGGCGGCCCTGGAGGCGATCCCGTGGCTGCAGGCGGCCGTCCTGGCGAACCCGCTCGTCTACGTGAGCGAGGCGCTGCGCGGCGCGCTGAGTCCCGCCGTCCCGCACATGCCCGAGGCGGTCACGCTGGCCGTCCTCATCGTGGGAACGCTCGTCACGGGCGCGCTGTCGCTGCGGTCGTTCTCCCGGCGTCTGGTGGCCTAGCGGTGGGCGGCGACCTGCCCCGGGACTGGTCCGGCGACCTCGTCGGCCGCGACGCCGAACTCGCCGGCCTGCGCGACCTGCTCGGTTCGGCGCGGCTGGTCACGCTCACCGGCGCTCCGGGGGTCGGCAAGACCCGGATGGCACACGCGTACACCCGCGCCTGGGCCGACGCCTATCCGGGCGGCATCTGGTTCCGCGACCTGGCCGCCGGTTTCGACGGCCCCGCCGCCACCGCCCCCGTTCCCCCCGGCCCCGCGGGCGGTCCCGTAAGGGGCGGTCCCGGATGGCCCGGCCTCGCGGATCTCGGCGTCGTCCCCGGCGAGGGACCCTCGCTGCTCGTGCTCGACACCTGCGAGCGCGTCGCCGACCGGTGCGCCGTGATCGTCCCGGAGCTGCTCGGTACCCACCCGGGGCTCGGCGTGCTGGCCACGAGCAGGGAGCCGCTGGGCGTCCCCGGCGAGGTGACCTGCCGCCTCGCCCCGCTGGACGCGGTGCCGTCCGCCCGCCTGTTCGCCGAGCGCGCCGCCGCGCAGGGGCGGCCCGCCACCCCGGAGACCGCGGACGCGGTGCGGGAGATCTGCCGCCGCCTCGACGGCCTGCCGCTGGCCGTCGAGCTGGCCGCGGCCCGCTCCGTCATGCTGTCGCCGGCGCAGATCGCCGAGCGGCTCGACGACCCGCTCCGGCTGCTGGCCGGAGGGAACCGCACCGCCCATCCCAGGCAGAGGTCGCTGGAGGCGGCGATCGGCTGGAGCCACGAGATGCTGCCCGGCGGCGAGCGGCTGCTGCTGCGCAGGCTCGCGGTGTTCGAGGACGGGTTCGTCATCGACGATGTGGAGGGGGTCTGCGCGGGCGCGGGCATCGGGCCGGACGCCGTCGTCGACCTGCTGGCCATGCTCGTGTCCAGGTCCCTCGTCGAGTGCGACACCGGTGGCGCCGTGACCCGCTACCGGCTGCTGCGGGTCGTGCGCGCCTACGCCCGGCAGGAACTGCGTGCCGGAGACGAGACCGAGATGGTGCGGGCGCGCCACGCCGAGTACTACGCGGCACTGGCCGAGCGGGCGGCGGAGGCGCTCGCCACGGGCGCCGCCGCGCCGCACCTGGAACGCGTCGAGGCCGCCTACGCCAACATGCGGGCGGTGCTGCGCTGGTGCACCTCCGAAGGACCGACGACGGTCGGGGCGCGGCTGGCGAGCGCGCTGGAGACGTACTGGATCCTGCGGGGCCGCCCGCGCGAGGGGCGCGGCTGGATCGCCTCGCTGGTCTCCGGCGGCGGCGTGGTCCGCGCGGAGGTGCTGGCCGCCGCGGAGCTGAGCGGCGCGGTGCTCTCCTGCGCCCTGGGCGAGTACGCCGACGCCACGGACGCCTGCCGCCGGGCGCTGGCCATGTTCCGCGAGCTGGGGGACGAGGCCGGGCAGACGCGGGCGCTGGCGGTGCTGGCGGGCCTGCGGACGATGGGCGAGCCCGCGTCGGCGGGCCGTACCCTCACCGAGCTCGCCGCCCGGGGCACGGCCCCGATGGGCCACGCGTGGAGCGGCGTGCCCCTCTTCCTGCTCGGCCGCGCCCTTCTCGCCTCCGGCGACCTCGCCGGGGCCCGCGCGGCCCTGGAACGGTGCGTCGCCGTCGGCCGCAGGCGCGGCTCGGAACTGAACCTGGAGATGGGCCTGCTCGCCCTGGCGCAGGTGGCCGTCTACCAGGGCGCGTACGCGGAGGCGGAGAGCGCGCTCGGCCAGAGTCTGGCCGCCGCCGACCGGATGGGCGACGTCTGGGGGAGGGCCGCGGTGCTCAGGGGGCTGGGGGAGGTGGCCGCCTGCCGCGGCCACTACGGACCGGCCAGGGAGCGGCTCGCCGAGGCGGTCCGCATCGCCCGCTCCGCGGACTCACCGCCGCTGCTCGGGGACTGCCTCGACACGCTCGGCAGGACGCTGCTCGACGTCGGCGAGTACGAGGCGGCGCGGGAGGTGTTCTCGGAGGTCGTCGAGGTGGGCGAGCGGACCGCCGCCCGGCTGGCGGCCATGGGGCTGGCCGGGCTGGGCACCGCGATCCTGGGCTCCGGCGGTGCCTCCGCGGCCTCCGCGGCCCTCACCTTCGCCGAGGAGGCCATGGCGCGCGCCCGGGAGACCGACGACCGTCCGCTCGCCTGGCGGTGCCTGTTCACCCTCGGCAGCGTCACCCGGCGCGACGATCCGTCCCGTGCCGCCTCCGCGCACCACGCGGCGCTGCGGACCGGAGCCGCCATGGGGCTGCGGGCCCAGACGGCCGACTCGCTGGAGGCCATGGCCGGGCTCGCGGCCGGGCACCGCCGCCACGAGCACGCCGCCAGGCTGTTCGGCGCGGCCCAGTCGCTGCGCGACCGGCTGGGGCTGTCGCGGCCCCCGGCGGTGGCGCCGCAGCACGAGGCGGACCTGGCCGGGGTGCGGGCCGCGCTGGGCGCCGGCGGGTTCGCCGCCCTGTGGGAGGAAGGCGCCGGGCTGGACGTCGGCCAGGCCGTCACCTACGCGGGGCGGGGCCGGGGACCGCGGAGGGAGGGGGTCGGCTGGGCTGCCCTGACCAGGGCCGAGCGCCAGGTGGCCCTGCTGGCGTCCGGCGGGATGACCAACCGCGAGATCGGCGCGAAGCTGTTCGTGTCGCCCCGCACGGTGCAGGCCCAGCTGTCCAGCGTGTTCGCCAAGCTGGGCCTGTCCTCGCGCAGGGATCTGGCCCGCGAGTACGACTCGCGGGCCAGATCCCTGCGCGGCCGGGACGCCGGCTGGAACCCCGGCCAAGACCCCGGCCGGGACACCGACTGGGATCCCGGCCAAGACTCAATCCTCCCCGCGAAGCGTGACGACCCCGGTGGCGTGCAGGATCCTGAAGGCGGAGTCACACACCTCACGGGTCAGCTCGGTGGCTGAGCCCGCCCGCGTCTTGTCCCGCCACTCGCCGACCGTGATCCCCGGGGCCGCCGCCTCGAAGGCCGCAAGCAGCGGCCCGCCCAGCGGGTAGCCCACGGCGCCGCCCCGGGGGAACAGGTAGCCCTGCCGCTCGCGGGCCAGCGCGTCGAAGGTCAGCGTGAAGTCGCGCAGCAGCAGGTGGACGGGGTGGTCCGCCCAGTGGACGGCGTCCGGCGTGACGCCCTCGACGAGCGCGTCGTCGGTGAGCCCCGGCGGGTCCTGCGCGGTCGTCGCCCGCTGGGCGCGGACCGCGGCGTCCCAGGCGAGCCCGTCGAGCAGCAGGCTCCTCACCTCGGGCGGCAGGCCCGCCTCCTCGACGCGCGGCACAGGGTCGGCACCCGAGCCCAGGTCGAGGCGCTCGGCCCAGGCCACGACGTCGCAGTCCGGGACCGCGATGAGGCAGCGCAGCAGCGTGGGCGCGGCGTCCTGCAGCGCCTCGACCCGCCCGGCGAAGACCATCGCCCGCTGGTAGTCCTCGGCGCTGAAACCACGCGACCGGACGACGAGCGGCGGCTGGAAGTCGAGGAACTCGATCCCGTACTGCTCCGCGTACTCGAAGAAGTCGGTCCCGGGGAAGGCCATCAACGGGGCGAAGTGCACCTTCTCCACGCCGCTCTCGTAGGCGAACCGTACGCTGTCGCGAACCTTGTCCGCGTTGTCGCCCGGCATGCCGATGATGATGTCCGCGGCCAGGGCATGGTTGTGGTGGCGGCGGATGAGGGAGGCGGCCTGGGCGAACCGCCCCCGGTCGAACCTGCGGGCCGCCAGCTGCAGGGTGTCGGCGTCCGACGACTGGATGCCGAGGGTGATCACACGGCACCCGGCGCGGTTCATCGCCCGCACGTAGTCGAGGTCGACGTGCTTGACGTCCGGGTAGACGTCCACCACCGTCCCCCGGTTGTGCTCGGCGACGATCTCGAAGATCTCCATGGCCCGGTGCCGTGAGATGCCCAGGTGCGCGTCGCACATCCGCAGGTAGGGGATGCCGGCGTCCAGCAGGTAGGCCAGCTCGCGCTCGATCCGCTCCATGGGGAACGCGCGGAGCTTGGGAGCGCTGTAGAGACAGAACTTGCACTTCTGCCGGCACCCCCGGCCCGTCTCGTACGCCAGGACCGCGTCGGGCCTGCGCCGCAGGATCGGCTCCAGGGGGAGCCTGCCGGCGGTGAAGACCAGCGGCAGCGCGCCCAGGTCGACGTCGGGCGGGTCGTCGTTGTGCACGGGCTCGCCGCCGTCCCGCCGGGTGACGCCCGCCACCGCGCCCAGGTCGCCGTCCCGCGCCAGGGTCTCCAGCAGCTGCGGGTACGCCTCCTCGGCCTCGCCGCGCAGCACCAGGTCCAGCCACGGGTACTCGCTCAGCAGGTGGGCGGCCATCCGCCGGGAGTTGGCCTGGGCGCCGCCCCAGACGACGCGGCAGTCCGGCAGGTGCCGCTTGACGATGCGCCCCATCCGGGTGAACTCGTCGTGGTTCCACACGAACGCGGAGAAGGAGATCACGTCCGGCCGGTAGTCGAACAGCCGCGCCATGAACGCGTTGTAGTGCCCCAGATAGTCCTCGGCCAGGCTGCCCACGTCCTCGTGGAACCAGACCCGGTGCTCGACCTCCGACGGGGAGACCCGGTCGGCCACGGCCGCCCGGATCAGCTCCACCCCCAGCGAGAACCCGTCGTCGTTGGAGTAGACGAGTACGGCCTTCAGGGTCATGACGATCTCCCCAGTGTCACTCTCGGCCGGGCGGAGCGCAGCCCCTCGGCGAGCCGGTCGAAGGCTGCCGTCGCCCGCGCGTGCGTGTCCCGGTAGGCGTCCGCCTCGATCGGGTCGTCGTCCAGCGCGCGCTCCACGACCCCGAGGAGGTCCTCGCTGGGATGCGTGCCGCGGTGCGTCCAGTAGCGGTGCGCCATGCCCAGCCCGGCGGTGAGCTCGTGCAGCTTGCTCGTACCGTTGCGGCGGCTCCAGAAGGGGTCGACCGCTACGAACGGGGTCGCGCCGCGCAGCGCGAGGATCGCGCTGTGGTAGCGGGAGACGAGGACGAGGTCGCAGCGGGCGAAGGCCTCGGCGAGTTCGCCGGCCCCGGTGGACGCGCCGGACACGCCGCCGCCGTCGGAGACGCCGGGGAGGCGGAGCTCCCGGACGCGGGCGCGCGGCACCGCCCGGGCGAACCTGGCGCCGGCCTCCTCGTCGCCGTAGATGTTGGGCACCGTGATGAACTCGATGTCGGCGAAGGCGGCCAGCTCGATCAGGGTGAGGCCCAGCTCCGTCACGAATCCCAGAGACGCGGCGCGCTCCCCGGGTTCCGACGCCTCGGCCATGACCTGCTCCGGCGGCACGCACAATGCCGGGTCGGCCGCGCCGCGCGCGGCGAGATCGCGGCCGACGAGGTGGGTGACCAGCTGAGAGGTCACCCCCGGGGCGCCGACGGCGACGCCGATCAGCGGACGGCGGCGCCGCCCGGTTCCGCCGCCCCGGGCGCCCCGGGCGGCCCGGGGCTCCAGCGGCTCCAGGGCGAAGGCCGGGTCGGGGACGACCGCCGTGCCCGGCACGCCGGTCGCGTCGTCCATCCGCCGGGCGGCGGCCTCGCCGCGCACGGTCAGGTGGTCGATCCGCTCCCGGACCGCCCCCAGGTAGCCGCGCCAGTCGTCACGCGCGGGCGCCGGGGTGCCGTCCTGCAGGCCCACGCCGTGCCAGGCGACCCACACGCCGGGATCGAACGCCCCCGGGTCGGGTCCCAGGCAGAACACCTGCATGATCGGGTGCCGGAACGGCGGGCCGCTCCACAGGCCGCCCGCCATCACGACGGCGTCGAACGAGCCCGCGCCGGGCCAGCGCCCGTCCCGGTCCACCCGGAGCGGCGCGGGGCCGGCCCCGGTGCCGGCCCCGGTGCTCCACGGGCAGAAGTGCCGGAAGGTGGCGTCCGGCAGGCGGCGTGACAGCTGGGCCTCGGTCACCGCCGCCAGCAGCCGGTCGCCGACGTTGGGCAGGCTGCCGCCCGCCCAGATCGCGATTCGCCGGGACACCCCGCTCACCCGCCGATGGGGGACGGCCGGCGCAGACCGAACTCTTCCCAGCCGCGGCGCTCGGCGTACTCGTTGTAGACGCCGCCGCACTGCGCCCGCAGCGGGCAGCCGTCGCAGGGCGGCCCGTACGAGCGCATCTCGTCGTCCATGAACGCGTCGTAGTCGTCCACGACGCTGCCCTGGTACATCATCCGGATCGAGCGCGTCCCGTCCTCGATGGCCAGCTCCTCGTGCGGCGCGACCACGCACAGCGGGAAGCCCTCCAGCGTCAGCCGCGCCGGCGACGCGAGCATCATCTCGATCACCGGCAGCAGGTGCGTCCGGGTCTCGGCGACCGTGGGCGCCTGCATGTCCAGGGCGAAGAAGCCGCTGCCCACCGGGTGCAGGTTGGAGATGTTGACGTGGTCGACCCCCAGGTCGACGCAGAGCCGGCAGATGTCCATCAACCGGCCCATGTTGAGCCGGGTGATGACGGTGTTGGTCCGCACCGCGACGCCCGACCGCTTGGCGTTGCGGATGCCCTCGATCGTCTCGTCGAACCCGCCCGGCGTCTGCGTCAGGCAGTCCTGGACGACCGCGGTGGAGCCGTGCAGCGAGACCACGAACAGCTCGACCCCGTTGTCGGCGAGGCGCTGGGTGAACTCCGGGTCCCTCAGCCGCCGCGCGTTGGTCTGGATCTCCACGCGCGGGTACTCCAGCAGCCTGATCGTGCGCAGCAGGTCGAACAGGCGGGGGTGGATCGTCGGCTCCCCGCCGTGCAGGTTCACCGACGCGTAGCCCTGGCCGGAGTTCTCGACGAGGAAGCGGATCAGGTCCTCATACACCACGCTGTCGGACTTCGCCAGCGGCGACCCCACGACGCAGAAGCCGCACTTCTCGTTGCACAGGTCGGTCACGTGCATGCTCAGCTGTTTCATGTCCACCTCACACCAGGCCCAGGCGGCTCGCCGCCGAGGCGAAGACCTCGGGGGTGCCGGGATGATCGGTCAGCTTCTCCAGGTACGCGGCCCGCTCGCGCGCCAGATCGTCCTGGACCCCGCGGTCGTACAGCACCCCGTGCAGCGCCGACAGCACGGCGGGCTCGTCGAGCAGCTCGGCGTGGGCGAACGTCGACGTGTAGGGATTGTTCGCCAGGATGGGGTCGAGGAAGCTGTGGAACCCCAGCGGCCACATCCGGAACGGATACATGGGCAGGGTCCGCGACAGCCACGACCGCACGTCCTCCGACAGGCCGCCCAGCTCCGCCTCCACCCGGTCGATATCCGGTTTGTCCGGTACGTCGAACCTGTTGGTCAGCACCAGCCCGGGGATGTCGGACAGCACCGCCCTGGCCAGGGTGGTGGCGGGCAGGTTGAGCGTCAGGACCAGGTCGACCGAGCCCAGCAGCACGTTGAACCGGTGCGGAGAGCACGCAGGGATGACGTGCGCGCGGTCGGCCAGCCCCGCCAGCACCTGCGGCACGCTGCCCACGAACACGAAGCGGGCACTGGGCGGCAGCTGCCGCAGGTAGTGCACCATCAGCTCGGGGACCTGGTCGGCCAGCCGGTCGCCGTTCTCGTCGGAGTACTTGTCCTGCTGCCACCCGGCCACCGCGAGCAGCACCATCCGGTCCTCCTGCGCCATGCCGAACGTCTCGCGCAGGTGGTGGCGGGTGCGGCGGCTGACCCGCTCGTTGCCCTCCCACAGCCGGAACGGGTACGCGCCGGGCTCCGGTTCGAGGTGGCAGATCGGGGCCGGGCGCAGGTGGGCGGGCATGTCCATGATCTTCCGGCTGACGCCCATCGACTTGCCGTGGAAGACGTCCACCGCGAAGTCGGTGCCGGCCCACTCCCAGATGTCGATCGGCATGATCGGCAGGCCGTACCGCTCGATGAACCACGGGTCGACGCCGTAGCGCTTGGGGAACACGCCGCAGTAGGTGAAGTAGTCGGACAGGATGATCGCGTCCGGGCGGAACTCGCGGACCGTCTCGTCCACCAGCAGCGTCGCGAACGCGCGCATCGAGTTGTCGAGCACCAGGTACGGGAACCCGCTGCCGCGCAGCAGCCTCTCCGACATGGGCTCGACGATGAAGAAGCACTCGATCCCGGCCGGCTTGAGCTGGCGGGCCAGCGACATGCCGATGAGCGTCTCGCCGTACCCGGCGCTGCTCATCGCGAAGAACAGGAGTCTCACGGGCTCACCGCCAGAAGTGAGGGGCCCTCCAGGGACCGGCGGACGCCGAACGGCGTGCCGACGTCCTGGAACGTGCCGCCGGGGAACTCGGCCGCCCGGACCCGCAGGCCGCCCCGGACCGCCAGGTCGAAGTAGTGGCCGAGCACCGGCTCACCCGCGGGACCGCCCGCGGTGCCGCTCACCGGGCCGTTCACTGTGCCGCTCGCGGTGTCGATCACCGGGCCGTTCGCAGTGCCGTTCAACGTGCCGTTCACAGTGCCGATCACCGGGCCCCGGCCGATGTCCCGGAGCAGCTCCTCGTGCAGGAGCCTCGCGAAGGCGTCCCCCCAGACAGCCGCGCCCCAGGTGTTCATGACGGGCGGGTCGGCGGGCTTGTCGAAGACCCGGTGCACGCGGTCCCCGCGCACGACCACCGGGCCCAGCCGGTGCGCGTCGGGCGTGGGGAAGACCGCGAGCGCGAGGTCCGCGCCCGTCCGCTCGTAGACGTCGACCAGCCGCGACAGCGCGTCGGACGGGGTGAAGATCGTGTCGGGCATGACGAACACGACGTCGCGTCCCCGGGTCCACCCGTGGGCCAGGTCGAGCGCGCAGGCCAGGCCGCGCGCCTCCTCCTGGAAGAGGTAGGCGACGTCGACGCCGAGGTGGCGCCCGTCCCCGATGTAGGAGACGACCTCCAGCTTCCAGGGGGCCACCACCAGGATCGCGCTGGCGACCCCCGCCCCCGCCAGCGACTCCAGCGCGTACTCCGCGACGGGACGCAGCCGGGCGCCGCCCTCGGCGGGCTCGTACACGATGGGCAGCAGTTCCTTGGGGTAGCGGAGCGGGGCCATCCGGGTGCCCCGGCCGGCGGCGGGTACGAGTCCGACGAGGTTCGTGCTCGTCACATGCCACTCCTTACTGGTTGGGGAGCGTCGATCAGCGGCAGGGGGACACCGACCACGGACACGGGAGCGCCGGGCGCGGGCTGGGCGGGGCCCGCCGGGACGCCGGGCGCGGGCCGCCGAGGCTCCGGCGCCCGCTCGCCGAACCGGACCAGCCGCACGGCGTCGATCAGCTCGCGCTGGAACGGGTCGGCGGCGATCTCGCGCAGCCTGGCCCGCCCGTCGAGCGAGCGGAGCAGCTTGTAGCAGAGGTCGCAGCCGTTGGTGAAGTTCGTCCCCTTGAACAGCTTGCGCACCGCGGGGGAGGACGCGACCATCCGTGCCACGCCCTGCGGCCCGTACACGCGCAGGAACTGGTACTCGTAGTTGTGGTCGGCGTCGTCGAGGATCTCCCGGAACGACTTCTCATGCAGGTTGCCCATGAAGTAGGCCAGGTCCGACAGCGTGACGTAGGCCCCGGCCTTGCCGATGTGGCAGGCCGACAGGTCGCCGTTCGGATTGATCAGCGGGGTCTCCAGATAGCAGGAGGCCGAGAAGTTCTCCGGGTCGGGGGGGACGCCCACCTGGTGGGCCGTCTTGATGAACGGCGTGGGGATCACCCGGTCCACGTGCACTCGCACCCGGTCCTCGAAGCGCCGGTACAGGCTCCGGATCTGCTCCTCCTCGTGGTCCTCCGCGATGGTGATGCACAGGCTGATCTCCGGGATCTCCCGGGCGATGGCCCCTTCGATCACGTTGACCACGTGCTGGGTGGGCACGCGTTCCTGGTGGTAGACGTCGGTGCTGAGGAACAGCCGGGTCAGGCCGGGCAACTGCCCGAGGATCTTGTCCACCGCGGCGGGCGAGCGTCCCCAGAAGCTGCTGGTGAACACCGAGATCCGCGGCGCGCCGGGATGGCCGGCGGCGGCCCCGACCCCGGACTTGAGCATCCGGAACCGTTGGAAGGGCTCGCCGCCGGTGAAGATGATCTCCGGGATGCCGCTGTCGCACGCCTGTGCCACCCAGCGCCCGATGTCGTCCGCGGTCGGCTGGCGGTCCCGCGTGGAGCCGGTGAAACCGCAGTGCCGGCAGCCTACGGTGCAGATCTCGGTGACGCTGACCAGTATCGAGTTGAAGTGCACGACACCCCCTGGAGAGCTAGTAGTGGCCGCGCGGTTTAGTAGTAGCCACCACCACCGGGCTCCTTGACGGGAACCGTGTGCGCCTGGACGGCGGGCTGGAGCAGGCCGGCACCGGCCAGCTCCTTGATCTGGTCGATCTGGTCGGCGCCGAGGCTGTACTCGGTGGCGACCGACTCGGGGTTGCTGAGCAGCTGCTCGGCGAACGCCGGGTCGGATGCGGCGCGCTGCACGAGATCGCGGACGCGTGGAGACTCGCTCATTGATCCCTCCCATGGGACGGGGTTTCGTGGGCCGGTCGGGCTTCCCACGTGATCAAGTTACGAATCCGGCGCTCCCCGAACCACCGCCTGGCAGGCGTATTCCGGGCCGGGCGGGAGACGGAGGGACCGGTGCCGGACGGCCGATCGCCGCGCCCCCGCGGACAGGACGGCGCGGGCCTCGGCCTACGCGTACGGCCGACCGGCCTAGATTTCCGCGGGGACGGCGTAAGCGGCCGCGCGGGGTGGCCCGTCCGTTCCGCCGGGCGGCCGCCGCGCGGCGCGGGCGGCGTACCGTCGGGGCATGCTCAGGCTCGGCGAGATCGACGCCCTGCGGCGGCAACGCGGCAGGTCGGCGCTGCTCCTCATCACCGACCGCTGCCCCGTCGGCTGCGCCCACTGCTCGGTCGACTCCCGCACCGACGGCCCGCGCATCACCGACCACGCCCTCTTCGAGGAGATGGTCGAGGGGCTCTGCGCGGACGAGGACCTGCGGGTCGTCGGCGTCTCCGGCGGGGAGCCGTTCACGGAGCGGCGCGGGCTCACCTACGCCGCCCGGAGGATCCACGAGTCGGGCAAGGCGCTCGTCCCCTACACCAGCGGTCACTGGGGGGCCGGGGGAGATCCCCCCGGATGGATCCGGTCCGTCCTGGGCATGTCGGCCTGCGTCGTCCTGGGCGTCGACGCCCACCACACGAGCCCGCGCGCCGCCGTGGCCGCCGCGGCCCGGGCCGTCGCGGACGCGGGCGCGTGGCTCGTGGCCCAGGTGCTGGACGACCCCGCCCAGATCGAGGACGCGCGCGATCTCCTCGAGGGCGCGCTGGGGGCCGGATGGCCCGACCGGGCCGAGATCCACCCGGTCGCGCCCCTGCCGTACGGCCGCGCCCGGGGCCTGTTCCCCGCTCCCCGCCGCGTGACCGGCGAGCGGCTGGGCCGATGCGCGATCGCGCACACCCCGACGGTCCGCTACGACGGGCGGATCTCGGCCTGCTGTGACGAGAACGTCATCATGGGGGCCGGGCCCCCGGACCTGCATCGCCTGGCCGGCGACCGCGAGGGGGTGCGCCGTGCGCTCGCCGACCTCGTCGCCGACCCGTTCCTCGCGGTGCTGGGCTCACTGGGCACCGGAGCGCTGACCGCGCTGCCTCGCTACCGTGACCTCGCCCGCCGGGAGTTCTCCGGCATCTGCGGGATCTGCCGGCACATGCTGAGGCGCGCCGGCGGCGAGCGCGACCCGCTCCTGCGCGCGCTGGCGCTGATCCCGCCGCCCGGCCCTCCGGAGGCCGCGCCCGCGGGGTCCCCGGAGGCATCCCCCGGCACCCCGCCCGCCGGGGAGGTACGGGTCGTGCCCCCAGGGCCGCCGGGACCGCGGCGGGAGGGCGGGCCGTCAGCCGAACAGGGCCCTGCGTAGCGCGACCACCCGCTCGGCGGCGGCACGGCGGCTGATCTCCGCCTCGGGGACCATCGCGTCGAAGCCGTGGAAGGCCCCCGGGTGGAGGTGGAACTCGGTGGAGACGCCCGCCCGCACCAGCCGCAGGGCGTAGTCGAAGCACTCGTCCCTGAAGACCTCCAGCTCGCCGACGTCGATGTACGCCGGGGGCAGGCCCGACAGGTCGGACGCCCTGGCCGGGGCCGCGTACGGGGAGACGTCGTCGCCGCCCGCCCGCTCGCCCAGCAGCGCCTTCCAGCCCAGCAGGTTCGCCGCCCGGTTCCACACGATCGCCTCGACGAACTCGTGGCTGGAGGGGGAGGTGTTGCGGTCGTCCAGCATCGGGCAGATCAGGAGCTGGAACACCAGGGCCGGGCCGCCGCGGTCGCGCGCGAGCAACACGGTTCCCGCGGCGAGACCGCCTCCCGCGCTGATCCCGCTCACCGCGATGCGCTCGGGGTCGATGCCCAGCTCGGCGGCGTTCTTGGCGGTCCACACCAGGCCCGCGTAGCAGTCTTCGACCGGCGCCGGGTCCGGGTGCTCCGGCGCGAGGCGATAGTCGACCGAGACGATCACGCATCCCAGCTCGGCGACGTACTCGTTGAGGCGCGCGTCCTCCATCTCGACGTCGCCCATGACCATCCCGCCGCCGTGGATCCAGTACAGGCCGGGGACGGCACCCTCCTGCCCGGCCGGGCGGTAGATCCGCAGCCGGATGTCGGGATCGCCGTCGGGGCCCGGGACCATCCTGTCCTCGATCGTGACCCGCTCGTCCGGGGCGAGCGGGGCCATCGCCGCACGCGCCGCGTCCATCTGGACCCGGAGGCCGGGCAGGTCCTCCGGCCGCAGGGCGCCGAGGTCCATGGCGGGCAGGGGGTTCGCCTCGAGGACGGCGGCCAGCCCGGGATCGATATTGGGATGAAATGCCATGTCACTCACCTAATCAGAAGAAGAGAGGGGCCGGTTCGCGCGATCGGCTCCTTCCCCCGATCATCCGTGAGCCCGCACCCCCTCACAACCGCAAGGTGGCCGCGATGGTGGACCCGCCGCCCGCCAACCGGCGGGTCCGCGGGCGAGGGCCGGTGAATTCCCCTCGGTCGCGAGAAACGCCGCCGACGGAAAAGGCGGATAAAACCATTGGCGCCGGAGGCCGCCTTTGCCCTTCAATGGAGAAAGGTCGGAGCACCCGCTCCGCACTCCGGAGAGGAACGACGGTGAATTACGGCGCATCACCGGTGTGGCAGGGAGGGCTTGAGCCGTTCCCGCTGCCCGGCGGCAGTGCTCTGGCCCCAGGACGGCCAGGTGGATGACCCTCGCGAGGGAAACCGCCGAGCCGCCAGAGACACCGGTCCAGGCGGCTTCTTCATTTCCGGCACCGGATGACACCGCTTTGACCACCGCGGGCGGGATCCCCTTTCCCGCTTTCGATAAATCCACAGTGCAGCACGTTGAACGCGAATTCGTTCACGCACTCTCCCCGGAGGGTGCGAAAGGATTCACCCGGGAGACTCCCGGAGAAACGCCGCAGAGGCCGAATCGGTAAGGCAGCCGGCTTCCACCCGGCAGGACGGGGTTCGAATCCCCGCTGCGGCTCTGCCCTCGCGGGAACGGGGCATGGGACTGGGACTCGGCGACGGGAGTGGCGACCCCCGCCCGGTCGGCAGGACCGCGGCGCGTCCGGTACGGCCCACGCCAGCCGGGCCGGACGCGTGACGGGGCGTAGCTCAGCAGGAAGAGCATCCGGCCAGGGACCGGAAGGCCGCAGGTTCGAGTCCTGCCGTTCCGACGACACGAGCAGTGCGGGAAACGAGCGACACGAGCAGCACGGCGAGACGAGCATGACGAGAGAGAGGAGAGCAGCACGCCGGCAGGAGCAGTACGGCGACACCGTGACACCGGCGTGCCGCGAGGCACGCCCGGCCGCTCTGGCCCAACGGCAGAGGCACCAGGTTCAGGACCTGGGTGATCAGGGTTCGAATCCCTGGGGCGGCACGCGAGACGGTGACGGGCGGGTGCCCGATTACTCGGGCACCCGCCCGTCACCGCCGGCCCGGCGCTACTCGTGGTGGGGCCAGGGGAGCAGGACGGGCTCGGCGGGGAGGTCTCCGGCCAGGAAACCGGCCAGCAGGGTCCCCAGGCCGAGGGGAAAGACCGCCTCGCGGGTGGTCAGGAGGTCGTGCCGGGTCCACCAGCGGTGCGCCGAGATCACCGAGCGCTCCAGCTCCTCCTGTCCCGAGACGTCGACGGTGTGTTCGCCGACGCGCAGGAAGAAGAACGAGTCGACCGCGGCGACCCGGATGTCGCCGAACCAGGTGAGGCCGGAGGAACGGGCCACGACGGACCCCAGGTGTTCTTCCGCGACCTCCAGTCCCGTCTCCTCGCGCAGTTCGCGGACCGCCGCGGCGACCAGCGTCTCACCGTCGTCCACTCCTCCGCCCGGCGTGATCCAGTAGTGCTCGACGGGCCACCGGGCGGGTGCGGGATAGCGGAACAGCAGGAGGCGCTCCTCGGCGTCGACCAGCAGGATCCGGGCGGTGGAACGTGAGATGGGGGCGGTCACGTCCCCGATCGTAGAAGGGATCGCTCAGCCCTGCCCCGCTCCGCCCCGCCTTCTCCCGCCCCCGCCTCGTCCCGCCCCCACCTCGCGGTGCGGCTTCTCGCACACTCGTCCTCGGCGGGAGTTCGGCCCTTCGCGCCCGTCCTCAAGGAGAGCGCGCCCGTCCTCGGGGAGGACGCGTCCGTCCTCAGGGAGAAAGGCGACGCGAGGTGTCCGCGACCAGCTGGAGCACGACCGGCGCGAGGTCAGGCCGTGCGCGCAGCATGTCCTCCAGGCGTACTCGCCAGGCCGCGGTCTCGGCCGGCCAGGCCTCCTCGCGTTGCAGGCGTAGCCGCGTCTCGGAAAGTCTCGTCTGGTGCGTGGCGCCGAGGGAGCGCCCGAGCATGTCGCTGAGCCACCAGTAGACGTTGCCGTCGGCGGCGTTGACGAAGGTGCGCGCGCCCTCCCAGGCCACGCGCGGATGGTGAACGACGTCCATGGCCGGACCGTACGCCCGGTCCCGCCGTCCCACAAGGAGCCGGTGCGAGAGAGCGCCCGGCCGGATTCTCCGGCGGGGTCGCAGCAGGTGGAAAGATGGGCCAATGGGTGCAAAGAGCAGAAACAACGTAGTCATGGTCGGCAGGGAAGACGGACCGCTGCTGATGCTCGCGCACGGGTTCGGCTGCGACCAGAACATGTGGCGCCTGGTGGTGCCCGCGCTGGCCGAGAGGTTTCGCCTGGTGCTGTTCGACCACGTCGGGATGGGCCGGTCGGACCTGTCGGCCTGGCAGGCCGAGCGGTACGCGACCCTGGACGGCTACGCCGACGACGTACTGCGGATCTGCCGGGAGCTGGACCTCCAGCAGGTGATCTTCGTCGGGCACTCGGTCAGCGCCATGATCGGGGTGCTGGCCGCGGTACGCGAGCCCGACCGGTTCGCCAAGCTGGTCCTGCTCACCCCCTCGCCGCGCTACCTCGACGACGGCGACTACCGGGGCGGGTTCAGCGAGGCCGACATCGAGGAGCTGCTGGAATCTCTCGACAGCAACTATCTGGGCTGGTCGGCGGCGATGGCACCGGTGATCATGGGCAACCCCGACCGTCCCGAACTGGGCGAGGAGCTGGCCAACAGCTTCTGCCGCACCGACCCGCGGATCGCGTCCGTCTTCGCGCGCGCCACGTTCCTGTCCGACAACCGCGCGGACCTGGCCAAGGTGGAGGTGCCGACGCTGGTGCTCGAATGCGCCAGCGACGTCATCGCCCCCCGGGAGGTGGGCGCGTTCGTGCGCGACCAGATTCCCGGAAGCCGGCTGGTCACCCTGGACGCCGTCGGGCACTGCCCGCAACTGAGCGCCCCGCAGGCCACCGCCCAGGCGATCGCCTCCTTCGCGGCCGACCGGTGATGTCGGGCACCGGGGCCGTTCCCGGACCGACCGATTCCGGTAACCACAGCATCCCGCGGGCACTGTTCAACGCGCTGCTGGAGGACAGCGCCGAGGATCTGTACGAGAACGCGCCGTGCGGTTACCTGTCCACCCTCCTGGACGGCCAGATCGCCAAAATCAACACCACGCTGCTGACCTGGCTCGGTTACACCCGCGACCAGCTGGTGGGCCGGCGCAGCTTCAGCGACCTGCTCACCGTCGGCGGCAAGCTGTACCACGAGACGCACTTCGCGCCCCTGCTGCGCATGCAGGGCGAGCTCGGCGGGGTCGCCCTGGACCTGCGGGCGGCCGACGGCACCCGGCTGCCGGTGCTGGTCACCTCGGTTCTCAAGACCGGCACCGACGGCGAGCCCCTGCTGATCCGCACCACCGTCTTCGACGCCCGCGACCGCCGTGCCTACGAACGCGAGCTGCTGCGCGCCCGCCAGGAGGCCGAACGCGAGCGCGAGCGCCTCAAGCGCCTGGTGACCACCCTGCAGCGCAGCCTGCTGCCCGCGGTCCTCCCGGTGGTGCCCGGGCTGGAGGCCGCCGCGCATTACCACATCGCCTCCGCCGACCAGGTCGGCGGCGACTTCTACGACCTGTTCCCCCTCGGCGACGGCCGCTGGGGTGTCTTCCTGGGCGACGTGTGCGGGAAGGGAGCCGGAGCCGCGGCGCTGACCTCCCTGACCCGCTACACCCTGCGCGCGGCGGCCGTCTACGACCCCGACCCCGTCGAGGTGCTGGCCACCCTGAACACCGTGCTGCGCCAGGAGTACACCGGCGACGACCTGCGCTACTGCACCGTCGTCTTCGGCCTGTTCACCCCGGACGGCGATGGCTTCGCCCTCACCCTCGCCAGCGGCGGTCACCCCGCCGCCCTGCTGATGCGCGCCGGCGGCGGGGCCGAGTACCGGCCCACCCCCGGCGGCCTGCTCGTCGGCGTCCTGCCCGACGCACGCTTCGCGGCCACCACCACCCGGCTCGCGCCCGGCGACACCCTGTTGCTCTACACCGACGGCCTGACCGAGGCCCGCCTCGACGCCGAGGGCAACCGCCACAGCGAGGAGGCCCTGCGGGCCTTCGCCGCGGCCCTCGCCCCCACCACCGCGACCGGCGCCATCGCCGCGGTGAAGGAGTTGCTGGCCTCCTTCGGCGACGGCCTGGACGACGACACCGCCGTCCTGGCCCTCGGCGTTCCCGCCCCGGCCGGCGAGAAGGCGCGATGAGCGAGCTGAGGGTCGCCACCCGAGACACCGGCACCGGCCCGGTGCTCGAGGTGGCCGGCGAGCTCGACTTCCGCACCGCGTCCCGGCTGCGCGAGGCGCTCCGGAGCGTCGCCCCGCTGCCGGGCCAGCGGCTCGTCATCGATCTGGCCGGTCTCACCGCGTGCGACTCCAGCGGCATCACCGTCCTGCTCGTCGCCCGCAACCGTGCCCTGGAGGCCCGCGCCGGCATCGTGCTGGCCGCCGTCCCCGATCGCCTGGCCCGCGTCTTCCGCATCGTGGGCCTGGACCAGGTCTTCGCCGTCTCCCACCCCGCGGGAACGGATGTCCCGGACCCCCGCGCCCGCGCGGACCCCGACGCCGCCGACCCCGACTCCACCGGCCTCGATCCTGCCGCCGCTGACGACGCCGCAGCAGACGCCGCAGCAGACGCCACAGCCTCGCGGCGACGGACCGATGGGTGACGATGGGTGGGTGGAGCGGCTACCGGTGATCGATGTCAGCGCCCTGGTGCGGGGCGGGTCCCACGCGGAACGCGAGCGGGTCGCCCGCGAGATCGAGCGGGCCTGCCGCGACACCGGGTTCTTCTACGTCTCCGGCCACGGGGTGCCGCCCTCGCTGCTCGAGCGCCTCGACCCCCGCCTGGGACGCGGAGGTGCCCCCGCTGCCCTCGCGGGAGGCCGCCGGCGGCGGCCGTGCCCGCTGGGACGGCCAGGACCTGCGCGCCTTCACCGGAACCTACGGTGAGTATCTGCTGGCCAAGGTCTCCAAGGTCTCCAAGGTCTTCCAGCGGCTGCGGGAGGACGTGCTCTGACCTGCTCCGAAGGAGACATGCTCTGAGGGGGACCTGCTCCGAAGAGGAGCGCTCTGAGAAGGGGAACGCTCCCAAGGGGACCGCTCTGAAAAGGGGACCGCTTCGAGAGGGCCGCGAGCCTCAGGCTCCGGAGGGCTGCGGCGCCGGCTTCATGATCGCGGTGGGGTCGTTGACGATCTGGTTGATCACCACGTTCGCGGCGCCCCGGGAGGCCGCGCCGAAGCCGTGGTCGGAGGCGACGAAACGGCAGCGGGCCGCGGGGCCCGCGACGACCAGGCGCTCCAGCTCCGCCTGCGCGAAGGGGAGCATCCAGCCGGCCAGGGTGGCGAAGTAACCACCCACGACGATCACGCGCGGGTTGAAGAGGTTGACCAGTATCGAGCCGCCGAGCCCGAGCCAGCGGCCGACCTCGGCGACCGCGACCAGCGTCTGCCTGTCGCCGGCGGCGAGGTCGCGGGCGATCTCGGCCACCCGCTCCTCGGGATCGGGCACCGGGCCGGAGCCGAGGCCGTACGCCCGCTCGGGGGTCGCCATGCGCACCAGCGCGGCCAGGCCGACCTTGGTCTCCCAGCAGCCGAAGCGTCCGCAGCCGCAGCGCCCGCCACTCGGGTCGACCGGCAGGTGCCCGACCTCGCCGGAGAAACCGTCCGCCCCGCGCAGGAGCCCGCCGTCCACGATGATGCCGCCGCCCACGCCGACCTCGCCGGTGAGGTAGACCATGTCGGCCGTACCGGCCGCCACCCCGGAGGTGTATTCGGCGAGGGCGGCCAGGTTCGCGTCGTTGTCGACCGTCACCGGCACGCGCAGCGGGCCGAGGGCGGAGGACAGCCGGGCGGCCAGCGGCACGTCGTGCCAGTCGAGGTTGGGGGCGAAGGCCACCACCCCGTGGTCGACGTCGACCAGGCCGGGGACCGCCACCCCGATGCCCGCCGGGGCTGCCCCGGCACGCGTCATCTCCTCGACGGCGTCGCGGGCCGTGAGGCCGAGTTCGCGGAGCGAGCGGCTGGGGCCGCTGCCGGCCGCGTCGAAGCCCAGGCGGCGGTCGACCAGGACGTTGCCTCCGAGGTCGACGCCGTGCACGGCGATGTAGTCGACGTTGAGCTCCAGCCCGAGGGCGCCGATGTGCGCGCCGTGCAACGCCACCGCCCGCCGGGGGCGGCCGACCGCGCCCGCGTGGTCGACGCCCACCTCCTGGACCAGCCGCCGGTCGAGGAGCTCGACCATCAGGTTGGAGACGGTGGCCCGGTGCAGGCCGGTGGCCTCCGCGATGTCGGAGCGGGAGGTGGACCCGTGCTCGCGCAGGTGGCGCAGGACCAGGGAGAGGTTCGTCCGGCGGAGCGAGGCGTGACCCGCGGCCTGGGGCGTGCCGCCCACCGTGCGGGCCTGGTGCTGCTCCTGGATCACGCGGCCACCTGGCTTTTATTTGTCTCGGATAGAAATTAATTGGATTTGTAACACAGAGATGTCCCGTCGCGCACTACGGACCCGATAACAACTCGATATCTGTCGTTCGTGTGACGTAATCGAGCAAACGGGCAGTCGTGTTACGAAAACGTTACGTAGATCGAAACGTTTCGGACCTTGCGCCCCTGTCCGAACTGAGCCTTTAATTCGGCCAGTCATGCAAATTAATTGAGGGGAGTGGCGTGCACCGTAGCTGGACCGGCAGTCGCAACGGCGGTTCGACGAGCTCGAACAGGTCGGCCGGCACCCCCGCCGACCAGGCCACGGTGCGCCGGTCCAACCTGTCCCTGGTGCTGCGTCACGTCAGCGAGTACGGCCCGCGCTCCAGGTCGGTCGTCGCCATGGAGACCGGCCTGAACAAGACCACGGTCACCAGCCTCGTCAGCGAGCTGCAGGCCCGCGGCCTCCTCAAGGAGATCGGGCCGCAGCACGCGGGCGCCGTCGGCCGTCCCGGGCTCGCCCTCGCCCTGGACGGGGCCGGCGTCGGCGCCCTCGGCCTCGAGGTCAACGCCGACTACATCGCCGCCTTCGCCACCGACCTGGGCGGCCGGGTGCTGATCGACCGGCGGGTGAGCTTCGACGCCATGGGCTGCGACTCCGAGCGCTCCCTGACGGAGCTGGCCCGGGTGATAGGGGAGGCGATGGCCGAGCTCGACCTCCTGGAGGTCAGGATCGCCGGGATCACCGTGGCCGTCCCCGGTCTCGTCGACACCGCCACCGGCACCGTGGACGTCGCCCCCAACCTCGGCTGGTACGGCGTCCCCGTGGCGGAGTGGCTGGTCCGCGCCGGAGTGCCCCCGAACGTGCCGATCAGCGTGGACAACGACGCCAACCTGGCGGCCCTCGCCGAGTACACCTCCGGGGTGGCGGCCGGTACGGCCGATCTCGTCTACCTCACCGGCGAGGTGGGCATCGGCGGCGGCGTGATCTCGGGCGGGCACCTGCTGAGCGGCGCCGACGGCTTCGCCGGCGAGGTGGGCCACGTCATGGTCGACCCCTCGGGCGAGCGCTGCGGCTGCGGCCGGATCGGCTGCTGGGAGACGAAGGTCGGCCTGGCGGCGCTGGTCAGGATGGCCACCCCCGACCACGCCTACGGCATGCACGACGGGGTGATGCGCGACCCGGAGGAGCGGCTGGCCGAGATCGAGCTGCGCTGGGCCGCGGGCGATCCCCGGGTCGACCTGGCCATCGGAGAGGTGGGCCGCTGGCTCGGGCGGGGCTCGGCCACGCTGGTCAACCTCTTCAACCCGCGCGTCATCGTCATCGGCGGCTACTTCGCCAAGCTCGCCGACCGGCTCATCCCGGTCGCGCAGGCGGAGCTGAAGCGGCTGGGCGTGGAGGGATCCGTCGCCCGCTGCGAGTTCGTCGCCTCCGATCTCGGTTTCGGCGCCGCCTCGCGCGGCGCCGCCGGGATCGTCACGGAGAGGGTGCTCTCCAACCCCACCGCCATCGATGTCCGCCTGGCGGCACCGGCACCCGAGAAGGAGCGCGAATGAGACGCCGTACCTCGTGAGAACCCGGTACCGCCCCCCAAGCATCCCGTCCGTCCGACCGGAAAACCGGATTCGTGACGCCGTCGTTCACGCCGACCTCGGCGGCGCCACGCTGGTGCTGTCCGGCCCGGCCGGACGGGCGGGATCCCTTTTGGGAGCTAAGTCCCTTTTGTCATAGAAGTTCGCAGCGAAATCCCCATCGAGATTCTGTCGTGAAGATCCACGGAGGCCCCCCATGCCGGAGCCGTCAACCGACTCGGCACCCCTCCTCGTGATGCGAGGGATCGTCAAGCAGTTCCCCGGAGTGCGCGCCCTCGACGGCGTCGACCTGGAGGTCCGCGCCGGAGAGGTGCACTGTCTGCTCGGCCAGAACGGTGCCGGGAAGTCCACCCTGATCAAGACCCTGGCGGGCGCTCACCAGCCCGACGAGGGGACG
>NZ_JBFAAE010000025.1:0-121378 GCF_040639575.1 Streptosporangium sp. NPDC023825 | reverse complement strand
GGGCGCGGGCCCGAACACCCCCGCGCCCCCGGGCCCCCGCGCGCCGTGTGGTTTTGACCCCGCGGGGGGGGGGGGGGGGGCCCCCCCCCCCCCCCCCCCGGCCGTGTTCGATCCCATCGGCCTTTCCCGGCCCGTCGGAACGGGCCTGACCGGCCTTTCCCGGCCCGTCCGGGCCTGACCAGACTTGACGGTCAGGCCCGTTCGAGCCGGTTCAGACCGTCGTCGTCGTACGGCGGAGCTGGAAGGTCAGGCCCAGCTCGGCGTCGCTGTGGGCGGGGAGGTCGTCGGCGCCGCCCTCGGTGAGGGAGACGGCGAGGACCTCGTCGGCCACCGCCTGGCCCTGGGTCCGCAGAGCCTCGGCCAGGTCGGCGTCACCGGTGGACCACCACACGTCGATCCGGTCGGTGATCGACAGGCCGGTGGACTTGCGGGTGTCCTGGAGCAGGCGGATGACGTCGCGGATCAGGCCAGAGCGGCGCAGCTCGTCGGTGATGGTCAGGTCGAGGGCGACGGTCTCACCGGCGCCGGCCTCCACCGCCCAGCCGGACCTGGGCTGCTCGGTGACGATCACGTCGTCGGCGCCGAGCTCCACGGTGCCAAGCTCTGCCGCGTCCACCGAGACCGGCGAGCCGGTACGGAGCGCGCGGGCGAGCTCGGCCGGGTCGGCGGCGGTGACGGCCGAGGCGACCAGCTTGGTCTGCGAGCCGAACCGCTTGCCCAGCGCCCGGAAGTTGGGCTTCACGGTGAAGGACACCAGGTCCGCCCCGATCCCGGACAGGTCCTCCAGGTCCTTCACGTTGAGCTCGTCGGCGATGAGCTCGCGCAGCTCCGGGGGGAGCGAGCCCCAGCCGGGGGCGCCGACCAGGGCGCGGCCGAGCGGCTGGCGGGTCTTGACCCCGCTGGAGGCGCGGGCCGAACGGCCCAGCTCCACCAGGCGGCGGACCAGCGCCATCCGCTCGGACAGCTCCGGGTCCAGCAGCTCGCCGTTGACGTCGGGCCAGGTGGCCAGGTGGACCGAGGAGGGGGCGCCGGTGTCGCGGAGCACGTCCCAGACGTAGTCGGTGGTGAACGGCACCACCGGTGCCATCAGCCGGGTGACGGTCTCCAGGCACTCGTACAGCGTGGCGAACGCCGCGGGGTCACCGGTCCAGAAGCGGCGCCGGGAGCGTCGCACGTACCAGTTGGACAGGTCGTCGAGGAACTCGGCGAGGCGCCGCCCGACGCGGGCGGTGTCGAAGACGTCCAGCGACGAGGTGACCTCGGCCACGGTCCGGTGCAGCTCGGCGAGGGCCCACCGGTCGATCAGCGGGCGCTCGTCGTACGCGGGCGCCTCGGCGAGCCGGGACGGCGACCAGGACTCGGTGTTGGCGTACAGGGTGAAGAACGACGTGGTGTTCCAGTAGGTGAGCAGGACCTTGCGGACGATCTCCTCCAGGGCGCCGTGTCCCACCCTGCGGGCCGCCCACGGCGAGCCGGAGCAGGCCATGTACCAGCGCAGCGCGTCGGCGCCGTGCTGGTCCATCAGCGGCATCGGCTTGAGCACGTTGCCCAGGTGCTTGCTCATCTTGCGGCCGTCCTCGGCCAGGATGAGGCCGAGGCAGAGCACGTTCTCGTACGAGGACCTGCCGAAGACGAGCGTGCCGACCGCCATCAGCGAGTAGAACCAGCCGCGGGTCTGGTCGGTGGCCTCGCAGATGAACTGCGCCGGGTAGGCCTTGGCGAGCATCTCCTCGTTCAGGTACGGGGCGCCCCACTGGGCGAACGGCATCGAGCCGGAGTCGTACCAGGCGTCGATCACGTCGGGCACCCGGCGCGCCTCGTTGCCGCAGGTGGGGCAGGGCAGCGTGACGTCGTCCACGTAGGGGCGGTGCGGGTCGAGCGCGGAGACGTCCTGGCCGGACAGGCGGCCCAGCTCGTCCAGCGAGCCCACGCAGGTGACGTGCGACTCGTCGGCCGTGCAGATCCACAGCGGGAGCGGGGTGCCCCAGTAGCGCGAGCGCGACAGCGACCAGTCGACGTTGTTGCGCAGCCACTCGCCGAACCGGCCCCACTTGATCGTCTCGGGGTACCAGCTGGTCTTCTCGTTCTCGGCGAGGAGCTGGTCCTTGATCGCGGTGGTGCGGATGTACCAGGCGGGGAGGGCGTAGTAGAGCAGCGCGGTGTGGCAGCGCCAGCAGTGCGGGTAGCTGTGCTCGAAGTGGCTGCCCCGGTAGAGCAGGCCGCGCGTCCGCAGGTCGGCGGTGAGCCCCTCGTCGGCGTCCTTGAAGAACTGGCCGCCGACCTGGGGCACGCTGTCGAGGAACCGGCCGTCGGGGCCGATCGGGTTGACCACGGGCAGCCCGTACCGCTTGCAGGTCGTCATGTCGTCGGCGCCGAAGGCGGGCGCCTGGTGGACCAGGCCGGTCCCGTCCTCGGTGGTGACGTAGTAGCCGAGCACCACGTAGTGCGCGCCGGGGATGTCGACCAGGTCGAACGGGCGCGTGTAGGTGGTGTGCTCCAGGTCGGCGCCCTGGAAGGCGGCCAGCACCTCGGCGCCCTCGCCCAGCGCGGCGGCCAGCAGCGGCTCGGCCACCACCAGGACCTCGTCGGACCCGGCGGGGCGGGCCGCGACGTAGGTCACGTCGGGGTGCACGGCCACGGCGGTGTTGGAGACCAGGGTCCACGGCGTGGTGGTCCAGATCAGCAGCGAGGCGCCGAGGTCGGCGAGCGGTCCCGAGGTCGCGGGCATGCGGACGTAGACCGACGGGCTGGTGACGGTCTCGTAGCCGCCGGGCTGGCCCAGCTCGTGGTCGGACAGGCCGGTGCCGCAGCGGGGGCAGTACGGGGTGATGCGGAAGTCGCGGGACAGCAGGTCCTTGTCGAAGATGACCTTGAGCGACCACCAGACGGACTCCACGTAGGCCGGGTCCATCGTGCGGTAGGCCTGGGACAGGTCGATCCAGTACCCCATCCGCTCGGTCATCTCCTCGAAGGCGTCCACGTGCTTCAGCACGGACTCGCGACACCTGTCGTTGAACTCGGCGATGCCGTACGCCTCGATCTCCTTCTTGCCGGAGAGGCCGAGTTCCTTCTCGACGGCGACCTCGACGGGCAGGCCGTGGCAGTCCCAGCCCGCCTTGCGGGGCACGTTGAAGCCGCGCATCGACTTGTAGCGGGGGAAGAGGTCCTTGAAGACGCGGGCCTCGACGTGGTGGACGCCGGGCATGCCGTTGGCGGTGGGCGGACCCTCGTAGAAGACCCAGTTGGGACCGCCGGCGTTCTGCTCGACCGAACGCTCGAAGATCTTGCCGTCCCGCCACCGGTCGAGCACCTCGTGCTCGAGCGCGGGAAGATCGACCTGCGCAGGAAGAGAGCGGAAATAGGCGGACATAATGGGCTGGACCTCCACGCTGGAACCGGCTGTGGCGTGGAGGGACGAGGCTGTTGGGCCCCGCGGTACCACCCTCCTTGACCTCGCGCGCGCGAGGCCCTCTTCCTTCGGTCTGCTGCCGGGTCTACTGGGCCGCCGCGGGCCTGAGGTCGGGTCGTCGCGGCCGTTCTTCCGGCGGCTCCGGGGTGATCGTGCCTTCGCGCCTCGCCCCGGGCTCGCACCGTCCCCGGGTCGCTCGTGCGAGGTGATGCGGAGGTTGCTGTCCCCATCAACGCCTTGCAGGCTCACACGATAACGCACCCGCACCCCTGGAAGCTTCCCCGTATTGAGGTCCGCTGGGCGGAATCAGGGGGAAGCGACCGGATGTTACGTGAGTGGTAAAGAATGCGGCGGGTCGTTTGCCGTTCTGTTATGGGAGACCTAAGCTGCCCGCACCGTTTACCACATCGGAGACGGTCCATCGAACAAGGAGGCCGCCATGGCCGCGACCGTGCGCGCAGACAACAGCGCGGTGGCGCCGTCCCAGGACGGTGCCGTCGTCACCTGGTCGGCCGAGGAGCTCAAGGAGGTCCGCAGGCAGCTGGCCACGGAGATCCACGAGCTCACCGAGGAGATCGCCAAGGCCGAGACGGAGATCGCGTCGAGCGACGTCACCGACGGTGCGGGCGACGATCAGGCCGACGCCGGAGCCCGGACGTATGAACGCGAGCGCGAAATCGCCCTTACCCTGAACTCGCGCGACCTGGTCGCGCAGAACGAGCGAGCGATCGCCCGGATCGACGCGGGGACCTACGGAGTGTGCGAATCGTGCCATCAGCCGATCGGAAAGGAGCGCCTTCAGGCGTTTCCGAGGGCGACGCTGTGCGTGGCCTGCAAGCAGCGGGAGGAGCGCCGCTGACCGGCGACACCGAGGAGGGGGCGGTTACGGCCGCCCCGCTCCCCGGACGGCGGATCGCCGTGCTCGCGACGATCGTCCCCATCGTCTACGCCCTCGACCTCGCCACGAAGACCCTCGTGCTGAGGACCCTGGAGGACAGGGAACCCTTCGTGGTCATCCCGGACCTCCTCCAGTTCCGGGTGATCTTCAACTCGGGGGCCGCCTTCAGTCTCGGCACCGGGATGACGATCATCTTCACCTGCGTCGCGGCCGCCGTCGTGGTGGCGATCCTGCGCACCGCGCGCAACCTGCGCAGCCTGCCCTGGGCGATCACGCTGAGCCTGCTGCTCGGCGGGGCGCTCGGCAACCTCACCGACCGGATCTTCCGCTGGCCCTCGGGCTTCGGCCCCGGCAGGCCCTCGCCGCTCCAGGGGCACGTGGTCGACTTCATCGAGACCTTCCCCGGTCACTTCCCGGTCTGGAACATCGCCGACTCGGCGATCGTCTGCGGCGGCATCCTGGCGGTCCTCCTCGCCTGGCGGGGTTACCAGATCGACGGCACGCGCGACACGGGAGCCGCGAAGACCACGAAGGACACGAAGGAAAGCAAGGAGAACAACGATGGCTGACCGGCGAAGCCTCCCCGTCCCCGACGGGCTGGAGGGCGAGCGCCTCGACGCCGCCCTGTCACGCCTGTTCGGCCTCTCCCGTACGCGCGCGGCCGAGTTGATCGTCGCCGGCGACGTGCTGGTGGACGGTTCGACCGCGATCAAGTCCGACCGGGTCCACGGCGGCGCGTGGCTGGAGGTCACCCTCCCGCCGCCGCCCACCACGCCGATGCCGGTGGCCGAGCCGGTGCCGGGCATGCACATCGTGTACGAGGACGACGACATCGTCGTCGTCAACAAGCCCATCGGCGTGGCCGCCCACCCGACCACCGGCTGGACCGGGCCCACCGTGATCGGCGGCCTGCTGGGCACCGGCCACCGGGTGGCCACCAGCGGCGCGGCCGAGCGCCAGGGCATCGTGCACCGGCTGGACGCCAACACCACCGGCGCGATGGTCGTCGCCAAGAGCGAGCACGCCTACTCCCATCTGAAGCGGGCCTTCAAGGAGCGCACGGTCGACAAGCGCTATCACGCGCTGGTCCAGGGCCACCCCGATCCGCACCGCGGCACCGTGGACGCGCCGATCGACCGCCATCCCGTCGGGGACGGCCGCTGGGCGGTCGTGTCCGGGGGCAAGGACTCGGTCACCCACTACGACACGATCGAGGCGTTCCGCGCGGCGTCGCTGCTGGACATCAAGCTGGAGACGGGCCGCACCCACCAGATCCGGGTCCACATGTCGGCGCTGCGCCACCCGTGCGTCGGCGACATGCTGTACGGGGCCGACCCCACCCTGGCCGCGCGCCTGGGGGTGAGCCGGCAGTGGCTGCACGCGGTCTCCCTGGCCTTCGAGCACCCCTCCACCGGCGAGTGGGTCTCCTTCAGCACCGCCTACCCCGACGATCTGGCCAACGCCCTGACGATCGTCGCCGCCGAGTCCTAGCGGGTCGCCCCGGCCCTCCCGGCCTCGCCTCCGGTGTCCGTCTCGAGCGAGGCCGCCCCGGCGTTGGGGTCGACCTGGTCGGGTGAGTCACCCTGCTGGTCCTCGCCCGGAGTGTCGTTCTGCCCCGGACCCTCGCCGGGCCCCCCGCCCTGGTCCTGCTCGCCGTTCTCCCCCTCGTCGGCGGGGTCCTCCTCGGGCTCGTCCGGGGGCGCCTGCGTCGGCTTGCCGGTCGGTTTCCTCGTCGGCTTGTCCGTCGGTTCGCCCGACGGCCTGTCCTGCGGGGCGGGGTCGCCGTTCCCCTGTCTCTCCGGGGCCGGGCGGTCCGAGATCCCGCCCTCGTCGTTGCGCGCGGGGTCGTTTCGCGCGGGCACCTTCGCCTGCTCGGGCTCGTCCGAGGGCTTCTTCTTGTCGGGCGCCACGCTCGACGAGGCCGGAGGGTCCTTGGGGCCCTGGGACGGGGAGTTGGCGGCGACCCACGCCATCCCGCCCGCGGTCACGGCGATGGCGAGCGCCGCCGCGACCAGGGCGGCCATCGCCGGGCGCCGCCGCCTCGGGGAGGCGAAGTCCGGGCCCGGCTCGGGCTCCGGCCCGGACCAGGCCGGTGCGGACGGCGGCACGGCCGGCACGGGCGGCACGGCCCCGGCCGGAGTGGTGGGAGCGCCCTGCGGGGCCGCGGCGACCGCGGGGATCACCGGGGACGGCCCGGTCGACCATCCGGCCCGCGTCTCGACCGGCGGTTCGACCGGCGGTTCGACGGGCATCTCGATGGGCATGGTCGGCTGCGGCGCGGTCCCGTTCACCAGCGAGGTCAGCTGGATCTGCACCTCGCGGGCGGCCATACGCCGCGCGGGATCCTTGTGGAGCAGGCCGTGGATCACCGGGGCGAGCGGTCCGGCGAACCGCATCGGTGACGGCTCCTGGTGCATGACGGCGCTGAGCGTCGCCAGCGGGTGAGCCCGCTCGAAGGGGGAGCGTCCCTCGACGGCCACGTAGAGCGTCACGCCGAGCGACCACAGGTCGGAGGCGAACTCGGCCGGCCCGCCGCTCGCCCGCTCCGGCGCGATGAACGCCGGGGTGCCGATGAGCGAACCGGTCCTGGTGATCGACGAGTCGCCCTCCAGGACGGCGATGCCGAAGTCGGTGAGCACGGCCCGCCCGTCCGCGGCGATCAGCACGTTGTCCGGCTTCACGTCGCGGTGCAGGACGCCCGCGTGGTGGGCGGCGAGCAGCGCGCCCAGCACCTCCAGCCCGATCCGCGCCACCCGCATCGGCGGCAGCGGCCCGTCCTCCCTGATCACCGCTCCGAGCGTGCGGGAGTCGACCAGTTGCATGACGATCCAGGGACGCCCCTGCTCCTCGATCACGTCGTAGACCGTCGCCACCCCGGGGTGGCCGATCCGCCCGGCGGCACGGGCCTCCCTGAGGGTCCGTACGGTGAAGACCTCGCGTTCGGGACCGGTGAGGTCGGGGGAGGGGACGACCTCCTTGACCGCCACCTCGCGGCCCAGGACCTCGTCGCGCGCTCGCCAGACCGTTCCCATGCCTCCTCGGCCGATGCGTTCGAGCAGGCGGTAGCGGGCTCCGATGATCCCCTGAGAATCGGTCATGTGGTGGCGAGTACCCCGGATTTACGTCAGCATTCAGAAAAGTTTACGCAGACCAGCGTATATGTCCCTGCTCGCTCATGAACGTGTCCACAAATCCGGTGCTGTGCTCGCCCGCGGCGAACCGCGGCTGGGCGAGCAGCTCGCGCAGCAGCGGGATGGTGGTCGCCACCCCCGGCCCCTCCACGGCGAACTCGGCGAGCGCGCGATCGGCCCTGGCGACGGCCTCCTGCCGGGTGGGCGCCCAGACGACCAGTTTCGCGATCATCGAGTCGTAGTCCGGCGGTATCGCGTCGCCCTGGGCGAATCCGGAGTCGACCCGCACCCCGGGCCCGCCGGGCGGGCGGAAGACCGCCAGGCGGCCGGGGGCGGGGCGGAACCCCGCGGCGGGGTCCTCGGCGTTCACCCGGCACTCGATGGCCGCGCCGGTGAAGCGGACCTGCTCCTGGGTGAAGGGCAGGCGCTCTCCCGCGGCCACCCGGATCTGCTCCCTGACCAGGTCGACGCCGGTGAGCATCTCGGTGACCGGGTGCTCGACCTGGATGCGGGCGTTGATCTCCATGAAGGTCGCCTCCCCGCCCGGGCCGACCAGGAACTCCATCGTCCCCGCGCCGGTGTAGCCGACGTGCCGCGCCCCGGCCACCGCGTACTCGCCGAGCCGCCCGCGCACCTCCTCGGACAGCCCGGGGGCGGGCGCCTCCTCGACGAGTTTCTGGTTGCGCCGCTGCAGCGAGCAGTCGCGCTCTCCCAGGTGGACGACGGTCCCGGCGGAGTCTCCCAGCAGTTGCACCTCCACGTGGCGGGCCACCGGCACGAACCGCTCGAGGTAGACGTCGCCGTTGCCGAACATCTGCCGGGCGAACGCGGTGGTGCGCCGGTAGACGTCGCGCAGCTCGGCCCGGTCGCGCGCCACCTCGATGCCCCGCCCGCCGCCGCCCGCGGCGGCCTTCACGATGACCGGGTAGCCGATCTCGGCGCCGATCCGCTCGGCCTCGGCCGCCGAGGGTACGGCGCCCTCGCTGCCGGGCAGGACGGGCAGCCCGGCCTCGGCCATCAGGGAGCGCACCCGCGCCTTGTCGCCGACGCACTCCATGACCTCGGGAGTGGGACCGATGAAGGTGATCCCGTTGTCCGCGCAGACCCTGGCGAAGTCGGCGTCCTCCGACAGGAAGCCGTAGCCCGGGTGGATCGCCTCCGCCCCGGTCTGCAGGGCCGCCTCGATGACGGCGGGCACGGAGAGGTAGCTGCGCCGGGCCGGGGGCGGGCCGATGTGGACGGCCCTGTCGGCGTAGGCCGTGAACCGGGCGTCGCGGTCGGCGGTGGAGTACACGGCGACGGTCTCGATGCCCATCTCGCGGCAGGTCCTGGCCACGCGCAGCGCGATCTCGCCCCGGTTGGCGATGAGTATCCTCGCGAAACTCATGCGTCGTCCGTCCGCAGCCGTACCAGGACCTGCCCGTACTCCACCGGCTCGCCGTTGCCCGCGACCACCTCGACGACCTCGCCCGCGTGCCCGGAGACGACCGGGTTCATCAGCTTCATGGCCTCGACGATGCCGATCGTCTGGCCGGCGTCCACCCGGTCGCCCGGCTGCACGAAGGGCGGGGCCCCCGGCTCGGCGGCGACGTAGAAGGTGCCGACCAGGGGGGCGGTCACCGCGTGCGACGAGGAGTGCTCCCGCGCCTCGTCGAGGGGGCCGGTCTCCGCCGGTCGCGCGGCCTGATCGGTGGCGGCCACGGCGACGGGCCGCAGGTCCGGCGCGGCGGGCTGCGGGAAGGCCCAGGTGACCTCCAGGGCGCACTCGCCCAGGCGCAGGGAGATGGCCGCCACCGGGCCGGGAACGGTCTTGACGAGGTTGCCGACCTCCTCGCGCAGCAGCCGCATCGCCGCGTGCGCGTCCTCTTCGGGGGCGGGTCTCCCCGGGGTCTCGGGGGCCGGTCTCCCGGTGGCCTCGGGGGCCGGTCTCCCGGCGGTCCGCTCATCCACCTTCGATCACTCCCAGCCCGCGGAACCGCTCGTGGCGATGCTTGCGCAGCTCGTCGCCGCTCAGCCCGGACAGCTCGCGCAGCGACTCCAGGACGGCCGCCTTGAGCGCGTCCATCGCCGCCGCCGGATCCTCCTGCGCGCCGCCGCGCGGTTCGGGCACGACCCCGTCGACGACGCCGAGCCGCAGCAGCTCCGGCGCGGTGATCCGCAGGGACTCGGCCAGCTCGGGGGCGTGCGAGGGGTCGCCGTACAGGATCGTCGAGCAGCTCTCCGGGCTGATCACCGAGTAGACGGCGTGGCGCAGCATCAGCACCCGGTTGGCCACCGCCAGGGCCAGCGCCCCGCCGCTGCCGCCCTCGCCGACCACGGTCGCGACCACCGGGACCGACAGCTCCGACATGCCGGCGAGGCACTCGGCGATCGCCCAGGACTGGCCGCGTTCCTCGGCCCCGACGCCCGGGGCGGCGCCCTGGGTGTCGACGAGGGTCACCACCGGCAGGCCGAGCCGGTCGGCCAGCGACATCAGCCGCAGCGCCTTGCGGTACCCCTCGGGGTGGGCGAGGCCGAAGTTCCTGGCGACCAGCTCCGAGGTGTCGTGGCCCTTCTGGTGGCCGACGACCATCACGGGCGTCCCGTCGATCAGGCCGGTGCCGCCGACGATCGCCGGATCGTCGCCGTGCGTGCGGTCCCCGTGCAGCTCCACGAAGTCCGAGCACAGGTGCCAGATGTAGTCGAGGGCGGTCGGGCGCCGGGTGTCGCGGGCCAGCCGCACGGTCTCCTGGGCGGTCAGCACGCCGGACAGCTCGCCTGGGTCGCGGATCACCGCCGCGGGCCCGCCGAGGGGCGGGTCCTGGGCGTGTCCGTCCCCGGTTCGGCAGGTCGTGGACAGCAGCCGGGCGAGCAGGGGACGCAGGCCGTCGCGGGGCTCGACCCGGTCGAGCATGCCGCGCCCGGCGAGGTACTCGGCGCTCTGGAAGCCCCGGGGGAGCTTCTCCCGGGTCGCCGAGGCGATGACGCGCGGCCCGGCGAAGCCGACGAGCGCGCCGCGCTCGGCGATCAGTATGTCCCCGAGGGTGGCGAACGAGGCGGTGACCCCGCCGAAGGTGGGGTCGGTCAGCACGCAGACGCTGAACACGCCCGCTCGCCGCAGGCGCCGCATCGCCTGGGCGGTCTTGCCCATCTGCATCAGGGACAGGCCGCCCTCCTGCATGCGGGCGCCGCCGGAGGCGATGGCCAGGACCAGCGGGACGCGCTCGTCCAGCGCCTGCTCGCAGGCGCGGGTGACGGCCTCGCCGACCGCCGAACCCATGCTGCCGCCGAGGAAGGAGAAGTCCATGACGGCGACGACCACGCGGTGGCCGCCGACGGTGGCGGTGCCGTGGAGGACGGCGTCGTCCAGACCGGTGCGCCCGCGCGCCCGGGCCAGGCGCTCGGTGTAGGGCCGGGAGTCGGTGAAGCCCAGCGGGTCGCCGCCGCGCACCTGCGGTGCGGCGCGGAAGGAGCCGTCGTCCACCAGGGTGCGAAGCCGCTCGACGGCGTTCAGCCGGTGGTGGTGACCGCACTCGGGGCAGACACTCTGGGTACGGGCCAGGCGGGGGGCGTACACGATGGCGGCGCAGCCGGGGCAGCGCGCCCACGTTCCGGGCGCGGTGGCCGGCGCGGCGGGTGAGATCGTCACAGGGCGCGCTCCTCGGGAGTCCAGTGGTAGAACCGCCGCGCCATCGCGTCGGCGGGGTCGCGCCAGGTGTCCGGGTCGTACGGCCTGACGTGCGGGTCGAGGTCCTCGCTCAGCCGCCGGAAGTCCTCCCGCCCGCGGGCGAGCGCCATCGCCTCGGCGGCGGAGCCCTCGAACTCGACGTGGTGGAAGTAGAGGTCCCGGTAGAGGAACAGGTCGCGGCGCGTCACCCCGAGCGCGCGGGGGAGCTCACCGGCGTCGGACTCGCCGAAGAGGCGGGAGACCTCGCCGGAACCGCCGGGACTGAGGCGGGCGACGATCAGGATCTGGTCGGGCACGGGCACTCCTCGGTGGCCGGTCGATCGGGTCCGTCTCACCGTAGGAACCCGGCCCGGCCGGTGTCGCCCGCCGCCGGCGTGAACCCGGGGCTCCTCCGGGGAGGGGACCGTCTCCTTCCCCGAGGGGAGCCGGTCCGTGTGCGTGAGGCCCGCAGGGGAGCCGGGCCGTGTGCGTGAGGCGGAGTGTGCGTGAGGCCCGGAGGGGAGCCTGTCCGCGTTCGTGAGGCCCGCAGGACCGGCCCGCCTTCGTGAAGGTTCCCCGAGGGGGCCGGCCCGTGTTCGTGGGGGCGGGCCGGACGCGAGGTGGCCGCCGTCCCGCGGGGGAGACGGGGCCGCCTTCGCGCACCGGAGCCGTGTCAGCCCCGGGGAGTGGCCGCGACCAGGCCGTTCTCGTACGCGAAGATCACGATCTGCACCCGGTCGCGCACGCCGAGCTTCTGGTAGAGGTGCTGGACGTGCGACTTGATCGTGCTGTCGCCGAGTACGAGCGCGCGTGCGATCTCGTCGTTGCCGTATCCCCGTACGAGCAGCTGGAACACCTCGCGCTCCCGCTCGGTGAGCTGGTCGAGCACGGCGGTCGGCGCGGCCGAGAGCACCGGGCGCCTGGCGAACTCGTCGATGAGCTTGCGCGTCACCGAGGGCGACAGCAGGGCGTCGCCCTCGGCGACCTCGCGCACGGCGTCCACCAGCCGGTCGGTGGGCGTGTGCTTGAGGATGAAGCCGCTGGCACCGCTGCGCAGCGCCTCGAAGACGTGCTCGTCCTGGTCGTAGATGGTCAGGATGACGACCTTCGCGGGGTAGGCGGCGCCCAGCTTGCAGATCTCCCTGGTGGCGGTGATGCCGTCCATGCGCGGCATGTTGATGTCCATCAGCACGACGTCCGGGCGGAGGGTCTTGACCGACTGCACCGCCTGTACCCCGTGCCGCGCCTCCCCGACCACCACGATGTCCGGCACCCCGTCGAAGATGGCGTGCAGGCCGCTGCGGATCAGCGGCTGGTCGTCGGCGATCAGGACGCGGATCTTCCGCATGGCTCGTCCTCTCTGAAGATGGCGGGAGTCACCGGAATGACGGCGCGGGTGACGAATCCGCCCCCGGCCAGCGGTCCTGACTCCAGGTGACCTCCCTGCTCGGCGACGCGTTCCGACAGGCCGCGCAGCCCCGTGCCGCCCTGTCTGCGGGGAAGGGGCGGTGCCACGGTCACCGCCATCACCCCGAGGGCGTGCGTCTCGTTGACCACCGAGACGCTCAGCTTCTCGCCGAAGCAGACCTCCAGGTGGACCGGGCCGGCGTTGTGCTTGAGCGCGTTCGTCAGCGCCTCCTGGGCGACGCGGAACGCCGTCCGGGCGACCTCGGGCGGGACGTGGCGTTCGGCGGCGACGTTGCGCAGCCGTACGGCCAGGTCGGGAAAGGGAAAGCGCCCGGCGAGCTCGGTCAGCCTGGCCGACAGGAGCGCGCCGTCGTCGTGGCGCCGCGGCTCCTCCCCTGGGTTCCCCGGCTCCCCCGGCTCCCCCGGCTCCCCCGGCTCCCCCGGCTCCCCCGCGGGGAGGTCGCGCCGCCCCCTCGGGGGAGGCGGCTCGTGCCGCAGGTCGGTCAGGGTCCCTCGCAGGTCGGCCAGGGTCGCCTGGACCGTCTCCTCGATGATCTGGGCCACGTGGTGGGCCGTCGCCGGTGAGCCGGTCAGCCGCCGGGCCTGGAGGGCGATGACGGTCAGGCCGTGTCCCACCCCGTCGTGCAGGTTGCGGGCGATCCGGCGCCGTTCGCGCAGTGCGGCGGCGTTCTCGCTCCTGGTCAGCGTGGACTTGGTGTGCCGGCGGGTGCCGAGTGTGAACGACACGACGGCCAGGAGCGCCGCCACCGTCGAGCACAGCAGGTCGGTCCAGCTCAGCTCCGAGACGAGATAGCCGAGGAAGGTGCTCATCGAACCCACCCCGTTGGGATCCGCTGAGATCGGCTACTCGCTAAACATGAGAGGTGCTTGCATTCTTGGGTTGTTTTGCCCCGTCGTTCCCCCATGAAAGGTGAGCGTAGTCAGAAAAAGTGACTATATCAAGCAAATCATATGGGCCGTCACAGACTTCATTAAGATTCTATTCTTTGACTATTGAGGACGTCTGCCGTGCGCCCGCCGGAGCCCTCGGAGTGGCACGTCGATGGACTTAACAGCCTCCCGTCAGCGCTTACCACCAGCGCTTGTGTCGCCCGACCGTTCTATGGGTTCTCACAGAAGCGGCTCAGAGATTCTTAAGGTCCAACAGGATAAATCATGTTATCTGTGGACGCTTCATGCGCAGGTGAAATATTTGTGAATTGCGATGTCCGCAATTCAATTAATCAGGGTTTCGATCAAGCGTAAGGCGACTGGTTGCTCGGGCGAATGTGATTCTGTTTCGCGCGGGCGGAGGCCGGGGACCGCCGGTGAGGAGCGGCGGGCTCCCGCCCGGGGCGGAGAGGACCCCACCGCCGGGGGAGCGCAGGTTCGGCCACGTGGCGGAAGACAGCCCGGCCCCTCGCGAACAGGCTGGTCCCAGAAGGCGGCGGACGGCCGCCCCCGACCCAAGGAAGCCCGATGCAGCGCTACGCGATCACCTTCCAGATCAGGCCCGGTGCGGAGGCGGCGGTGCGGGAACTGCTGTCGAGTTACGCTCCCCCCGAGTGGGAGACCCCCGACGGAACCCGGCTGCTGAGCACCTCGATCTTCATGAAGGACACCACGGTCATCCGTGTCATCGAGATCGACGGCAACCTGCCGAGCGTGATGGCCCACCTGTCCCGGCAGCCGGGCATCCAGAGGCTGGAACGCGAGCTGGACGCCTACCTCGCGGTCCCGCGCGACATGAGCAGCCCCGAGGGGGCGAGGTCCTTCTTCCTGTCGGCGCTGATGGACCACGTGACCACCCGGGTCGCGGAGCCGGTCCGATGACCGCCCCCGTCTTCCTGATCACCGGGGCGACCGGGCAGCTCGCCGAGGCCGTGATCGAACTGCTCGGCGCCCGGGGGGACCGGCTGCTGCTCACCGGCCGCGACAAGGACCGCCTCGCCCTGCTGGAGCGGCGGCACGGCGTCGCGGGGCGGATCGAGACGCTGGCCGCGGACGTCTCCGACCCCGAGGGCGCCCGGCTGGCCGCCGAGGAGGCGGTCAGGCGCTTCGGCCGGCTCGACGGCCTGGTCCACATGGTCGGAGGCTTCCGGGCCGGGCCGTTGTTCCTGATGGACAGCGGCGTCTACGAGCAGATGCTGCGCGACAACTTCCTGTCGGCCGTCACCGCCACCCAGGCGGTCCTGCCGCACCTGACCGAGGGGGCGCGGCTGGTCTACTTCAGCACCCCGCTCGCGGACGAGCCGCTGCCCGCGCTGTCGGCGTACGCCGCCGCGAAGGCGGCCCTGGTCGCCTGGGTGCGCTCCATCGCGCACGAGGTGAAGCGAAGCGGCATCCACGCCAACACGGTCGTGATGACCATGGCGGACACCCCGGACAAGCGCCGGGAACGCCCGGGGATGAACTTCGACCACACCGTCACCCCGGACCTGGTCGCCAATGTCGTGGCCTTCCTGACCAGCGAGGCCGCGGACGGCCTGTACGGAAGCAGCGTGCCGGTGCTGGGCAGGTTCGAGTTCAAGTCCGAACTCGGCGGACCACCGCCCGGTGGGGGAGGCCCCCGGTGAGGGCCCGGATCGTCTTCCTGGTCAGGGTGCCCGCCGAGCGGCAGGAGGACTTCCTGGCCGCCTACGAGAAGATCCGGTACCGGGTGTCCGGCGGCGTACCCGGGCACCTCAAGGACCAGGTCTGCCAGTCGCTCACCGACCCCGAGCAGTGGCTGATCACCAGCGAGTGGCGCCGGCCTGCCGACTTCCTCGCCTGGGAGGCCACCGAGGAGCACCGCGAGCTCGTCCGGCCGATGCGGGAGTGCATGACCGAGGCCCGCTCCCTGCGCTTCCTGGTCCGGGCGGAGACGGCTGCGGGCGCGCCGGTGGGGGACGAGACCCCGGAGGGCGGGGAGGCGGGCACCCCGCCCGGAGCGGAGCCCTCCGCGGAGCTTTCCGCGCAGCCCTCCGCGGAGGCCGCCGTGCGGGGTCCCGCGTGAGGGTGGTCGTCGTCGGGGGCGGCATCGGCGGGCTGACCGCGGCGCTGGCGCTGCGGGCCGCGGGAGCCGAGGTCAGCGTGCACGAACGCGCTCCCGGGCTGCGCGCGGCACAGGCCGGACACGGGCTGGTGCTCTGGCACAACGCCGTGCTGGCACTGCGCGAGCTCGGGCTGGAGCCCGGGGTCCGCAAGGCCGGGCACGAGTTGCACCGGCACCTGTTCAGGGACGCGCGCGGCCGCCGGATCGCGGAGTGGTCCATGGCGCGCATGGCCGGCCCCCTCGGCGCACCCGTCTACAGCGTCAGCCGCCCCGAGCTGCACGCCCTCCTCGCCGGACAGGTGGGGGACGACCTCGTGACGGGCTCCCGGTTCACCGGCCTCACCGTGACGGGCGACCGCGTCGTGGCCCGGTTCGACGACGGCCGCGAGGAGCGGGCGGACCTGCTCGTCGGCGCGGACGGGCTGCGCTCGGCCGTGCGCGCCGCGCTGCTCCCCGGAGATCCGCCGCCCCGCTACGCCGGGTTCACCGCCTTCCAGGGAGTGATCCGGCTGCCGGGTTCCGGGGTGCCCGCGAACACCTTCCTCAGCACGTGGGGCCGCGGCCGGTGGTTCGTCTGCTACCGGCTCGCCGACGACCACGTCTACTGGGACGGGGTGCTCGGCGACCGGGTCGCCCCGAGGCTCGGGGTGGGCGCCCTCGACATGCTGGCCGCGGAGTTCGCCGGCTGGCCCGACCCGATCCCCGGCCTGATCGCGGCCACCGGGGCGGACGACGTCACCCCGGTGCACATCTTCGACCGGCCCCCGCTGCGGCGCTGGAGCCACGGCCCGGTGACGCTGCTGGGGGACGCGGCACACCCCATGACGTTCAACCTCGGCCAGGGCGCGGGCCAGGCGATCGAGGACGCCCTCGTGCTGGCCGGCGAGCTCACCGGCGGCGACGTGCCGCGGGCACTGGCCGCCTACGAGGCCCGGCGGGTGGACCGCACCACCCGGATGGTCCGGCGGTCACGGGTCAACGGCGAGCTCACCCGCTGGCGGCACCCGGTCGCCTGCGCGGCGCGCGACGCGTTCATGCGCCTGACCTTCGACCGGCTGGTCTACCGCAAGACCTACGAGCTCACCATGGCCATCGACTTCATCGGCGACAGGAGCGAGGAATGACCCGACCCACCGGAGAACCCGGCCTGCCCACCGGCGTGAGCCGCACCGCGGTGGTGATCGCCCAGGCCAGGGAGGCCGAGAGCGCGCGGACCGACCGGCTCTTCGACGACCCGCTGGCGGGTCCGCTCGCCGACGCCGCGGGGCGGATCGCCGGGATCAGCGAGGCGGGCCGCCGCGCCGGGGAGCACTTCGTCCTGCGTACCCGCTTCTTCGACGACCGGTTGCGCGAGGCCGTGTCGGCGGGACCGCGGCAGGTGGTCCTGCTCGCCGCGGGCCTGGACACCCGCGCGTTCCGGCTGGAATGGCCCGAGGGCACCCGCCTGTTCGAGGTCGACCTGCCGGACCTGATCTCCTTCAAGGAGAAGGCGCTGGCCGACCAGGGGGCCCAGCCCGCCTGCGACCGTACGGTCGTCCCCGCCGACCTGCGCGAGGACTGGCCGGCGCCGCTGCTGGCCGCGGGCCTCGACCCGGGCGAGCCGATCGCCTGGCTGATCGAGGGCGTGCTGATGTATCTCACGCCGGGAGACGGCGCGCGCGTCCTCGGCCGGGTCTCCGAGCTGTCGCCCCCCGGCAGCAGGCTCGCCGTCGAGCACGTCAACCGGGCGTACGTCGAGCTGCCGCAGATGCGGCCCGCCATGAGCAGGCTCGCCTCCACCCAGGCCGCCTGGCGGTCGGCCGTGGAGGACCCGCAGGCGTGGCTCGCCGGGTACGGCTGGCGCGCCTCGGTGACCCACCAGGCCGACCTCGCCCGCGAGCTGGGCCGTCCCGTCCCCGCGATGGCGGACCCGCGGGCGGTCGGCGCGGCCCGGATCTGGCTCGTCGACGCCGTGCGCGACGACAGCTTGTACCCGGGAACACCGGCCTGAGCCTCCCGAGACGACCGGCAGGCGCCTCGGAGACATCGCCCTGCGCTTCAGGGGACACCGGCCCGCGCCCCGGAGACACCGACCCGCACTTCCGTGACACCGACCGAGGACAGGAAACGACGATGCCATTCACCGACGAGAACGTGCGCGAACTGCTGCTCGCCGTGGGCCTGGACCCCGCCACCGGGGACGACGCCCTGGAGCGCAGCTTCGACGAGCTGGACCTCGACTCGCTGGCCCGGGTGGAGATCGCCACCCGGATCCAGGACCGGTTCGGGGTGGACGTGGAGGAACAGCTGACGGCCGAGGCCACGCCGTCCCTGATGAGAGAACTCGTGACCGAGCGGCTGGCGGCGGCCGGCGCCTGAGGGGAGAACGCACATCATGATCGGGCACACCGACAACGCGATCGAGATCGACGCGCCCATCGGATTCGTCTGGGACCAGACGAACGACGTCCAGACCTGGCCGGAGCTCTTCTCCGAGTACGCCAAGGTGGAGGTGCTCGCCGAGTCGGACGACTCGGTGACCTTCCGGCTCACCATGCACCCCGACGAGCAGGACCGCGTCTGGTCCTGGGTGTCGGAGCGCACCTGGGACCGCGACACCTGGACGGTCCGGGCGCGCCGGGTCGAGACCGGGCCGTTCGAGTTCATGAACATCACCTGGGTCTACGAGGAGCTCGGTCCCGACCGCACCCGCATGCGCTGGGTGCAGGACTTCCACATGAGGCCCGACGCACCGGTCGACACCCAGGGGATGACCGATCGGATCAACACCAACTCGGCGCTCCAGATGTCGCTGATCAAGGAGAAGGTGGAGCGGCGCCGCCGCCGCGTCGTGGGCTTCCACGACGTGCCGTCCAACACCAAACGCGGCGGCGACCTGCGCACCCTGGTCTCCCCGGCGACCTGCGGCTCCTCGTCGGGCTTCTGCGGGGCCGTGCGGCTGGCGCCGGGGGAGGGGGTCTCCGAGCACTATCACCCCTACTCCGAGGAGTACGTGTTCGTCGCGACCGGCACGCTCAGGGTGGACCTCGACGGCGAGCCGCTCACCGTCGGCGCCGAGCAGGCGCTGCTCGTCCCCCGCCAGGTCAGGCACCGCCTCACCAACGTCGGCGAGGACGAGGTGCTCGTGGTCTTCCAGCTCAGCCCGCTCGCCCCGAGGCCCGAACTCGGGCACGTGGACACCGAGCCCTATCCCGAGAAGGTGGGAACGTGAGACGGGTCGTCGTCACCGGCATCGGGGTGATCGCCCCGGGAGGGGTGGGCCGGGAGGAGTTCTGGAACCGGATCGTGGACGGCAAACCGGCCATCCGCCGGGTCACCGCCTTCGACCCGTCCCCGTTCCGCTCCCAGATCGCGGCCGAGGTCGACTTCGACCCGGCCGCCCACGGGCTCACCCCGCGCGAGACCCGGCGGATGGACCGCTTCACCCAGCTCGCCGTCGCCTGCGCCGACGAGGCACTGGCCGACTCCGGCCTCGACCTCGGCGCGGCCGACCCCGAGCGGGCCGGGATCAGCCTCGGCTCGGCGGTGGGGGCCACCATCACCCTGGAGGAGGAGTACGTGGTCGCCAGCGACCGCGGCAGGGACTGGGAGGTGGACCACCGCCACCTCAAGCCGTTCCTCTACCAGTCGCTGGTGCCCTCCAGCGCGGCGGCCGAGCTCGCGGTCCGGTTCGGCGTGAACGGCCCGGCCGCCGTCGTCTCGACCGGCTGTACCTCCGGCATCGACGCGATCGGCCGGGCCTACCGGCTCATCCAGGACGGCGAGGCGGACATGATGATCACGGGGGCGTCGGACGCGCCGATCTCCCCGATCACCGTGGCGTGCTTCGACGCCATCCGCGCCACCAGCCCGAGCAACGGCGAGCCCGAGACGGCCTCGCGGCCCTTCGACGCCGGGCGCAAGGGCTTCGTCCTCGGCGAGGGCGCGGCGGTGCTGGTGGTGGAGGAGCTGGAGCACGCCCGCAGGCGCGGCGCCCGCGTCTACTGCGAGGTCACCGGCTACGCCGCGCGGGCCAACGGTTTCCACATGACCGGGCTGCGGCCCGACGGGCTCGAACTGGGCGAGGCCATCGGCGACGCGCTCGTCCAGGCCGGGCTCAACCCCGAGGACATCGGCTACATCAGCGCCCACGGGTCGGGGACCAAGCAGAACGACCGGCACGAGACGTCCGCCTACAAGCGGAGCCTCGGCGACCACGCCCGGCGGGTGCCGATCAGCTCGATCAAGTCGGTGATCGGCCACTCGCTCGGCGCGATCGGCTCGATCGAGATGGCCGCCTGCGCCCTGGTGCTGCAGCGGGGCGTGGTCCCGCCCACCGCCAACCTGACCGTTCCCGACCCCGAATGCGACCTGGACTACATCCCCCTGGTCGCACGCGAGGTGACCGCCAGGCACGCGCTCTCCGCCGGCAGCGGCTTCGGCGGCTTCCAGTCCGCGATGATCTTCTCCGAGCCGGGGGCGGGCCGATGAGCGACCGCAGAGCCGTGATCACCGGGATCGGCGTGGTCGCCCCCACGGGGATCGGCGTGGTCGAGCACTGGGAGGGGTCCCTGACCGGGCGGAGCCGGATCGGCCCGGTGACGTCGTTCGACGCCACCGGGGCGCCGATCGGGCTGGCGGGGGAGGTCACCGGCTTCGACGAGCGCGAGTTCGTCGACAGCAAGCTACTGGTGCAGACCGACCGGTGGACCTGGTTCGCCCTCGCCGCCACCGAGCTCGCCCTGGCCGACGCCGCCCTCGATCCCGCGAGGGAGGACCCGTTCGACCTGTCGGTGGTGACCGCCGGGGCCTCCGGGGGGAACGCCTTCGGGCAGCGGGAGATCCAGGCGCTGTGGAGCAAGGGCCCGCGGGCGGTGAGCGCCTACCAGTCCATCGGCTGGTTCTACGCCGCCAGCAGCGGCCAGCTGTCCATCAAGCACCAGCTCAAGGGCGCCTGCGGGGTGCTGGTCGCGGACGCGGCCGGGGCGATCGACGCGCTGGCCGAGGCGGCCCGGCTGATCCGCCGGGGCACCGAGGTCGTCGTGACCGGGGGCACCGAGGCGCCGCTGTCGCCGTACGCGCTGGCCTGCCAGGCCGGTGAGGCGACGGCCGGCCGCGGGAGCGACCCGGCCACGGCCTACCGGCCCTTCGCCCCCGACGCGGGCGGCCACGTCCCCGGCGAGGGAGGCGCGATGCTCATCGTGGAGGACCGGCACAGCGCCTTCGGCCGGGGCGCCCCCACGGTCTACGCCGAGATCGCCGGGACCGCCTCCACCCACGACGCCCACCACGTGGCCGATCCGGCCCCCGGCCACCGCCAGTACGCCAGGGCCATGCGCGAGGCGATCGCCCGCGCCGGGCTCGGCCCCGACGACGTCGGGGTCGTCTTCGCCGACGGCGCCGGTGATCCGGTCAGGGACGCCCAAGAGGTGGCGGCGCTGCGGGAGGTGTTCGGCGGCCGCCGCGTGCCGGTGACGGTGCCCAAGACGATGACCGGCCGCCTGTGTTCCGGCGGCGCGGCCCTCGACGTCGCGTGGGCGGCCCTGTCCCTGACCGGCGGGGTGATCCCGCCGACCGTCGTCACCGCCGGCAGCGCCGTTGTCGAGGGCGTGGACCTGGTCACCGAGGCCAGGGTCGTGAACGGGCTGTCGGCCGCGCTGGTCGTGGCCCGCGGCTCCGGTGGCTTCAACTCCGCGGCGGTGCTGACCGCCGTCTGAGGCGCCGGACAGCGGAAAGACGACACGCGAACGGCCACCGCCTCCCAGAGGCGGTGGCCGTCTCGCCGTCCGGGTCTCCGAGGAGTCGCGGAAGGTTCGCCGTCCGGATCCCGGAGACCGGGGAGGTTCGCCGTCCGGGGCGCAATCCCCGGGGAAACGGGCGCACGTGAACGGCCACCGCCTCTCGGAGGCGGTGGCCGTCTTACCGTTCGGGGGATCCCCCGGCGTTCGCGGGGTCCCGGAGCGGTCCCGGGACCCTGGATCGTTTCCGGGAACCTAGACCGGTTCCGGGACCCGGACCGGTTCGGGGTTCTCCCCCCTCAGCGGCGAGGGCTCCACCCGCAGGAGCCGCGCCGCCCAGACGGGCAGCCACCAGTTCCACCGGCCCATCATCGCGACCACCGCCGGGACCAGGATGCCGCGGATCAGGGTGGCGTCCAGGAAGATGCCCAGGGCGAGGCCGCTGGCGAACACCTTCACGTCCAGCTCGGGGGTCATGGCCAGCGCGGTGAAGGAGATGAACAGGATCAGCGCCGCCGAGGTGACCAGCCGCCCGGTGCGGCCCACGCCCTCGATCACCGCGTGCTCCGTGCTGCCCGACCTGTCGTACTCCTCGCGCATCCTGGCCAGGATGAACACCTCGTAGTCCATGCTCAGGCCGTACAGGAAGGCGAAGATGGTGAGCGGCACGAACTCGCCGATGGAGCCGGTGGGCTGGATGTCCAGCAGTTCCCTGGTCCCCCAGCCGAACTGCCACAGCACCACCATCGCGCCGATCACCGCGCCCAGCGAGAGCAGGTTCAGGACGATCGCCTTCAACGGCAGCAGCAGCGAGCGGAACGCCCGCGCCAGCATGACGAACGTGACCAGCGCGATCAGGCCGAGCATCCAGGGGAACGCGCCGTAGGTGCGCTCCTGGAAGTCCATGCTCTGCGCCGCGTTGCCGCCGACCCGCGCGCCGGCCGGTGCGGCCTCGCGCACCCGGGTGATGGTCGCCTCGCCCTCCTCGGTGCCGTTCTCCGCGGCCGGGAGCACGGTGACGACGGCGGTGCCGTCGCGGCGCCAGGACGGGCCGTCGGGGGCGAGCACGGCCGACACGCCCTCCACGCCCCGCAGCCTCTCGACGGTCCGGGCGGGGTCGCCGGTCACCAGGACGTCGAACGGGGTGATCGAGCCGGCCGGGACGCCCGCCTGGCGCAACGCGGACAGTCCCTCGTGGCCGGGCCCCGAGGTCAGCAGGTTCCTGCTCTCCGGCAGGCCGAGGTTGACGCCCAGGGCGGTCACCGTCAGCGCCACCAGCAGCCCGCCGGTGAGCAGGGCGGCGGGCCAGCGCAGCCGCACCACGCCGCGCGCCCACGCCGACCAGGCCCGGCCGGCCCGCGCCTCGCGCCGGAAGGGAGGCTCGTCCCGGCCGCCGCGGGCGCGCCTGCGGTCGAGCCGCTGCCCGGTGAGGGCGAGCAGCACCGGCAGCACGGTCAGCGTCGTGACCACGCTCACCGCCGCGATGATCATCCCGGCGAGGCCGAGGCTGCGCAGGAACGGCACCGGCAGCACCACCATGGTCACCAGGCCGATCGCGACCGCGACGCCGCTGAACAGCACCGCCCGTCCCGCGCCCGCCATGGCCCGGTGCACGGCCTCGTCGCCGCGGTGCCCGCCCGCCTGCTCCTCCCGCCAGCGGGCCACCAGCAGCAGCGAGTAGTCGACCGCGATGCCCAGGCCCAGCAGGGGCATCGTGGTGAGGGCCACGTCGTGCACGGTCGTCACCAGCGTCAGCGCCAGGATCACGATGAACGACACGAAGATGGACAGGACCGCGATGAGGAGCGGTACGAAGGCCAGCGCCGAGCGGAACACCAGAAGCAGGACGAGCACCGCGGCGATCACCCCGATGCCGATCTTGGCGGGGACGTCCACGCCGCCCGCGTCCACGCTCGGCGCGAGGGTGTCCAGCCCCGTGACGTGGACGCTCGCGCCCGGCGGCAGCGCCGGGGTCATCGCCTCGACGATGACCGGGCTCTCGTTCGGCGTCTCGCCGAGGCCGCCGCCCGGCGGGCTGCCGTCGGAGTAGGTGCCGGGGAAGACCAGCCCGAACGTGGTCCGGCCGTCGGTGCCGACCAGCCGGGGGTCGCCGGTGCTCGCGTACGAGACCACGCGTGCCTGGGGCAGCCTGGCGGAGACGGCGGCGAAGGCGCGGCCGAGGGTCTCCTTCTGCTCGTCGGCGCGCATTCCCTCGGGGAACACGACCACCGGGACGAACGGCCGCTGGTAGCCGCCGTTCCCGTAAATTCTGACAATTTCCTGATTGGCATCGAAAGCGGGCATTCCCGCATGTGAGTATTCCTCGGAGAGCCGCTGAATCGCGATCGGCGTCGCGCCCATGCCCACCAGGAACCCCAGCACGGCCAGCAGGGCGACCAGCCCTTTGCGCCGCAGTACGAAAACCGAGATTCTCTCCATGTCACCCAGTGCAACAAAACGATCTTCGATGCCCGTGTGCCCGCCCTTAGAGCGGCATGTGAATCGCTCTTCACAGAGTTTTCTATGGTCTTTCCAAGATCTTCTGGGTGAGACTTGTCGGGTGAGCCGCATACTGGTCGTAGATGACGAGCCATATCTCGCCGATCTGGTCGCAACCGCCCTTCGCTACGAGGGGTTCGAGACGGCGATCGCCGGAACCGGTGCCGCGGCGGTGTCGCTGGCCGAGACCTTCGATCCCGACCTGATCGTCCTGGACGTGATGTTGCCCGACGTGCTCGGCACGGAGGTCTGCCACCGGATCAGGATGACGGGTTCGGAGGTGCCGGTGGTCTTCCTCACCGCGCTCGACGCCACCGAGGACAAGATCGGCGGGCTGACCGTGGGGGGTGACGACTACGTCACCAAGCCGTTCAGCCTGGAGGAGCTGATCGCCAGGATCCGCGCCGTGCTGCGCCGGACCCAGCGGGCCGGTGCCGAGGCCGGCAGGGTGACCTTCGCCGACCTGGTCATCGAGGAGGACGCCCACGAGGTGTGGCGCAACGGCCGGCGCGTCGACCTCACCCCGACGGAGTTCAAGCTGCTGCGCTTCCTGGTGGCCAACGCGGGCAAGGTCGTCTCCAAGAGGCAGATCCTGGACCACGTGTGGGAGTACGACTTCGGCGGCAACGACGGGGTGGTGCAGACCTACATCAGCTACCTGCGCCGCAAGGTCGACGCCTCGCACCCGCCGCTCATCCACACCGTGCCCAGGGTGGGATACGTCGTGCGCCTGCCCAGGGAGGACTGATGTCGCTGCGGACCCGCCTCGTGCTGACCGTCGTGGGCCTGGTCGCCCTGGCTCTCGGGACGGCGGCGGGGGCGACGTTCGGCGCGCTGCAGGACTGGCGCGGCCACAACAGCGCGCGGCTGCTCGCCCTGACCACCCCCGAGGCGCTGGTGGCCGCCTCCGACGAGCTGACCGAACGCGTCGCCCTGGTGATGATCGGCTCCTCGGTGTTCGCGCTCGTCTGCCTGACCCTGCTCGCCACCCACCTGATCCGCCGGGGGCTGCGCCCGCTGGACCGCATCGTCGAGACCGCGGCGGCCATCGGCGACGGCAACCTGGAACGCCGCATCGAGGCGGCGCCCGCCACCGGGGAGGTGGGCCGCCTGGGCCACGCGCTCAACCAGATGCTCGCCCAGATCGAGGAGGCGTTCCGCGAACGGGAGGCGTCGGAGGACCGGCTGCGCCGTTTCGTCGCCGACGCCTCCCACGAGCTGCGCACCCCGATCGCCTCCATCCGCGGCTACGCCGAGCTGTTCCGGCGCGGCGCGGCCACCCGGCCGGAGGACCTGGCCAAGGCCATGCGCAGGATCGAGGCCGAGGCCACCCGGATGGGCTCCCTGGTCGACGAGATGCTGCTGCTGGCCCGCCTCGACCAGGGCCGTCCCCTGGAGCGATCCCCGGTGGAGCTGACCTCGCTCGCCGCCGACGCGGTGGCCGACACCCTCGCCATCGAGCCGCTCAGGCCGCTGTCGCTGGAGTGCGAGGGACCCGTCGAGGTGCCCGGCGACGCCGCCAGGATCCGCCAGATCGTCGGCAACCTGCTGGCCAACGTGCTCAGCCACACCCCCGAGGGGACCCCGGCGGTCGTCAGGATCCGGGTGGACGACGAGCACGCCGTGGTCGAGGTGGCCGACGAGGGACCCGGTCTCACCGAGGAGCAGGGCGCCCTGGTCTTCGAGCGCTTCCACCGGGCCGCTCATCCCCGCGACGGCAACCGCCAGGGGGGTGCGGGCCTCGGGCTGTCCATCGTCGCCGCTGTCGCCGCCGCGCACGGCGGCGACGCCACGGTGACCTCGCGCCCCGGCGCCGGCGCCACCTTCCGCGTACGGTTCCCGCGCGGCACGGGCGACCCCGGTCCCGGTCCGGGACGTGACGACCTCAGCTCAGGAGATGGCGCAGTACGGCGGTGACGACGGCCGCCGCCGCGAGGACGACCAGGAACGGGGCGCGCAGCAGCAGTGCCACGACGGCGGCGCCCATCCCCGCGGTGCGCGGCCAGTCGAGGTGCAGCGCCTGCCCGTCGCCGAAGGTCTGCACCGCGATCAGCGCCGCCAGCAGGGCCACCGGGACCAGTGTCGCGAAGCGCTGGACCCCGGGGTGGTCGAGGATCCGGCGCGGGGCCGACAGCCCGGCGAGCTTCAGCGCGTAACAGGCGGCGCAGGTGGCGACGACGGCCCACCAGACGGTCACTTGGGCCTCCTCAGGATCACCGCGAGCACGGCCACGGACGCGAGCAGCACGGGCACGCCCGGCGGGGTGAACGGGGTGGCGGCCAGCGCGACCGCCGCGCCGCAGCCCGCGATCAGGCGCAGCGCGCGGGCCTCGGCGCCGCTCCCGGTGAGCCGGGGCCACAGGATGGCCAGGAACGTCGCGGGACCGACCGCGTCCAGGCCGAACACCGCGGGGTCGGCCACCCAGGAGGTGCCCAGCGCGCCGACCAGGGTGGTGGCGTTCCAGGTCAGATAGAGGCTGACGAAGGTGAACAGGAACGCCGTCCTGGCCGACTCCTCGTCCGGCTGGGCCAGGGCGACCGCCGTCGTCTCGTCGATCACCCCCTGGGCCGCCAGCGGCCGGCGCCAGCCCCGGATGTCGAGCACCCCGGCCATGCGGAGGCCGTACAGGCTGTTGCGGGCGCCCAGCAGCATCGCGCCGGCCGTGCCCGCGACCAGGTTGCCGCCGCCCGCGACGACGCCGACCAGGGCGAACTGCGAGGCGCCGGTGAAGGCGAACAGGCTCAGCACGCACGCCTGCGCCACGCTGAGCCCCGCGGTGACGGCCGCGGCGCCGAAGGCCACCCCCGCCAGGCCGACGGCGATCCCCACGCCCAGTCCGTCCCTGATCGCGGAGGAACGAGTGGTTGTTTCCATGGCAGGTGAGCTTAAATCCGGTTTCAAGCCCCGGTCTTGTACGTTCCTGCGCGCTGGTACGCGGCCGGCGGCACGCCCACCGTCCGGGTGAAATGCCTGCTCAGGTGGGCCTGGTCGGTGAACCCCACGTCCCCGGCGACCTGCGCGGGAGGTGTGCCGGCCTGGAGCAGCCGCCGGGCCCGGATGATCCGCAGCGTGTTCAGGTAGGCGTGCGGGGGAAGCCCGGTGGCCGCCTTGAAGGCCCGGATCAGGGTGAAGGGCCTCGCGTCCACCGCCCGCGCCAGGTCCTCGATCGTGGGCGGGTCGACGAGCCGCTCGTGCAGGATCTCCCGGGCACGCCGCACCGCCGGGTCGCCGTCCCGGCGAGGCACGTCCGCGGGGCGGCGGGCGGCGTGCCGGCTGAGCAGGGCGGCGAAGGCCGTGCGGGCCAGCGTCGAGGAGGCGAGGTCGTCGCCTCCCTCCGCGGCGTCGTGCGCGGCCCGCAGCAGCGCGACGGTGGGCCGGTGGTAGGTGACGGTCTCGGGGAAGCAGGGCGTGCCGTGCCCGGCCATCAGCTCGGCGGCGATCCCGGAGACGAACTCGACCGAGGGGTACAGCACCCGGTAGGACCACCCGCCGGGAACGCCCGGGTAGCCGTCGTGCGCCTCCTCGGGGTTGAGCGTGCTGAGGCTGCCCGGTCCCGCGCGGTGGACGGTGCCCCGGTAGGCGAACTCCTCCACCCCCGACAGGACCATCGCGATCGCGTAGCCCTCGTGCGCGTGCGGCGGGAAGCGGTGGGTCACGTATCTGGCCTTGAGGAGGTCCACCCCCGGCAGGGCCGGGGTCCGCCAGAAACGCGCCCTCTCCAGGCCGCTCATGGCCGGAAGGTCCTGGTGAACACGTCGAAGAACGAGCGGTCCCACCTGGACGCCGGGCTCTCCCAGTAGATCGCGTACGGCTTGTCGGCGAGGGTGCGGAAGCCCCGGTCCAGGACGCGGGTGCGGACCCCGTTCTTGAGGTAGGTGAACTCCCAGTCGGCGGCCCGCACCCCCCGGTACACCAGCGCGGTGATGCCGATCCGCCGGTAGCCGGGCCAGACGTTGTCGGCCGTCCCGGCCTTCTCCACCTTCTGCCAGTGCCTGACCGGGTTCTTCTCCGGGTCGTCGGTCGACTCGATCCACAGGAAGGCGCTCGCGCCGGGGGCGCGGAACTCCACCCTGTCACGGCCGGCGAACCGCTTGACCCGCCAGTTTCTCGGCACCGCGACGGAGAAGCCCATCGGGTCGCGGTGCAGCCGCCAGCCCGCGGGGACGGTCCTGGCCGGGCGCGGCGTCACCGTCGGGGTCGGCTCCGGGGCGGAGGTCGTCTCCGGCGCGGTGGGGGTGGGGCCGGTGGCCGGGCCCGTGGCCTCGGCCCGGCCGTCACCGGTGTCCACCGTGGTGTCCATCTCCTTGAGGAACAGCCATCCGCCGACCCCGATCGCCACCGCGAGCGCGGGCACCCCGGCCAGGAGCGCCAGCCGCCCCGCCCTCGCCCGCCGCGCGGGCTCGGCCCCCGTTTCCGTGGGCTGCTCCCGCCCCGGCCGGGAACCGGGAGGCGGGGGCTCGTGACCGTAGGGCTGTTGCCCGGGACGCGTGTACGGGAACTGTTCGTGGCGCGGAGGCTGTTCGGGGTGCGCGTACGGCTCGGGGCGCGCGTACGAAGGCTGTCCGTGGCGCGGAGGCTGTTCGGGGTGCGCGTACGGCTCGGGGGGCGTGTACGGGGACTGTTCGGGCCGCGTGCGCGAGGCCGGGGGGCGGGGCCCCTCGGGCTGCGTGTGCCCGGCCGCGTACGGCGACTGCCCCGGGTGCGTGGGCGCGGCCGGGTGCGGCGGTCGCCCCGGACCGCCCGGGAAGTCCCCGTACTCCCCGTACCCCTGCCGCCACGCGTCCCGCGCCGGGTCCTGACGCGGTGGCGGGTCGGCGCGCGGCGGGTCGGTGTGGAACCCGGGGGCGGCGGGGGAGGCAGGGGCGGCGTATGCCCGCTGCCCGGGATGCGCCGCCCGCCCGGGGGCCGGCCCGGCGGAGGGGGAGGAGGCGCGGCCGAGCAGGGCCTCGACCTGGTCGGGGACCATCCGGGCGGCCGGGTCCCTGGCCATCAGGCCGAGGATCGCCGTCGGCAGCGGCCCGGAATGGGCCATGGGGCTGGGCTCGCCGTGCAGGACGGCCATCATGGTGGCGGCGGCCGTGGCCCGCTCGAACGGAGGCCGGCCCTCCAGCGCCGCGTACAGCGTCGCGCCGAGCGACCACAGGTCCGACTCGGGGGTGGCGGGCAGCCCGTGCAGCCGCTCGGGCGGCAGGAACGCCGGGGTGCCGACCATCGCGCCCGTACGGGTGATGCCGGTCTCCTGCGTCATGGAGGCGATGCCGAAGTCGGTCAGCACCACCCGGCCGTCGTCGGCCAGCAGCACGTTCTCCGGCTTGACGTCGCGGTGCAGCACCCCCGCGGCGTGCGCGGCCCGCAGCGCGCCCAGCACGTGCAGCCCCACCGAGGCGACCCGCTCGGGAGGGAGCGGCCCGCCCGAGCGGACGATCTCCCCCAGCGACCGGGACCGGACCAGCTGCATGACGATCCAGGGACGCCCGTCCTCCTCGACCACGTCGTGCACGATGACCACGGAGGGGTGGTCGAGGCGCCCGGCGGTCCTGGCCTCGCGGATGGTGCGCCGGTTCAGGTCGGTGCGCGCGGCCTCGTCGACCCCTCGGTAGCGGACCTCCTTGACGGCCACCACCCGGTCGAGGAGCTCGTCGTGGGCGCGCCAGACGATGCCCATGCCGCCCTCGCCGATGTGTTCGAGCAGCCGGTAGCGGCCCGCCACCTTTCTCTCCGCCATCCCCGCCCTCCCAAGCTCACCGACCGCGGGCGGTAGGGCTCCCGCTCACTTCTTCGAGGAGAAGGTCGCGGTGAACCCCTCGAAAAGGTGCATGTTCTTCTTCCAGTCCTTGGCCAGGGTATGCCAGTAAATCGCATATCCCCGGCCGCCCTTGGTGACGAACCCCCGGTTGATCACGCGGGCCTTGCCAGAGCTGGTGTTCCAGGTGAACTCCCAGTCGGCGGCCTTCACCATGTACTTGACGTTCGCGATCCGGATCCGGTCGTAGCCGTTGAACCGGCTTCGCACGGACGGTTCGTAGTCGAGCCAGTCCTGCTTGGGGTCGGGGCCCGCCTTGTCGACGTACTCGACCATCACGTAGCTCACCCGGTCGGGCCCGCGGAACCACACCTGCTGCCCCGGCCGCTGACTCACGCCCCACCCCTTGGGCAGGCCGATCGAGAAGCCGTTGCTGTCCTTGTGCATCTTCCAGCCGGAGGGGAGGGGGGACTTCTCCTCCGTCTTGGTGGGGCTCGGGCTGGACGAGGGGGACGCCGAGGGAGACTCCGACGGGGACGCCGAGGAGGACGGCGGCGACGTCTCCGGGTCCGGCGAGCCCTCCGTGGTCGTCTCGGCGGTGCCGCTCGGGGCGTCCGACGCGCGGGACGCGCCCGGATCGCCCGGCCTGGCCTGCGGGGTCTCGTCGCCGTCGCCGCTGCGCAGGCCGAGCCAGCCGGCGATCCCGCCGACGACGAGCAGCGCGGGCAGCAGCACCAGCAGCCCCCGCCTCACCGGGGAGCGGCCCGGCTCTCGCGAGGCGAGCGTGTCGTGGTTCCCGGCGTAGGCGGGCGAGGGCTCCTCCCACGGAGCGGGCTCGGCCCCGGAGGCGGAGACGGGCGCCGCGGCGGGCTCCGGCCTCGGCGCGGGCTCGCGCCCCACGGGCGGGAAGGGGTTGGGGCGCGCGGCGGGCTTCTGCCGCGCGGCTTCCGGCTCCCCGGCCGGCGGGGCGTCCTCGCGGCTCGCCCGGGGCGCGGGCTTCCTCCCGGCGATGGAGCCGGGAGCCGCCGCGCCGGGGGACGCGGAGGGTGCCGTGCCCGGCTTCGCCTCGCGGGCCGGTGCGACGCCGGCGGCGGGCTCGGGCTTCGGATCGGGGGCGGGCCTCGGCTTGGGGGCGAACCTGGGCAGGACGGGGGACGCGGCCGCCGCCCCGGCCCCGGGCTCGGGCTTCGGGGCGGGCTTCGAGTCGGCGGCGGGCCTCGGCTTGGGGGCGAACCTGGCCAGGACCGGCGGTGCGGCCTCGGCGGGGGCCGCCGGGGGGACGGGCGTGCCCTTGCCGGCGGGACGGCCGGCCTTCGAACCCGCTCCCGCCTCGGAACCCGGTGAACCCGCCCCGGCATCCGAGACGGGGGAGCCGGCCGCGGCTTTGGAAGCCTGGCCGCCCTTCGCGCCGGGTGCGTCCTTCGCCGGCCCGGCCTTCTCCGCGGAACCGGCGGCCGCGGAACCGGCCGCCACGGGGGCGGACTCCTGCCGTGCGTTCGCGGCGGGCGCCTTCGCGGCGGCCTTCCGCTGCTCCTCGCGGCGCGCGGGCGGGGGCGGGGCGTCCTTCTTCGCACCCGGGCGGGCGGCGTCCAGCTTCGCGCCCGTCTCGGGGACGGCGCCGGGCCGGGGACCGATGCCGGGGTCGGTCTCGTCCCCCGGGTTCACGGCCGGCATGACGGCGGTCCTGGCGGGCCGGTCCCGGTCGCCCTCGCCCTCGGCCACCCTGCGCAGCAGCCGCTCGGCCTCCTTGTAGGGCATGCGCAGCGCGGGATCCTTGCGGAGCAGCCCCTCGAGGACCGGAGCCAGCGGCCCGGCGTGGAGCGGGGGCTCGGGTTCGTCGTTCAGGATGGCGTGCATGGTCGGCAACGCCCCGCCCCGGTCGTGCGGCGGCTTGCCCTCGACGGCGGCGTACAGGGTCGCGCCGAGCGACCACAGGTCGGACTCGCGCTGCGCGCTGCCGCCCTTGATGCGTTCCGGCGGGATGAACGCGGGAGTGCCCGCGATGCCGGTCATGGTCAGCGCGGTCTCGGCCTCGAGAGTCGCGATGCCGAAGTCGGTCAGCACCACCCGGCCGTCGTCGGCCAGCAGCACGTTCTCCGGCTTGACGTCGCGGTGCAGCACTCCCTGGGCGTGGGCGGCGCGCAGCGCCTCCAGCAGCTTGAGGCCGATCTCCGCGACCCGCTGCGGCGGCAGCGGCCCGTCCTGGCGCAACACCTTGCCGAGGGAGCGCGACTCCACCAGCTGCATGACGATCCAGGGACGCCCGTCCTCCTCGACGACGTCGTGGACGACCACCACGTTCGGGTGCGTCAGGCGCCCGGCGGCACGCGCCTCGCGCTTGGTGCGCCGGTTGAAGTCCTCCTGGTTGTCCTCGCCGAGCATGTCGGCGTAGCGGACCTCCTTGATCGCGACCTCGCGGTCGAGGAGCTCGTCATGGGCCCGCCACACGATGCCCATGCCACCCCGGCCGATGGCTTCGAGCAGCTGGTAGCGGGAGGCGACACGGCGCCCCTCGGGCTGTGCTTCGGCCATCAACCGGCTTACCTCCTTCTGAACCCCCGAATACTCTCATAGCCCGGTAAAGTGATCGACTCACCCGCCGCAGAAAAGTCCACATCCTGAGATCTGATGTCCAGTACGTGGCGGATGCCGGGAAAATGATCGAGGGTTGGCCGCGTGACCTGCCACTTTACGTTCAACGGGCCGGGTCGGGAGGGCTGATCGTGACAGTGTCGAACCAGCGACCGGTCCGAGCCGGAACGGGCCACCGGGAGCATCGGGATCATCTGGGTCACAGGGTGCCCGGCAGGAGGTCGAGCCGGCGCCGGGCGGTGGCGGCGAGGCGGGTCAGCCGGGCGGTCTCCTCGGCCAGGACCGTGCGGCCCTCTCCCCCGAGGCCGTAGTAGCGCCGGTGGCGGCCGCCGACGACCTCCTCCTTGACGACGCCGATCAGGCCCTCTCCCGACAGGCGCTCCAGGGCGCCGTAGAGGGTGCCCGCACCGAGCCGCACGCGGTCCTCCGACAGCTCGCGCACCGTCTTGATCACGCCGTATCCGTGCAGCGGGCCTTCGGACAGGGCCAGCAGGATCAGGTAGCTCTGCTCGCGTAGCGCCATGATCGACATATATCGTTACCCGTACTATGGGTCAAGGGTAGGCCTCGCGCCGGGAGTGTCCGGGGTGCCGCCGGGGGAGAGGCGACCCGGAGCGCATGAGTCACTTTCGAAACTCAGATTTGGATACGCTTTCCCCGCCGACGGTGCGACTAGGGGGAGGACGGGGCCGCATGTCAGACTCGTTTGTGCATCTGCACGTTCACACGGAATACTCCATGCTGGATGGAGCCGCCCGTTTGAAGCAGATGTTCAAACAGGTCGGTGACCTGGGCATGCCGGCCATCGCGATCACCGACCACGGCAACATGCACGGCGCCTACGACTTCTACAAGCAGGCGACCGGTGCCGGGATCAAGCCGATCATCGGCATCGAGGCCTACGTCGCACCCGCCTCCCGGCACCAGAAGAAGCCGGTGCTGTGGGGCGAGCCGCACCAGAGGCGCGACGACGTCTCGGCGGGTGGCTACTACACCCACATGACCATCTGGGCGAAGAACGCCACGGGCCTGGGCAACCTGATGAAGCTCTCCTCGCGCGCCTACACCGAGGGCTTCGTCCGCAAGTGGGCCCGGATGGACGCCGAGATCCTCGCCGAGCACTCCGAGGGCCTGATGGCCACCACCGGCTGCCCGTCGGGCGAGGTGCAGACCCGCCTGCGCCTGGGCCAGTACGACGAGGCGGTCGCGGCGGCGGCCAGGTTCCAGGACCTGTTCGGCAAGGACAACTACTACCTGGAGATCATGGACCACGGGCTCGACATCGAGCGCCGGGTCCGCGACGGCCTGACCCGCATCTCGCGTGAGCTGGACATCCCGCCGCTGGTCACCAACGACTCCCACTACACCTACGAGTCGGACGCGACCTCGCACGACGCGCTCCTGTGCATCCAGACCGGCAAGCAGCTGTCCGACCCCGACCGCTTCCGCTTCGACGGCAGCGGTTACTACATCAAGAACGCCGACGAGATGCGGGCCGTCGACTCCTCGGACCTGTGGGCCGAGGGCTGCCGCAACACGCTGCTGGTCGCCGAGAAGGTCGACCCGACCGGCATGTTCGGCTTCAAGAACCTGATGCCCACCTTCCCGATCCCCGAGGGGGACACCGAGGAGAGCTGGTTCCGCAAGGAGATCTGGCGGGGCATGGAGCGGCGCTTCCCCGAGGGCGTCGACGAGGAGCACCGCGCCCAGATCGAGTTCGAGATGAACGTCATCCTGCAGATGGGGTTCCCCTCCTACTTCCTCGTGGTCGCCGACTTCATCATGTGGGCCAAGAACAACGGCATCCGGGTCGGACCGGGCCGTGGTTCGGCGGCGGGCTCGCTGGCCGCGTACGCGCTCGGCATCACCGACCTCGACCCGCTGCCGCACGGCCTGATCTTCGAGCGGTTCCTCAACCCCGACCGCGTCTCCATGCCCGACGTCGACATCGACTTCGACGAGCGCCGGCGCGGCGACGTGATCCGCTACGTGACCGAGAAGTACGGCGCCGACAAGGTCGCGATGATCGCCACCTTCGGCACCATCAAGGCGAAGGCGGCCATCAAGGACGCGGCCCGCGTCCTCGGGCACCCGTACGCGCTGGGCGACAAGGTCTCCAAGGCGTTCCCGCCCGCGGTGATGGGCAAGGACATCCCGCTGTCGGGCATCTTCGACAAGGACCACCCGCGCTACAACGAGGCGGGCGAGCTGCGCAGGCTGTACGAGGAGGACGTCGACGTCAAGTCGGCCATCGACCTCGGCAGGGGCCTGGAGGGCCTGATCCGGCAGACCGGTGTGCACGCCGCCGGCGTGATCATGTCCTCGGAGGTGCTGACCGACTACATCCCGATCATGCGCCGCGACTCCGACGGTGTGATCATCACGCAGTTCGACTACCCGACCTGCGAGACGCTCGGCCTGCTCAAGATGGACTTCCTGGGCCTGCGCAACCTCACGATCATCGACGACTGCCTGAAGGCCATCGAGGTCAACACCGGCACCATGATCGATCTGCTCGACCTGCCCCTCGACGACGTCAAGACCTACGAGCTGCTGTCCCGGGGCGACACGCTCGGCGTGTTCCAGGTCGACGGCGGCGGCATGCGCTCGCTGCTGCGGCTGATGCGTCCCGACAACTTCGAGGACATCTCGGCGGCGCTCGCGCTGTACCGGCCGGGTCCGATGGGCGCCAACTCCCACACCAACTACGCGATGCGCAAGAACGGCCAGCAGGAGATCACCCCGATCCACCCCGAGCTGGAGGAACCGCTCAGGGAGATCCTCGACACGACCTACGGCCTGATCGTCTACCAGGAGCAGGTCATGGCCATCGCGCAGAAGGTCGCCGGGTTCTCGCTCGGCAAGGCCGACCTGCTGCGCCGCGCGATGGGCAAGAAGAAGAAGTCGGAGCTGGACAAGCAGTACGAGTTCTTCGAGCAGGGCATGAAGGACAACGGCTACTCGGCCGCCGCGATCAAGGCCCTGTGGGACATCCTGCTGCCCTTCTCCGACTACGCCTTCAACAAGGCGCACACCGCCGCCTACGGCCTGGTCTGCTACTGGACCGGCTATCTCAAGGCCAACTACCCGGCCGAGTACATGGCCGCCCTGCTGACCTCGGTCAAGGACGACAAGGACAAGTCGGCCCTCTACCTCAACGAGTGCCGCCGCATGGGCATCAAGGTGCTCCCGCCGGACGTCAACGACTCCGACTTCGACTTCACCCCGCGCGGCACCGACGTCCGGTTCGGCCTGTCGGCGATCCGCAACGTCGGCGGCAACGTGGTCGACGGGATCATCGCCGCGCGCCGGGAGAAGAGCCGCTTCGCCGACTTCAAGGACTTCCTGCGCAAGGTTCCCATGGTGGTCTGCAACAAGCGGGTCATCGAGTCGCTGGTCAAGGCCGGTGCCTTCGACTCCTTCGGGCACGTGCGCAAGGGCCTGGTGATGATCCACGAGCAGGCCGTCGACAGCATCATCGGGATCAAGAAGAACGAGGCCCAGGGCCAGGACTCCCTGTTCGGCGCCGTCGAGGGCGCCGAGGACGAGACCTTCGACGTGCAGATCCCGCTGGGGGAGTGGGACAAGAACACCCTGCTGCAGTTCGAGCGGGAGATGCTCGGCCTGTACGTCTCCGACCACCCGCTCTTCGGCGTGGAGCACATCCTCGCCTCCGGCGCCGACTGCTCGATCGCCTCGCTGCAGGACGAGCACCGTACCGACGGCCAGGTCGTCACCGTCGGCGGCATCCTGAGCGGCCTGCAGCGCAAGGTCACCAAGAAGGGCGACACCTGGGTCCTGACCCAGCTGGAGGACCTGGAGGGCGCGATCGAGGTGATGATCTTCCCGTCGGCGTACCAGCTCTGCGCGACGGTGCTCGCCGAGGACGCGATCGTGTTCGTCAAGGGGCGCCTGGACAAGCGCGAGGACGTCGGGAAGATCATCGCGATGGAGGTGACGGCTCCCGACCTGACCCGCGAGGCCGGTGGCCCGCTGGCCGTCAGCCTCGCCCTGGCCCGCTGCACCCCGCCGGTGGTCGGCCGCCTCAAGGAGGTGCTGACCGCGCACCCCGGCACCACCGAGGTGCACCTGCAGGTCCACAACGGTCCGAAGACCACGATCGTGCGCCTCGACGACCGCCTGCGGGTGTCGCCGTCCCCGGCCCTGATGGGCGACCTGAAGCAGCTTCTCGGCCCCGCCTGCCTCGGGGCCTGAGAGCCGGCGGGTCCGCGCCCTCACGCGGAAGGCGGGCGGCCGGCGGCCGGCGGCCGCGCGGGCAGCCGGTCGCCGGCGCTTCGTCAACGTGACTCGGGTGGCACGTACTCGAAGGTCGGCCCGGCCGTGGCGCCGTCCTCGTCGGGCATCTGCATCAGGGCCTGGGCCTGGGCCTTGAGCGCGTACATGGCGTGCGTCGCGTCCACGAGCAGCTTCGGGTTGCCGTTGAACGCATGGTGCAGCAGGTGCAGGAGGTCGCAGTAGGTGTGGTCGAACTCCTCCTGCGCCGTGCGGATCGCGCTGCCCGGGGCGTGGTCGGCCAGTCGCGGGTTGTGCCGCATCGGCCGTACTCCGGCCCAGTCCACGGAGATCGTCTCGCCGGTGGGCCCGGACCGCGAGGTGTCGCCGCGCAGGTAACGCCGCCCGATCTTGAGCTCCTGGAACCGGTAGTAGTGCCCGACCTCGTCCCGCTCGGGGTGGAAGACGTCCTGATCACCGTCCCAGACCTCGCCGTGGGAGGCGCCCTCGCCCTGCTCGACGATCTCCTGCAGGGCCGCCAGCGCGGAGTCCAGGCCGTCGACGGCGACCAGCCGCCCGGCGGTGTGCCGGAAGTGGCCGGCGCTCACCTGGCGGGCCGGATCGCCGCCGAAGACCGCCCGCTCGCCGAGCCGGTCGCACAGGTGACGCAGTCCTTGTTCGATGGCGGCGTAGAACTGCCCGATCGTCTCGTAGTCGTCGCCCTCCGCCGCGGCGCCGGGCGGTGCGGGCCGTTCGAGACGCAGGAACATCTCCAGCGCCTCGGCACCGAAGGGAAGCAGCGACAACACCAGGGACCGGTCGCCGTGCGGCAGGGGCCGGGGGTGCGGCGGCAGCATCTCCGGAGTGTCCAGCCGCGGCCGGCCACCGACGGCGTTGAGTAGGTTGGCGGCCAGCACGAGGTGCAGCATCTCCTCGGCGAAGACGCTGCCCACCACCTCGACGGCTTCCGGGTTGCGCTCCGGGTCGAGCGAGTACAGCGCGCACAGGTACGGCGGCAAGGTCGCGTGTTCCAGCTCGATCGCCCACTGCAGATGCTCACGAAGGCTGTCGAGCGTGTCGATCCGTGCCGACGAGGCGGCAGCGGCGGGCTTTTGCGATGGTGCGTTTCTCATTGACGTCATACCTCGGTGTGTCGGAAGGGATGGATCGCGCCGCCCCGGAAGGGGCCCAGAGGGGGCTCGGGCGCGTCACGCAACGTGATCGCCGGGCCGGAGGCCGCCCTCCAGCGCCTTGATCGCCTAGGGCACGCCCCGTGGGAGGAGCCGGGCGGTCCGGCCGGCGACGTCATCGAACTCGGCGATCAACGCCGACGCGGTCACGGCGGAACTCCGTGAAGGCCCCCGCGGTGTCCGCCGGGGCACTGGCTCGCCCTCGGTCTCCAGCTAGGACAGGACGGCCCCCCGGCCTGTGACAGATCCCGCGGAAAATCTTCAGCGCCCGTGCCCGTGCCCGTGCCGCCCGTGCCGCTCACACCGCCTGCGCCGGCGTGTGGCCGGTCCAGCCCCTGCCGAAGGCGTCGCTCACCGATGACGGACAGCGGGCGCGCTCTGCCGTGGCTCCCCCTGCCCGAGGGCGCGGCGTGGACGACGGCTCCCCCTGCCCGAGGGCACGGTGTGGAGACGAACGTCCGGGGCCGGCCGGGGCCGATCACCGTCTGACGGTGCCGCACGCCACCACGATTGTTCGCGCCCCTGTCACAGGACGATGACCTGCCCTGTCATAGCTGACGACCGGACGGCGACGTATGTCCGGCGACGAAGGTCCGCCATGAACATCTGTGGTCCGCAGACCGGCGTGATCGGGTCAGGGCCGTGACGTGACGACGCTCGCCGTGCGGGATCCCCGGTGGTGGGCGCCGCACCGAACATCGCCGTCAAGGGTGTGCCGTACCTCCCCCGCGACGACCAAGGGTGTGCCGCATCTGTCCCGTGACGACCCTCGGACGATATCCCCCACGAAATCGCATGAAAGGAAGTCTGTGTCTTGACAGCACACTCAGGGCCCCGTTTCGACCGTGGGGCTTCCCTCCAGGCTGGTGAAGGCCAGATTGCGCAGACGATCCGGATCTCCTCCGACATGGTGCGCGAGCTCCAGCGCGAACTGCAGAAAAAGCAGCGTTTCGCGTCCGACGCCTCGCACGAGCTCCGCACGGCGGTCGCGGGGCTGCGCATGGAGCTGGAGGAGGCCCGCCTGCATCCCGATGAGACCGACTTCTGCGACCTGCTCGCCAACGCGCTGAGGAACGTCGAGCGGCTGAACGCGATCATCACCGACATGCGCATCCTCGCCGAGATGGAGGCCGGCCCGCCCAACGAGCCGCAGCGGGTCGACCTCGCCGAACTCGTCGAGGACGAGATCGGCCGCAGGGCCGACTGCATCGCGGTCCGGCACCGGCTGGAAACCGGGGTGACCGTTGTGGCCATCCCGATCCGGATCAGCCGGGTGCTCACCAACCTGCTGGACAACGCCCAGCGGCACGCCCGGCAAATGATCGAGGTCCGGGTGAGCCGCGACGGCGACATCGCCGAGCTGACGGTCACCGACGACGGCGAAGGGGTCGCGGAATCCGAACGGGAACGCATCTTCCAGCGCTTCACCCGCCTGCAAGCCGCGCGCCGGCTCGACCACACCGGCACCGGACTGGGGCTGGCCATCGCCCGTGACATCGCCCAGGCCCACATCGGCAGCCTGCACGTCCGGGATGCCGAGACCGGTGGCGCGTGCTTCGTGCTGAGACTGCCCCTGGCAGGTTCGGTGGCCCCGGTGGGCACACCGCTGGATCCATGAGCTCGCCGAGCGTTGGAAGAGGACTCTGATGGCATACAACATCGACGTCGCCGCCCTGTTCACGGCCGTTTCCGGTCCTTGCCTGGTCATGACGCTGGACATGATCATCGTGGCCGTCAACCAGACCTATCTCGACCTCTGCGGACGCCGGCGGGAGGACGTGCTGGGCCGGCGCGTGTCCGACCCGTTCCCCCAGGACCACACCGATCCCGGTGACCGGTGCGCGCTGCAGTACCTCGAGGCGTCGCTGGGCCGGATGCGCGGGGCCGCCAAGGTGGTGACACCGCAGGAGCACGACGCGGTGCCCTCCGGCTGCGCGCCCCGGAACCGGTACGGGAACATGATCGACTCTTCCGTCCTCGGCCCGGGCGGAGCGGTGATGCTGTTCGTCCACCGCGCGCAGGAGATGACCGAGCTCGGCCGGCAGCCCCCGCGTACGAGCTCGCCCGTGCCCGGGCCGGGCACGGGCGAGAAGGCGATGGAGCCGATGGAGCCGATGGAGCCGATGGAGCCGATGGAGCCGATGGAGCCGATGGAGCCGATGGGGGCGATGGAGGCGCGGCTCTGCGCACGCTCCACGAAGCTGCGGAAGCTGAACGAACAGATCAGGGAGGCCCGAACGCACTCGGAGCACGTGCTGGACCGGCAACGTCAATTCGCCGCCGACGCCTCACACGAGCTGCGTACGCCGCTCGCCGCGCTGCGCGTGCAGGTCGAGTCGGCGCAGCTGCACCCGGACGACATCCACCTGCCCGACCTGCTGGACCACGTGACGAATGACCTCGACCGGCTGGAGAGCATCGTCGACGACCTGCTCCTGCTGTCCACGATCGAGTCCGACCTCGACAGAACGCGGGAAGAAGTGGATCTGACCGCCCTGGTCGAGACGGCGGCGGCCCGGTGGACCGGCGGTCGTGACCTACGGCTCAACGTCGAGCCGGCGGTGACCGTGCAGGCCGCGCCCTGGCAGCTCGCCCGCCTGCTCGCCAACCTGCTGGACAACGCCCGGCGTCACGCCACCCGCAGACTGGAGGTCGACCTGCGCCGCGCGGGCGGCCACGCGGAGCTGACGGTGACCGACGACGGAGAAGGAATCGCCGCCGCCGACCGCGAACGCGTGTTCCAGCGATTCGTCCGCCTGGACACCGCCCGCAGCCGCGGCCGCGGAGGCACCGGACTGGGGCTGGCCATCGCCCGTGACATCGCCCAGGCCCACCGGGGCAGCCTGCACGTCGAGGACGTGACCGAGGGTGGCGCCTGCTTCGTACTGCGCATCCCGCTTGTCCGCTAGAGCGGGTCCGGCGGTTCGAGGCGGCGGGGCCGGAGCGTCAGGGCGCCGGCGAGCCCGCCGGAGCGGGTGGTGATCGCTCGCCACCGCTCGGGCTCGGGGGCGGGGGCCGGGCGGCGGCACGGCTCGCCCGTCATGACATTTTGCATCGGAGCGCGCCCCCGGTCTTCGTCCTGGTGGACCAGAGACAGGTCGTCCGCGGTGAGGAGGGAGAACCGGGCCGGAATTGCGATGATCGTCTTGTCGTGTATTCCGGATCTGAGGAGCTGACAGCCGATGACTCTCGCGCGATCTCCCCACCGTGGACGGACAATCGCCGGCCTCGGGCTGAGCGCGATACTCGTGACCTGGGCCGTCGCGCCCCCCGCGTCCGCCGAACCCGTCCCCGGGCCCGCGGCGCCGACCGGCCGGGAGGCAGGGATCGACCGCGAGGCGCTGCGGCGGAGCCTCGACGCGGTCCACGAGGCCGGCATGTACGGTACCTACTCCGCCGTCCGGGACGGCGGCGCGCGATGGCTCGGGGCGGCGGGCGTCGCCGACGTACGGACCCGGCGGCCCGTCCACCCCCGGATGGTCCACCGGGTGGGCAGCGTCACCAAGACCTTCACGGCCGTGGCGATCCTCCAGCAGGTCGGGCGGGGCCGCGTCGAGCTGGACGCCCCCGTCGCCCGCTATCTCCCCGGCCTGCTGCCGGACGAGCTCGGCCAGAAGACCACGGTCCGGATGCTGCTCAACCACACCAGCGGCATCGGCGACTACGTCGCGGGCGCCTTCCCCTCCCTCGTCCAGGCGTCCCCGCAGAGCCTCGACAAGCACCGGTTCCGCAGGATCCGCCCGCTGGAGCTGGTGAGGTTCGGGCTGCAGGCGCCGCGCACGGGCGAGCCGGGGCAGCTGTGGTCGTACTCCAACACCAACTACGTGATCGCCGGCCTGCTCCTGGAGAAGGTGACCGGCACGGGGGCGGAGGAGTACATCACCCGCCACGTGATCCGCGCGGCCGGACTGCGCGACACGTCCTTCCCGCGCACACCGGTCATCCCCGGGCCGCACTCCAAGGCGTACGAGGCGCTGTACGGCTACATCGACCCGCCGCGCGACTACAGCGTCTACGACATGTCGTGGGCGGGCACGGCGGGCGCCGTCGTCGCGACCATGGAGGACCTCAACCGGTTCTACCGGGAACTGCTGGGCGGCGGGCTGCTCGCGCCCGCGCAGCTGGCCCAGATGCGGACGACGGTGCCGGTCACCAACGCCCAGGGCGACGTCATCATGAACTACGGTCTCGGCATCTACGCCCAGGACCTGTCCTGCGGCCGGTTCTGGGGCCACGACGGGGGCGTGTTCGGCATGGGCACGATCTCCATGTCCGGCGAGGACGGCCGGCGCCAGCTCTCCCTGGGGTTCAACCTCATGAAGTACCAGCAGCTCGACGCGAACGGCTACCCGCAGCCGCACGCGATCGACTACGCGATGGGGAGCCATTTCGTGCAGGCGCTGTGCGGCCCGTCCGCCGCGACGGCGAAGAGTGCCCGGCCCCCGGTGCTCCTCCCGACCCAGCAGGTGCTGGTCAAGCGCTGACCCGGCGGCCGGGCACCGGTTCGCCGGGTGGGCGCCGGTCCACCGGTCCGCCGTCCCGCCCCCGTCCCGGCGATGGGACGGGGGCGGGACGGCGGTCAGCGCGGGCGGCCGCGGTACCGGCGGTGCGCGCCGTTGTCGCGATGCCGGCGTTCCCCCCGGTACCGGCGCTCCTCCCGGTAGGTGCGCTCCTCGCGGAAGCGGCGTCCGCGGTCCCCCCGAGCGCCGCGGTCCCCCCGGACGCCGCGGTCCTCGCGGTCCCCCCGGGCGCCGCGACGCCTGTCGCCCTCGGAGTCCTCGCCGTCCTCGCCGCGCTCCTCGCGTTCCCTGGCCAGTTCCTCCTCCATGCCGGGGGTGAACCCGCCGCCGAACCGGCCCATGTCGGGGTGGTGGAAGCGGCTCTCGCGCGTACCGTCGAGAGCCGCCGACATCGACGAGACCCAGATCGGCCCCGGCAGGGAGGCCCCCTGGACCGCGCCGAAGTACTCGTCGCCGATCTCGACGTCGGTCAGCGGGTAGCGGTAGGAGCCCCGGATGTCGCCCACGCTGACCGCCGCGGCCAGGTCCGGGGTGTAGCCGGCGAACCAGGCCGACGTGTAGCCGTTGTTGGTGCCCGTCTTGCCCGCGGCCGGGCGGCCGATGCTCTGGCCGGTCATGGTGCCCTTGGTGAACACCCCGGCCAGGAGGTGGTTGACCGCGTCGGCCACGTCGCGCTCGATCGCCCGCGAGCAGCTGGGCGGCACCTTGAAGCGCCTGCCGTCCCGCTCGACGATCTCGACGATGGCCATCGGACGGCAGTAGCGGCCCCGCGCCCCGAACGCGGCGAACGCGGCCGCCACGGTCACCGGGTCCATCTCGTTCACGCCGAGGGTGAAGGTCGGCACCTCCCGCAGCGGGGTGCCGTCGGCGCGGGCGATGCCCAGCGCCCTGGCGGTCGTGACGACCGGGCACAGGCCCACCCGCTGCTCCAGCATCATGTAGAAGATGTTCACCGACTTCCAGGTGCCGGTGGACAGGCTCTGCGGGCCGCCCTTGCCCTCGCCGCTCGCGTTGAAGATCTCCGCGCGGGGGTCGTTGACCTTGCGGCCCCGGCAGTCGGTGAAACCGCTGTCGGGCACGAAACTGCCGGGCGTCATGAAGCCCTGGTCGAACCGCCAGCCCTGGGCCAGCGCCGTCGCCAGGGTGAACACCTTGAACGTCGAGCCCGCCTGGAAGCCCTGGCCACCGCCGTGCGCCATGTCGGCGGCCAGGTTGTAGGTGGTGTCGGGACCGTTTTTGGCGTTGGCGGTATTTCCTGCGTTGCTGCCGTACCTCTTGCTCGCCGCCATGGCCCGGATCCGCCCGGTGCCCGGCTGGATCATGGCCTCGGCCGCCACCTCGGTGTCCTTCCTGCCGACCCGCGCGGCGATGGCGCGTTGCGCGGCCCGCTGCGCCTTCGGCGCCAGGGTGGTGCGCAGCACGATGCCGCCCCTGGCCAGGCGGCGCTCCCGCTCCGCGCGGGTGTGGCCGAAGGCCGTGTTGGTCAGCAGCTCCCGGTGCACGTAGAGGCAGAAGTAGGGGTAGTCGCTCCCCTGGCAGCCGCCGGGTTCCGGCTTGAGGCGGATGGCCAGCGGGCGCCTCTTGGCGGCCTCGGCCCGCGCCGAGGTGACGTACGACAGCTGGGCCATCCGGTCCAGGACGATGTCCCTGCGCTCGCGCAGCCGCTCCCTGCGCTTGACGTCCAGCGACGGGTCGGTGGCGTACGGCGTGCGGACCGCGCCGGCCAGCGTCGCCGCCTGGGGCAGGGTCAGCCGGGCGGCGGGGACCGAGAAGAACCGCTGGGCGGCGGCCTCGACCCCGAAGGCGCCCGCGCCGAAGTAGGCGATGTTGAGGTAGCGCTCCAGGATCTCGGCCTTGCTGTACTTGCGCTCCATCGCCAGCGCGTACCGCAGCTCGTTGATCTTGCGCTGGATGCTGGGCGCGCGGGCCTGGGCGCGCTCGGTGTCGCTCTCGGAGTTCTCGACCAGGATGTTCTTCACGAGCTGCTGGGTGAGGGAGGACCCGCCCTGCCGCACCTCGCCCGCCTTGGTGTTGGTGACCAGGGCGCGCAGGGTGCCCTTGACGTCCAGGCCCGCGTGCTCGTAGAAACGCGAGTCCTCGATCGCCACGATCGCGTCACGCATGACGGGGGCGACCTGGGCGAGCGTCACCACCGTCCGGTTCTCCGTGTAGAACTGGGCGAACCGCTTGCCGTTCCTGTCCAGCAGCACGGTGCGCTGGGGGAGCGGGTTCTCCCGGGGGCTCGGGGGCAGGTCGGTGAGGGTCCTCGCGACGCTGTTGACGGTGAGCCCGGCCGTGCCGACCAGAGGCAGCGCGGCCAGGGCGGCCAGCAGCCCGCCGAACACCCCGCAGGCCACCAGCCCGCGCAGGCACGCGCCGGGACCACGTCTCACCTCTGGGCGCGATGTCACGCATAGTAACGTGCGACCGGGTGATCACCTACAAACGCCCGATTGACAATCCTTACCCGTCCTGCACCTTTTCTCGACTGATCTTCAGCCCGAGCGAGGCGAACTGCTCGAACGGCCGGTGGTAGCCCCGCTCGATGTGGTGCACCCCGCGCAGCGTGGAGGTGCCCTCGGCCGCGGCGGCGGCCAGCACGGCCGAGAACCCGGCCCGGATGTCGGGCAGCGTCACGTCGGCGCCGCTCAGCCTGGACACGCCGCGCACGACCGCCGAGTGCTTGGCGTTGGTGTCGTGGTAACGGCAGGCGGGACCGCCGAGGCAGACGTCGAACACCTCGATCTCGCAGCCCATCTTCTGCAACGCGGGCACGTAGACCAGGCGGTTCTCGAAGACCGTCTCGTGCAGCACCGACATGCCCTGGGCCTGCGTGAACAGCACCATCAGGGGCGTCTGCCAGTCGGTCATGAACCCAGGGTGCGTGTCGGTCTGCACCGCCGCGGCCCGCAGCCCGTGCGGCGCGGACGCCGACAGGTAGTCGTCGGTGATGTCGACCTCGGCGCCCATCCTGGCCAGGGTGGTGATCGCGGTCACCAGCCGGTCCTGCGGGCAGCCGTGCACCCGCACCTGCCCGCCGGTGATCAGGCCGGCCGCCAGGTAGGAGAACGCCTCGATGCGGTCGCCGTTGAGCCAGGTGGAGGCGCCGTGCAGGCGCTCCACGCCCTCGATCACGATGCGCCGGTCGGGGCTCAGCTCGATGCGGGCGCCCATGCGCTGCAGGAACAGGGCGAGCTCCACCACCTCGGGCTCCATCGCCGCGCCCTTCAGCACGGTCTTGCCCTCGGCCAGCACCGCCGACATCAGGATCGTCTCGGTGGCTCCGACGCTGGGGTAGGGCAGCTCGATCCGGGTGCCGCGCAGCCGCTTGGCCTTGGCGTACACCCCCGTGTCGCTCACCTCGACCTCGGCGCCCATCGCGCGCAGCGCCTCGACGTGGAAGTCGACGGGCCGGCGGCCGATCGGGTCGCCGCCCACCAGCGGCACGAACGCCTCGCCCGCCAGGTGCAGCAGCGGGCCGAGCATCAGGATCGGGATCCTGTTGAGACCGGTGAACGCCGCGGGGACGTGCGGGTTGATCTGCTTGCCCGGGGCGACGGAGATCTCCCCGGCGCTGATCTCCACGTCGATGCCGAGCGCCCGCAGCATCTGCGCGGTGATCCCCACCTCGCCCACGTCCGGGGCGTTCTGGATCGTGCTCTCACCGGTGCCCAGCATCGCGGCGACCATGTGCTTGGAGACGCCGTTCTTGGAACCGCGGACCTCGACATCACCGCGCAGCGGCCCGGAGGGTTCGATCAGCCATACCTCTTCATTCACACCGCCAGAGTAACGGGATTCGGTCGAAGCCTCGGATGGCGCCGGGCCGAGGGCTATGTAACATCGGGCACATCTGCACAGAGGGTGAGGGAACCATGGTGCGCGGCGTGCGTGACTTCGTGATCACCGTGCTGGTGCTCGCGCCGGCCGGAGCCGTCGCAGGGATCCTGTGGTCGCTGGTGGCGCCGCGCGCCCCGTACGTCGCGACGAGCCGGGGACCGCTGCTGGCCGACCCCTCCACGCAGGCGCTGATCGCCGCCGACGGCTGGTTCGCCGTGATCACCGGCGTGCTCGGGCTCGTCTGCGGAGCCGTCGGTTACCGCGTGTCGCGCGGGGGCCGGCCGCTGCCGGTGGTGGTGGGCCTGGCCGCGGGCGGCCTGCTCGGCGCGTACCTGGCGCTGGTGGTCGGGGCGGCGGTCAACCTCGGGGCCGTGAGCGTCACCGCCTCGGGAACGTCCAGGCCGCTGATCGCGGGGCCGCTGACGCTGACCGCCGGCGGGGTGCTGTTCGCGTGGCCGACGCTGGCCGCCGGTCTCTTCTTCGCCCTGGAGGGCATCGCGGGTTACCGCGACTCCCCGCTGCGCCGCCCGTTCGGCGGGAACGACCCCTACGGGCCGCTGTCGTCGTACGACATCAGCGGCCGGTAGGCGCCGCGCCGGAGTCAGCGGGGCCGGAGGGGGCCGGGGTCAGAGGGGCGGCCTGCGCGAGCCGTGGCCGGTGGCGCGCTCGAACGCGTGGGCCAGCCGCAGCACCGCCATGTCGGCGAAGGGGCGCCCGATGATCTGCACGCCCACCGGCAGCCCGCCGGGGGTGAACCCGCACGGCACCGACGCCGCCGGGGCGTGCAGCACGCTGACCCAGTAGGCCGAGCGCATCCACGCCAGGTAGTCGGGCAGCGCCTCCCCGTTGATCTCCGAGACGTACGGGTCGTCCACCGGGAACGGCGGCACCTGGCTGACCGGCGCGATCAGGAAGTCGTAGGTGTCGAAGAAGGAGTTCATCCGCTGGTAGAGCCCGCTGCGCAGCCGCTCCGCGCGGGCCAGGTCGGCGCCGGTCACCTCGCGGCCCCGCTCGACGTTCCAGCGCACGTTCGCCCCCAGGCTCTCCTGCGGCAGGTCGCCGAAGGACAGCGCGTAGTACCACGCGCGGTAGATCCGGAAGGCGTCCTCGGCGGCGGACAGGTCCAGCTCCACCCGCTCCACCCGCGCGCCCAGCCCCGCGAGCGCGGCCGGGGCGTCCGCGGTGACCTCGGCCGTCTCCGCGTCGACCGGCAGCCCGCCCAGGTCGGGGCTCCAGGCCACGCGCAGCCCGGTCAGGTCGAGGTCCAGCGGCCCGGCGAAGGCGGAGCCGCTCCCGATGATCGACAGGGGGGAGGCGGCGTCGAACCCCGCCACCGCGCTCATCAGCAGCGCCAGGTCCTCCGCGGTACGGGCCATGGGACCCGGCACGCCGAGGGTGAACCAGGCCGCGACGGGCGAGGGGGAGGGGACCCGCCCCGGGGTGGGCCGCAGCCCCGCCACGTTGCAGAAGGAGGCCGGGTTGCGCAGCGAGCCGCCCATGTCGGAGCCGTCGGCCAGCGCCACCATGCCGGTCGCCAGCGCCGCCGCGGCCCCGCCGCTGCTGCCCCCGGCCGACCTCGACAGGTCGTAGGGGTTGCGGGTGGCGCCGAAGATCTCGTTCACGGTGTGCGAGCCGGTGCCGAACTCCGGGGTGTTGGTCTTGCCGACCGTGATCGCCCCGGCCTCGCGCATCCGCCGCACGATCGGCGCGTCGGTGTCGGGGACGTGGCCGGCGAAGATCGGGGAGCCGTACGTGGTGCGGATCCCCGCGGTGTCGGCCAGGTCCTTGTGCGCGACCGGCAGGCCGTGCAGCGGCCCCCGCCACCGGCCGCGGGCCAGGTCCCGGTCGGCCTCGGCGGCCTCCCGCCTGGCGCGCTCGGCCACCAGCGTGACGATCGCGTTGACCTCCGGGTTGACCTCCTCGATCCGCCGCAGGTGCGCGTCGAGCAGCTCGACCGCACCGACCTGCCTGGTACGCAGCAGTTCGATCATCTCGGTGGCGGTCAGGTAGTGCATCTTCCCCCCGATGTCCCTGGTCAGGTGTGTCCTGTCGTAACCGAGTCTGACCGAACGCCACCGCGCGCCGCGTCGGCAACCTTCGACAGGACCTGGCGGGGGGAGCGGGTCCGTCTTGTGGGCCTCGCGAGGTGGATTCCCTGGGATCCGCGAGGCGGGTCCTGCGGAGACCCGCGAGGCGGGTCCTGCGGGGATCCGCGAGGCGGTCAGCCGGTTTTGCCGATGGGGGCGGTGACGGCCTGGGTGAGCCGGACCAGCTCCGAGGGGGCGGTCTCGATCTGCAGCCCGCGCCGCCCGGCGGAGAAGTAGATCGTCGCGAAGCCGAGCGCGGAGGCGTCGACCACGGTCGGCAGGCGCCTGCGCTGCCCGAGGGGGCTGATGCCGCCGACCACGTAGCCGGTGACCCGCTCGACCTTGGCCGCGTCGGCCATCGCCGCCCGCTTGCCCCCCAGCGCCGCCGCGAAGGCCTTGAGGTCGAGCTTGCCGGCCACCGGCACCACCGCGACGGCCAGCCCGCTCTCCACCTCGGCCACCAGGGTTTTGAAGATCTGCCCGTACGGCACCCCGAGGGCGTCGGCCGCCTCCTCGCCGTAGGCCTGCGCGTTCGCGTCGTGCTCGTAGGGGTGCAGGGTGAAATCGACCTTGGCCTGGGCCAGGGCCACCGTCGCGGGGGTTCCCTGGCCGCCCTTGTTCTTGCTCTTGCTCACGGGGGAAGCGTAGCGGCTGGTTAAAATCTACATAGTAAAGGCGTCGTCCGGATGATGGACGGGACGATATCGGGTGGCGGACCTCCGTAGACTGAACGGGTGATTTCGCGTACCGACCTGCGAGGGCCTCTGCCCGAGGACCTTCGCGACGTGCTGCCCCGTGCCGACCTCGACGTCGAAGCCGCCCTGGAGAAGGTGCGGCCCATCTGCGAGGACGTGCATCATCGCGGGGTCGCCGCCGTGCGCGAGCTGACCGCCAGGTTCGAGGGGGTCGAGCTGGAGTCCACCCGGGTGCCCGCCGAGGCGATCGCCGGGGCGCTGGAGAGGCTCGACCCGAAGGTCAGGGAGGCGCTGGAGGAGTCGATCCGCCGCGCCCGCCTCGTCCACCGCGACCAGCGGCGCGCCGACGTCACCACCCAGGTCGTGCCCGGCGGCACCGTCACCGAGCGCTGGGTGCCCGTCGACCGCGTGGGGTTGTACGTCCCCGGCGGCCGGGCGGTCTACCCCTCCAGCGTGGTCATGAACGTCGTCCCCGCGCAGGAGGCGGGGGTGCCCTCCCTGGCGGTCTCCTCGCCCGCGCAACGCGAGTTCGGCGGGCTGCCGCACCCGGCCATCCTGGCGGCGTGCGCGCTGCTCGGCGTGGACGAGGTCTACGCGGTCGGCGGCGCCCAGGCGGTGGCGATGTTCGCGTACGGCACCGAGGAGTGCCCGCCGGTCGCCATGGTCACCGGCCCCGGCAGCATCTGGGTCGCCGCCGCCAAGCGCCTGCTCAAGGGGCGCATCGGCATCGACTCCGAGGCCGGTCCCACCGAGATCGCGATCCTCGCCGACTCCACGGCCGACCCGGTGCACGTCGCCGCCGACCTGATCAGCCAGGCCGAGCACGACACGATCGCCGCCGCCGTGCTCGTCACCGACTCGGTGGAGCTGGCCGAGGCCGTCGAGCGGGAGCTGCCCCGCCAGGTCGCCGCGACCAAGCACGCCGGGCGGATCACCGAGGCCCTGTCGGGGCGCCAGTCGGGCATCCTGCTGGTCGACGACATGGAGGCCGGGCTGCGCGTCGTCGACGCGTACGCCGCCGAGCACCTGGAGATCCACGCCGCCGGGGCGCACGCGCTGGCCGCCCGGGTGCGCAACGCCGGAGCGATCTTCGTCGGCTCCTACGCGCCGGTCTCGCTCGGCGACTACATGGCCGGCTCCAACCACGTGCTGCCCACCGGCGGCTGCGCCTGCCACTCCTCGGGATTGTCGGTGCAGACGTTCCTGCGCGGCATCCACGTCGTCGACTACAGCCGCGAGGCCCTCGCCGGTGCCGCCGCCCACGTGTGCGTGCTGGCCGACACCGAGGACCTCCCCGCGCACGGTGCGGCGATCCGCGCGCGGTTCGACTGGGAGGTGCCCTCGTGAGGACCTCCCGGCCCGTGCCCACCGGTCGCGCGGCGATCCGCGCCTCGATGGGGAACCCCCACCCCTGGCCCGCCGGGGATGTCCGTGCCCGATTCGACGGGGGGATCCCGGCGTGAGACTCGAAGACCTGCCGATCCGCGACGACCTCCGGGGGCGCACGCCGTACGGTGCCCCCCAGATCGACGTCCCGGTCAGGCTCAACACCAACGAGAACCCCTACGGGCCCTCCGCGTCCCTGGTCGCCGACCTGGCCGAGGCCGTACGCGCCCAGGCGGGCGAGCTCAACCGCTACCCCGACCGCGACGCGCTCGCCCTGCGCGGGGAGCTGGCCGCCTACCTGGGACACGGCCTGGCCGTGGAGCAGGTCTGGGCGGCCAACGGCTCCAACGAGATCCTCCAGCAGATCCTGCAGGCCTTCGGCGGCCACGGCCGCGTCGCGATGGGCTTCGAGCCCTCCTACTCGATGCACCCGATCATCACCACCGGCGCCTCGACCGAGTGGATCTCCGGGATGCGCGAGGACGACTTCGGGATCGACCCGGACAAGGCCGTCGCCGCGATCGAGGAGCACCGGCCCGACGTCGTCTTCCTGACGTCGCCCAACAACCCGACCGGCACCGCCCTGGACCCGGCGGTGATCGCCGGGATCGTCGAGGCGGCGCCGGGCATGGTGGTGGTGGACGAGGCCTACTTCGAGTTCGCCCGCACCGGCACCCCGTCGGCGCTGACCCTGCTGCCGGACAACCCCCGGCTGATCGTCACGCGGACGATGTCCAAGGCGTTCGCCATGGCCGGGACCCGGCTCGGCTACCTGGCCGCCCACCCGGCGGTGATCGAGGCGCTGCTGCTGGTCCGGCTGCCGTACCACCTGTCCACGCTCACCCAGACGGCGGCGCGGGTCGCGCTCGCCCACGGCGCCGAGCTGCTCGGTGCGGTCGACGCGCTGCGGGCCGAGCGGGACGCCACGGTGGAGTGGCTGCGCGGCCGGGGGCTGACGGTCGCCGACTCGGACGCCAACTTCGTGCTGTTCGGGCTCTTCGAGGACAGGCACGCGGTGTGGCGGGGCCTGCTGGATCGCGGGGTGCTGATCCGCGAGGTGGGGCCGCCCGGGTGGCTGAGAGTTTCGATCGGTACCCCTGAGGAGATGGCGGCGTTCCGCGCCGCCCTGGAGGAGATCCTGTGAGCAGCATCACCGGCGGCGCCGGCATCGAGACCGCGCCGCGCCGCGGTCGCGTCGAGCGCGTCACCAAGGAGACCTCGGTGCTGGTCGAGGTCGACCTCGACGGCACCGGGAACGTCGAGGTGTCCACCGGTGTCGGGTTCTTCGACCACATGCTGAACCAGCTCGGCAAGCACGGCCTGTTCGACCTGACCGTGAAGACCGAGGGCGACCTGCACATCGACGCCCACCACACGATCGAGGACACCTCGCTCGCGCTGGGGGCGGCGTTCCGCGAGGCTCTGGGCGACAAGTCGGGCCTGCGGAGGTTCGGCAACGCGTCCTGCCCGCTGGACGAGTCGCTCGCGGAGGTCACGGTCGACCTGTCGGGGCGCCCCTACCTGGTGCACAGCGAGCCCGAGGGCATGGCTCCCATGATCGGCCCGGAGTACGACACGACGATGACCAGGCACATCCTGGAGTCGTTCGTCGCGCAGGCCGCGATCTGCCTGCACGTGCGCGTCCCGTACGGCCGCAACGCCCACCACATCGTGGAGGCGCAGTTCAAGGCGCTGGCCAGGGCGCTGCGGGCGGCCTCGGAGCGCGACCCGCGCGCCACCGGGGTGCCCAGCACGAAGGGCGTGCTGTGACCGTTTCCCGTGCTGTGACCGTCGCGGGGAGGAGGACGCGCCGGTGAGCGACAACTGGACGGCCGTCGCGATGGCCTTCGTGGCCCTCTTCCTCGTCGGCGGGATCGTCTCATTCCTCAAACAGGGTCTGAAGAAGGGCGCGCTGCTGCTCGCCGCCCTCGCGGCCCTGGCGACCACGGCGGCGGTGCTCTGGTGGTGAAGAAGGTAACCGTTCTCGACTACGGCTCGGGCAACCTCCGCTCGGCGGAGCGCGCGCTGGCCCGGGTCGGCGCGGAGGTCACGGTGACGGCCGACTACGAGGCGGCGATGGAGGCCGACGGCCTCGTCGTGCCGGGCGTGGGGGCGTTCGCCGCGTGCATGGCGGGGCTGCGCGCCGTGCGCGGCGAGCGGATCATCGCGCGGCGCCTGTCGGCCGGGCGGCCGGTCCTCGGCATCTGCGTCGGCATGCAGATCCTCTTCGAGACGGGCGTCGAGCACGGCGTCACGACCGAGGGCTGCGGGGAGTGGCCGGGCACGGTGGAGCGCCTGGAGGCTCCGGTCCTGCCTCACATGGGCTGGAACACGGTCAAGGCGCCCGCCGAGACCGTGTTGTTCGCCGGGCTCGACGCCGGCACGCGTTTCTACTTCGTGCACTCGTACGGCGTGCGCTCCTGGGAGCTCCAGGCGGGACCGGGTTTCGCCGATCCACTGGTCACCTGGTCCGAGCACGGCGTGCCGTTCGTCGCGGCGGTGGAGAACGGCCCGCTGGCGGCCACCCAGTTCCACCCGGAGAAGTCGGGCGACGCCGGAGCGCAGCTGCTCACCAACTGGCTCGGGACCCTCACGTGATCGCGCGGGCCGCGGGCGAATTTCCGTTCGGGATTCCGGCCGGGGTCTCGTTCGGTTTCCCGTCCGGTTTCCCGTCCGCGGTACCGGCCGGGTTTCCGGTGGGCGCCCGGTGAGTTCCCCATGAGCAAGGAGCGGGCCAGGCGCAGGGCCGAGCGGGAGGCCGAGCAGGCGCGCCAGGCGGCTCTGCGCGCCGAGCGGGAGGCGCGGCTGGCGCGGCGGCGCGAGCGGGTCGGCAGGATGGTCGCGCTGCTGCCGGGCAGGCCCGTCCGCATCGTGTCCCAGGGCGGGATCATGGCCCGCCGCCGCCGGGCGCAGAACGGTGTCGCGGTGGTGCTGTTCCTGATCGTCCAGGTGATCGTCTGGCTGTTGTGGTCCTCGTGGGCGGCCCGGTTCGGGGCTCTTGTCATCTCTTTGCTGTTCGTACCGCTTTTTCTCACCCTTGTCTTCGACCGGAGGTCGTGAACCGATGTCGCTTGAGCTGCTCCCCGCCGTGGACGTCGCCGACGGTCAGGCGGTCCGCCTGGTCCAGGGCGCGGCCGGCACCGAGACGTCGTACGGCGACCCCCTGTCCGCGGCGCTCGCCTGGCAGGAGGCCGGTGCCGAGTGGATCCATCTGGTCGACCTCGACGCGGCCTTCGGCCGGGGCAGCAACCGCGAGCTGCTGGCCACCGTGGTCGGCGCGCTCGACGTCAACGTGGAGATGTCCGGCGGCATCCGTGACGACGCCTCCCTGGAGATCGCGCTGGCCACCGGCTGCCGCCGGGTGAACATCGGCACCGCGGCGCTGGAGAACCCCTCCTGGTGCTCCAAGATCATCGCTGAGTACGGTGACCGGATCGCGATCGGGCTGGACGTGCGGGGGACGACCCTGGCCGCCCGCGGCTGGACCCAGGAGGGCGGCGACCTGTGGGAGGTCCTCGCCCGCCTGGAGGGCGACGGCTGCCCCCGCTACGTCGTCACCGACGTCACCAAGGACGGCACGCTGCGCGGCCCCAACCTCGACCTGCTGCGCGAGGTCTGCTCCCGCACCGACAAGCCGGTGGTCGCCAGCGGCGGCGTCTCGTCCCTGGACGACCTGCGCGCCCTGGCCTCGCTGGTCCCGATCGGCGTCGAGGGTGCCATCGTGGGCAAGGCCCTGTACGCGCAGGCCTTCACCCTCGAGGACGCCCTCGCCGCCGTGAGTTCCTGAGAGGTTGCAGATGACTGTCGCGGTACGAGTGATTCCCTGTCTGGACGTGGACGCCGGGCGGGTGGTCAAGGGCGTCAACTTCGAGAACCTCCGTGACGCGGGCGACCCGGTCGAGCTGGCCCGCCGCTACGACGCGGAGGGGGCCGACGAGCTGACGTTCCTGGACATCACGGCCTCCAGTTCCGACCGGTCGACGATGTACGACGTGGTCAGCCGGACGGCCGAGCAGGTGTTCATCCCGCTGACCGTGGGCGGGGGGGTGCGTTCGGTCGAGGACGTCGACAGGCTGCTGCGGGCCGGTGCCGACAAGGTGGGGCTGAACACGGCGGCGATCGCCCGGCCCGAGTTGCTGACCGAGGCGTCGCGGCGGTACGGGGCGCAGTGCATCGTGCTGTCGGTGGACGCCCGCCGGGTCGTCGACGGACCGCCGACGCCGTCCGGTTTCGAGGTGACCACGCACGGCGGCCGCCGGGGCACCGGCATCGACGCGGTGGAGTGGGCTCGCCGGGGCGAGGAGCTCGGGGTCGGTGAGATCCTGCTCAACTCCATGGACGGTGACGGCACCCGCGACGGCTACGACCTGGAGATGATCCGGGCCGTGCGTGCCGCGGTGTCGGTTCCGGTCATCGCCAGCGGCGGGGCCGGTTCCGTCGAGGACTTCCCTCCCGCGGTCGAGGCGGGGGCGGACGCGGTGCTGGCGGCGTCGGTGTTCCACTTCGGGCAGCTCAAGATCGGTGACGTCAAGGACGCGCTGCGGGGGGCGGGGCATCCGGTTCGCTGACCTTTTCCCCGTACGGTGCCGTCGTACGGGGGTGCGGGCCGTGGTCGCCCCGTTTCCGGCCGCCCGGGACGCGTCCCCGTGCTGAAGCCTCCGTGCGGGGCGGTTCGAGGGCCGGCCGCCGCAGCCGGGGCGCCTCCGCGGGAAGGAGCTCAGGGCTGAGCTCTTTGGCGTACAAAATGCCGGTGTGCGCGGATTTGACGGCATAAGGTGATTCCGGTGAACATGATCGGCGGCTACGTGCTCAGGCGTGAGCTGGGCCAGGGCGGTATGGGCGTGGTGCACCTCGCCACGACCCCGACGGGGGGCCTGGCCGCGGTGAAGGTGATCCACCCGCAGCTGGCCCGTGACCCGGCCTTCCGGCGGCGTTTCGACCGCGAGGTCGCGGCGGCGCGCAGGGTGGCCAGGTTCTGCACCGCTCCCGTGCTCGACGCCGGGGTCGAGGACGGCGTCGCCTACCTCGTCACCGAGTACGTCAAGGGACCCGATCTGGCGCAGGCCGTACGCGAGCAGGGACCGCTGACCGGTGCCAACCTGGAGGCGCTCGCGGTCGGGATCGCCACCGCGCTCCACGCGATCCACGGGGCGGGAGTGATCCACCGCGACCTGAAGCCGTCGAACGTGCTGCTGTCGCCGCTCGGCCCGCGCGTGATCGACTTCGGTATCGCGCAGCTCGTCGACACCCAGAGCCTGGCCAGCCAGACGATCCTGGGCACGCCGGCGTTCATGGCGCCCGAGCAGGTGCGCGGCGAGCCGCTGACGCCCGCGGCCGACGTCTACGCGTGGGGCGGGGTGATCGCGTTCGCCGGCACGGGACGGTTGCCGTTCGGCGGCGGCGCGCCGTCCGAGGTCCTCTACCGGATCGTCAACGACGGGCCGAACCTCGAGGGTCTCGACGAGCGCGTGCGTGCCGTCGTCGAGGGGGCCATGGCCAAGGACCCCGCGCGACGGCCGAGCGCGCAGCGGCTGCTGGACGAGCTGGTCGGCGGCCGGCCGACCCCGGCGACGGCCAGCCAGGCCGTCGAGCGCGCCTGGGCCGGTGGCGGAGGCGGAGGAGCGGGCGTCCTTGAGGAGCCGGCCCTGCCCAGGGGGCCGGCCCTGCCCGGGGAATCGGGTGTGCCCAGGGGGCCGGGCGTGCCCCGGGAATCCGCCGCCTCCGGGGGAGCGGCCGTGCCCGGCGGATCCGCCGCGCCCGGGGAGCCCGCTGTGTCCCCCAAGGCCGGTGCGGTGACCGCGAGGGGGCGGCGGTGGCCGTGGATCGCGGGTGCCGCCGCGCTCGTCGCGGTTCTGGCGGGCGGGTGGACGTTCTACGCCGGTCTCGGTACGTCCGCGTCGTCCTACCGGGCCGGCTTCGCCGGCTCCTGGGCCGTCGGCGCGTCCGACGGCGGCAGTGCCAGGCTGGACGGCGGGGTCTACCGGCTGACCGCCAACTCCGGATGGCGGCTGTGGAAGTCGGCCCCCTTCTCCGAGGGGTCCGCCGGGGGCGTCGTGGTCAGCTCCAGAATGCGGCTGGAGGAGGGCTCGGGGGATTTCGGCGTGTGGTGCCGAGGCGACGTGGGCACCGGTGACCGCTACGAGTTCGCGGTGACCGCCTCGGGCGAGGCCTCGATCATCAAGCGGCACGGCGGGCGGGGCACCGTCCTGCACGGACCCGTGCGGATGAGGAAGGCGGACGACAACCGTGTCGTCGCCCAGTGCGCGCAGCAGGGCGAGCGGGTCGTCCTCGGCATGTGGCTCAACGAGGAGCCGGTGGGGAAGGTCGTCGACGCGGAGGACCCCTACGGCCCGGGGGCCACCGGCGTCCACGCGGCGCCGGACGCGGCCACGCCCGTCCGGGTCGGGTTCCGCACGTTCGAGGTCCGCCCGGCGGAGGGATGAACGTGCGGTTCGGCGTGCTGGGAACGCTGCGGGTCGTCGAGGGGGAGCGTGACCTGACGCCCGGCCCCGCCAAGCACCGCACGCTCCTGGCCGCCCTGTCGCTGAGGCCGGGACGCACGCTGACCGTCGACCGGCTGATCGCCGAGGTGTGGGGCGAGGAGCCGCCCGCCTCGGCGGAACCGGTGCTGCGGGTGTACGTCAGCGCGCTGCGCAAGGTGGTCGGCGGGATCCGCACCGTGCCCGGCGGCTACCTCCTCGACGTCGATCCCGACGAGGTGGACGCGCACAGGTTCGAGCGCCTGGTGAGCGCGGGCCGGCGGGCCAGGGACGCGGGCAGGACCGCCGAGGCGGCCGACGGCCTGCGTGCCGCCCTGTCGCTGTGGCGGGGGCCCGCGCTGGCCGATGTCGACTCGGCCGAACTGCGGCGGGCGTACGCCCTGCCGCTGGAGGAGCTGCGGCTGACCGCCCTGGAGGAGCGCGTCGAGCTGGACGTGGCGCTCGGCCGCGGCGCCGAGGTGACGGGGGAGCTGCGCGCGCTCGTGGCCTCGCACCCCCTGCGGGAGCGGGCGTGGGCGCAGCTCGTCCTCGCTCTCGGCCAGGCGGGGCGCAGGTCGGAGGCGCTGGGCGCCTACCGGGAGGCGCGGCGATTGCTCGTCGGGGAGCTCGGACTCGAGCCGGGTCCCGAGCTGCGGGAGGCGCACGAGCGCGTGCTGGCGGGCGGCACTCCCGCGCGGGCCGTGCCGAACGAGCCTGCGGGGGGCGCTCCCGCGTGGGCCGTGCCGGACGAGCCTGCGGGGGGCGCTCGCGCGCGGGCCGTGCCGAACGAGACGCCGCCCGACGTCGCCGACTTCACCGGGCGCGAGCACGCGCTGGAGTGGATCCGCCGGTCCGTTCCCGTCGCCGGGAGCGCGCCCGTCCACCTGGTGCTGCACGGGCCCGCGGGGACGGGCAAGTCCGCGCTGGCGGTTCACGCGGCCGCCGGCCTCGACTTCCCCGGCGGGCGGCTGCACGCCTCGCTCGGGGCCAGGACGCCGGGCGCGGTGCTGGAGGACCTGCTGCGCTCGCTCGGCTGCCCGCGGGGGGCGGTGCCCGCCGACCTGGCCGAGCGGACGCGCCTCTACCGCAGCATGGTGAGCGGCCGGCGGCTGCTGGTGGTGCTGGACGACGCGGCCGACGAGGCTCAGGTACGCCCGCTGCTGCCCGCGGGGCCCGGCTGCATGACGCTGGTGACCAGCCGCTCGCCGCTGTCCGGCCTGGAGGCGGCGCGAGCCTTCGAGCTCGGCGTGTTCGACGCGGACGAGTCCGTGGAGATGCTGGCGCGGGTGGCGGGGGAGCGGCGGGTGCGGGCCGAGCCGCGGGCGGCCGCGCGGATCGCGGTGCTGTGCGGAGGGCTGCCGCTGGCGCTGAGGATCGCCGGTTCCAGGCTCGCGCGGCGGCCGAGCTGGACGCTGGAGCACCTGGCGGGACGTCTGGAGGACGAGCGGGGCCGCCTCGACGAGCTCAGCGCGGGGGACCTGGCCGTGCGCGGCAGCCTGGCGCTCGGCTACCACGCGCTCTCGGAGCGGGAACGCCTGCTGCTGCGCCGTCTCGGCGCGCTGTCCGCGCCCCACGTCGCCCCGTGGGCGGCCACCGCCGTCCTCGGGGAGCCCGCCGGCCGGTTGCTGGAGGCGCTGGCCGAGGCGGGTCTGCTGCGGGCGCGTGGGCTCGACGCGAGCGGCCAGGAGAGGTACGACCGGCATGACCTGACCAGGCTCTACGCCGCCGAGCGGCTGGCCGCCGAGGAGGGGCCGCCCGCCCGGGTCCTCGCCGCGGCCGCGAGGGAGATCCTCGACCGCGCCCGGCGGGCCAGGGCACTGCTCCTGCCCGCCGAACCGGGCTCCGGCCGGACCGAGGCCCGTACGGCGGAGCAGGCCGCGGACCTGGACACCGCGCGGCTGCGGGAGTCGGCCCGCTGGCTCGCCGCCGAGCGGGGCTTCCTGGTCGCGACCGTCGCCGACCTCCGGCGGGCCGGCCTGGACGAGGCGGCCTGGCGGCTGGCCTTCTACCTGACCCCGTTCCTCGAACTGGGCGCGCACCGCGAGGACTGGCACGCGGTCGTGGAACTCGGCCTGCGGGCCGCGCGGCGCACCGGCCACCGCCACGGCGAGGCGCTGCTGCTGCGCTCCCTGGCCGACCTTCGTCGTACGGAGGGCCGTCTGGAGGAGGCGGCCGACGCCCTCGAGCGGGCGCTTCCGCTCGCCGAGGCGCACGAGGTGCCCCGTACCCGCCACCGGCTCGGCCTGGTACGCCTCGCCCAGGGGCGGCGGCCGGAGGCGGAGGCCTGTTTCGTGGCCTGCCTGGCCGCGTTCTCGGCGGCGGGGGACCGGCGCGGCAGGGCCGACGCGCTGCGCGCGCTCGGCGGGGCGCGGCAGGCCGAGGACCTGCTGCACGGGAGCCTCGCGGCCTACCGCGAGCTGGGCGATCCGCGCGGCGAGGCGACCGTCTCGCTCGACCTCGCCGGGCTCTACCTGGACCGCAAACGCCCCGCGGAGGCGCGCGAGCGGGCCGAACGCGGTCTCGGTCTGGCCAGGCGTCTGGGGGACCGGCTCCCCGAGGCCGCGGGACTGGTGCTCGTCGCCAGGGTCGCCCTGGCCGAAGGACGGCCCGACGCCGCCCGCGGGGCCGCGGAGGAGGCACTCGGGACGTTCCGCGAGTACGCGGACCGCAGGGGCGTCGCGCGGGCGCTGCTGACCCTGGCGGCGGCCCTGCTGGATCTCGACGAGGTGGCTGAGGCGGTTGATGCCGTATCGGGCGCTGTGGGAGAGTTTGACGCTCTCGGTGACCGGCACGGCCTCGCCGAGGCCGAAGAGCTCGCCCGTGAGGCGGCGCGGCGCCGTGGCCTGCGCGTATAGCGCGCTGTACAGGTCTGTGCGGGTCTATGCGGGTTCTGAAGGTGGCCCGCGTACGGTCGGGCTCGACGCGATCCACGACGGGCGGAGGGGGACGGATGCGAAGAGGGCTCACACCGGGGGCGGTCGCGGTGGTGCTGGCGGCCGCGTTGAGCGGCTGCGGGATGCTTCCCGGGCAGCAGGGGGGCGGCGGGGAGGAGCGGGTGACGACGACGCTGGAGGTCGCGGACCCCGTTGACACCGCGAAGCCGACGGAGGCCACGGGGACGACGGAGACCGGCGAGCCCGCCGAGCCTTCCGGGCAGGTGGACGCGCCCGCCGAGAGCGAGCGGGTGATCGCCCGCAAGAAGGTCAAGGCGAGTGGCACCGACCTGACCGTGGAGATCACCGGCATCCGGCGCCAGGGCCGGCTCTCCACGCTGACCTGGACGGTCACCAACAACGGTGACGACCGGTGGCAGATGAACAGCGACATGGGCGACACCCCGGGCGGTCTCGGCCTGACCGTGGCCGGGGTCAGCCTGGTCGACCCGGTCAACGGCAAGCGGTACGTCGTCGCGCGCACCGGGAAGTATCCCAGGGCCAAGTGCCTGTGCTCCGAGTACGACGTGTTCACCGAGCCCGGTGAGGTGCTGTCCCTGCACGCCACGTTCGCCGCTCCGCCGCCGGACGTCACGAAGATCAATGTGGACCTCAAGGTGCTGGGTGTGTTCACCGATGTCCCGATCTCCTGAACGCCTCACGATCCTGGCACTCGGGCTCGCCCTGGCCGCGGGCCCCGCGACGGCCGCGTGGGCGGATCCGGGAGGCGACGTCACGGCCGGGGTGGAGGACGTCGTCGCTCCCGTCGAGGACGTCGTCGCCGAGGTGGAGTCGCTCGACGGCGCCGAGAGCGAGGCGCGGCGGGGCGAGCAGGTCACCGTGGCGATCGCCGGCGACGTGCTGTTCGCGCTCGACAGGGCCGTGCTGACGCCGCGGGCGCGGCAGCGGCTGGGGCGGGTCGCCGCGAGGGTCCGGGCCGACTCCGCGGGCGGGACGGTCAGGATCGAGGGGCACACCGACGACCAGGGCGACGACGCCTACAACACCGCGCTGTCGCTCAGGCGGGCGCAGGCCGTGCGGCGCTCCCTCCAGGAAACGTTGACGGGGGTGGTCTTCCAGGTCGCGGGTTTCGGCGAGAGGCGTCCCCGGGTGCCCAACGTCGTCCGGGGGCGGCCGCTGGAGGAGAACCGGGCGAAGAACCGGAGAGTGGAGATCGTCTTCACCGCGAGGGGGTGACCCGCGCGGCCACACCGTGACGCGACGGCGGCCGTGGTCACCGCTGTGGCCACCACGGTCTGAGGACGGTCCGTCCGATGCGGCGCCGCATCTCGTTCGCTGGCATCATTGGATGTGGGCGAAGTGAGGAGGGGCCGAGATGTCAGATGATTCGAAGACGTTCAGTGAGCTCCTCGCGTTGGCGGCGGAGCGTGACGGGTACAAGGTCGAGTGGTACGCCGGGAAGATCGTGATGCAGGCGTCCGCGTCGGCCTTTCACAATCTGATCGTCAGCGAGACGATCCGCCAGATTCCCTCCGACGCGTGGTGGGCCCTGCCGGATATGGGGGTCGGGACCCCGGGTGACCATCGGGGGCCGCAGCCCGACATCGTGATCATCCCTGCCGGAAGCCTCAGCGACGACGAGAACCCGGTGCGCAAGGAGATCGTGGCGGCTGTCATCGAGGTCGTGTCGAAGAACACCCGCTCCGAGGACTACGGCGACAAGCCGGAGGCGTACGCCTCGATGGGGATCCCCGTCTACGTGATCATCGATCGTAAGTGCGAGACCATCAGGGTGTTCAGCGAGCCTGACGTCAACCGTTACACCCGCGAGAACGTGAGCTCCTTCGGCAAACCGTTCACGATGCCGGAGCCGGTGCTGCTGACGATCAGCACGGAAGGTTATCCGGCCGCTCCGTAGCGGCGGTGATCTCGTCGGGACCCGGTGCCTCACCAGCCGCCGGTGCCGAAGGCGTTCTCGTCGCGGCCGCCGTCCGTCACCCACCACAGCGACAGCGCCGAGCCCCATTCCGGGACGTGGTTGACGGGGGACCAGCTCAGCAGCAGTTCGTCCCGTCCGTCGCCGTCGTAGTCGGCCGATGCCCGGGGAAAGGCCGGGCGCTCGTCGGGGCGCAGCCTGCGGCCGGCCGGGTCCGTGGCCGGTCCGAGCCGGCGGATCGTCCTCCCGCCGCGCCGCAGCCCGTTTCCCCCGCCGCGCAGCAGCTCGACGCCGCCGGGGCGGCGGGCGATCGCGAGGTCGTCGGTCCCGTCGCCGTCGAAGTCTCCCGCCACCATCGTCCGCGCGGCTTCGACGTTCCTGAACACCTGTGGCGCGCGCCGGGCCCCGTCGAAGTGGACGGTCATCACGCCGTCGACGTGGGGCGGCTCGGTCTCGTACCCCGGCTCGTTGTTGCGGCCGCCGCTGTCGGCGACCACGACGTCGCCCCTGCCGTCCCCGTCGAAGTCCCCCAGCGCGACGGCGTTGCCCTCGTTCAGCCGGTGGCTCCGGCGGGACAGCCCGCCCGGGCCGCCCCTGACGAGCCACGACGCCGACTGCTCGCCGTCGTTCGGCTCGCGCACGAGCAGGTCGGTGGCGCGCCCTTCGCCGATCCTGCCCGCGACCAGGCCACCGGAGTCCTGGGTGACCTTTGAGGGCTGGACGGTGCGACGGCGGGGGACGCCCTCCCGCGTGAACGGCCCGTACAGCACGATGAGGCTCTTCATGGTCGACTCGTTCCCGCTCGCCTCCTCCGTCGTCGGCGTCCACAGCGCCAGATCGGCCGCGCCGTCGCCGTCGAAGTCGCCCGGCGTCGTCTCCGCGAAGAAATGGTCGGGGGGTAGGGGCGTTCGGACGGCGGTCGGCCTCGCCTCCGGGTCCACCCCCTTCGGGCCGCCCCACAGGACGTACGGGATGTCCGGGTGACCGCCCGCCCTCGCCACGTGGCCGTGGACGAGGACGTCGGCGAAGCCGTCGCCGTCGAGGTCGGCCGTGTTCGTGGGCCAGCCGAACACGAGGTGGGCGCCGGGCACCACCGTCCTGGTCCAGGGATCCAGGCCGTTCTTCGAGCCGTACACGATCACGAGGTCGGGCGACCAGGGGCCGTGGAGCATGACGAAGGTCAGGTCCGCGAAGCCGTCGCCGTTGACGTCGCCGGGGTCGCGGCCGCCCTTTCCCTCGGCGGGCGGTGACCCCTGTGACCTCAGCGACGCGGGCCGGGGGGTCAGTGACGGCGCCGACGACGGCGCCGGTGGCGGCGGCTCGGGAAGCAGCGCCGACGGTGTCACGTACGGGACCGGGGAAGCGTCCCGCCCGTCTCCGAAGCCACATCCGCCGAGCAGGAGGACGAGTACCAGGGCCGTTCCGGTTCTGCTTTTTATCGCGCACTCCCATATATGCGGGGATGTACGGCGATATTAGGGCTTAAGGATTTAGAAGACCCGGGAGTGGTGGAACAGCTCGTAGGCGGCGTCCTGGGCGGCGAAGGACCTGGCCTCGGAGCGTTTGACGGCCAGGTAGGCGGAGGCGCGCAGGGGGCCGAGTGCGTTCATGAGGACGTCGTCGGCCTCCAGGGCGTCCAGGGCCTCGTCCAGGGAGGCCGGGAGGCGGCGGACGCGTCCGGCGGGGAGGGTGGCGGGGTCGACGTTGACGGGGTCGCCGGGGTCGAGGCCGCGGCGGATGCCGTCCAGGCCCGCGTGGATGACGGCGCCCAGCGACAGGTAGGGGTTGGCCGAGGAGTCGGAGGGCTTGAGTTCCAGGTTGGCGGACGCCGCGGCGTCGCGTCCCGTGGGGGAGCAGATCCGCACCGCCGCCTCGCGGTTGTCCATGCCGTAGCAGGCGTACGCGCTCGACCACGACCTCGGTGTCAGGCGCCGGAAGCTGTTCACCGATCCGCAGGTCAGCGCGGTGAGTGCCGGGAGGTGGGCGACCAGTCCGCCGATGAAGCGATAGGCGACGGCCGACATGCCGTAGCGGTCGGAGGGGTCGCCGAAGGCGTTGGCCCGGAGTCCGGGGTCCCAGAGTGAGACGTGGAGGTGGGCGCCGTTGCCCGGCTGGCCGGCGAGGGGCTTGGGAGCGAGGGAGGCCCACATCGACATGCGCGCGGCGACGCCCCTGACCGTCTCGCGGTAGATCACGTGGTTGTCGGCGGCCTGGAGGGCGGGGGCGTGGTGGATCGACAGCTCGTGCTGGCCGTGGCCGAGTTCGGGATGGTAGTGCTCGGGCCGCAGGCCCTGGCTCTCCAGGGCGTGCAACAGGGTCATCGTGTAGTCGTGGAGCTGGTTGAAGCCGGCGGTGGAGTAACACAGGCTGTCGTCGGCGGGGACCAGCCGGTCCAGGCCGCCCGCGGGGTCGGGTTCGCGGCGGCCCAGGGTGAACTCGGGCTCGTAGGCGGCGACGAGGGCGTGACCCTCGGCGGCCAGGGCGGCGACGGCCTCGCGCAGGAAGGTGCGCGGGCAGACGGGCCAGGCGGAGCCGTCGACCTGGCGCAGGTCCGCCAGCATGGCCGCGGCGCCGGGAGCGTAGGGCAGGTGGACGAACGTGGCCGGATCAGGGACGAGGCGGACCTCTCCCACCGGGCCGAGGCTCTCGACGTCCTGGAGTTCGTCGAGCATGTTCATCGCCATCATCGCCACGGTGTGCCCGATGCCGGTGTGGAGCCGCTCCGCCAGCCGGGAGCGGGAGGTCGCCTTGCCCCTGATCACGCCGCCGTGGTCGGCGTACAGGAAGCGGACCAGCTCGGCGCCCTCGGTGTCGGCGCGTTCGACGACGCGACGCGCCGCGGCGGTGTCGAGCGTGTGAGGGCCGGTCATGGCCTGCTGATCTCCCATGCCTCCTGCGTAACACGTCCTCCGGGGGAGGGGAAGCACCCGGGACGCTCGCCCCGGGGCGAGCCGGGGCGGTCGCGGGAATTCGCCCGCGGCTATTCGGTGGTCACGGCGCCGTCGGAGTCGCCGTCGGAGCAGGGCGCACCGGCGAGGGAGGGAGCCGGGGGGAGCGGACGGGCGCACTCGCAGGTGACGGTGATCGTCACCGTGCCGGTGGCGCAGCCGCCGGAGGCGGCGCACGCCTCGATCGGGACCGTCCAGGTGCCGGGTACCCGGGAGGCGCCGCCGAGCAGGCCGTCGGCGTCGAGTGTGATCCCGGCGGGCAGGAGGGCGGGGTTGACCAGCCTGAAGGCGATCGTCTTGCCGGTCGGGCCGGCCAGCGTGATCCTTCCCCGCAGCGGCCGGTCGACGGGTGCGCCGAAGTGGCCGAGGGATGGGTGGGCCGAGAGGGACGAGGAGCCTCCCGCGAGAGGCCGCCCGGTCCCGCCGCCGATCGATGTCCGGACGGAGGCCCGCACGGGTGCCGGGACCGGCGCCTGGGCCGGTGCCGGTGCCGGTGCCGGGGTCTGGGCCGGTGCCGGTGCCGGTGCCGGGGTCTGGGCCGGTGCCGGTGCCGGTGCCGGGGTCTGGGCCGGTGCCGGGGTCTGGACGGGGGACGGAGCCGGAGGCGGGTCCGGTACCGGGATCGCGAGGGCGACCTGTGGGGTCGCCAGCACGCCGCACACGACGGCTCCTGCGACGACGGCGGCTCCTGCGACGACGGCCCCGATTCCGGGCGAACCCCGCTTACCACGCATGAACGATCCCCCCGTACGAGAAACGGACTTCCCCCAGGGTGCCGGAAAGATCATCAAGGGAGTGCCGTGATGTCTTCCGCGGTCATCCATGATCGGGTCAGGACGTTCGCCGTACGGGTGGTCTCCGTGTCATGTCACCCGGGTGTCGTCCGTACCGCCCTGGTTCCGTACCACTCTGTACGGTTCCGTACCACTCTGTACGGCGGGGCCGCGCGACTTCGGGCGGCGGGGGCGCGGGTGTGACCTCGTGGCTGGTTCGCGGGTACGGGGGTGCCGCGGCGGCTTCCGGTGATCGCCGCGATACGTTTCCGGGGTCGGCGGGGCCGACGGCATGGCGTTCGGAACGGGGCGCGCGCTCCCCTGTGGGTCAGCCGGGAACGCGGGTGACGCGGTTCGGGCGGGGGACCCCGCCGGGCGATTAGGTGAGCACTCGGGTGAAGAACAGAGCCAACTGGTCTGCTCCCCTTATGATCCCGTCGAAGACTCCGTTGACCGCATTCGCCGCTTCGGCGGGTTTGGTGAACAGATAGAAGACCACGAAAGCTACCGCGAGGTAGGTGAGGATCTTCTTGACCTGCATGGGGGCCTCCTGGCAGTTCCAATCCCAGCCGTATATACCCGAATTTTATCGATCTTTGGCATCTGCGGCCCGGGTGGCTCCCGGATTTTGATGATCATACCCGTCTCGCGGGGGCAAGCCGCGGTCCGGTCGCGAGTTTGGCATAGGTCACACCCGCCATCGTGCGGTCGCGAGACGCTCCTGTCCAATCTTCATTGCCAGGTATACCGGTAGGGCTAGCCCGGCGCTGGGCGTACGCCGATCACGGGGATTGTTTTTGCTGGTCACCGCCGATCAGGCGGCCGGTCGTCCGCGCCGGGAGTTCGGTTTTACCAGCAGATGTCAGGAAATGTGAGTCCGGTGTTCCGGCAGATGTCGGGAAGTATTCGGCCTGCGGCCGGGCGGGCCGGGGAGCGCCGCCTCCGGCCGGGTCGCCGCCGGAGCTCGTGACGTACCTCCCGGCGGGCAGGACCGGCGGGCCGCCGGGGGAGACGGCCGTCGCGGCCTCGTTCCGGTGACGCCGGGGGAGACCGGGGGGCCGGGGGAGGAAGGCGGGCGGCAGGGGATTCTTCCCGCTCCCGCGCGGGACGGACGGCGCGTAGGCGGCTGGTGCGGCGTTTGTGGCTACAAAAAGAGGGGAATTGGTCGATGTATAGTAACTATAGGTAATTATTCAGAAGCAAGGAGTGAGAACGATGACATCACCCGTCGGAGGCCAGCCAGGTGATCGGTCGCGGAGCGTCGGCTCTCGCGGGTTGGCCGGTGAGACCAAGCCGGCGTTCCAGACCACCGAGTTCATCGCCTACATCGTCATCCTGGTCGCGATCGTGATCACAGCCTTCGTGGTCGGCGGTGACTCGCGTGGTTACGGTGACCCTTTCGGGGCGGAGCACGCCATCAAGTACATCACCCTCCTCACGGTCGGTTACATGATCGCCCGAGGTCTGGCGAAGGCCGGAAGCCGGGACCGGGGCGACGGCGTCCGCTAGCCCGCCCGGTTCCCCGCCGCCGATCGGCGGCTGATCGCCGGTCGTCCGGTGACAGGCCGTCGGCCGCCAGCCGGCCGTCAGCCGGCCACTGCGGTCGCGAACCGTCGACGCCCGGACCGGGTGGTCCGGGTCGTCGCCCACGACCTCTTCCCGCTCCCCGGGGAGCGGTTCCGCTCAGACGCCCAGAGACGCGTCCATCAGCCTGGCCACGGCCTCGTCGTCGCCGCTCACGTCGACCTTGGCGTGGGACTGGCGGCCGAAGCAGAACAGCAGCAGTTCCCCGGCCGTGCCCGTCACCTCGACCTGAGGCCCCTCCTTGCGGCCGCCGATCGCGACACCCCCGCCGATGCGGTGCAGGACCACCCGGACGGGAGAGCGGCGCAGGAACAGCCGGGCGCCGCTGTGGACCTGCTTCCAGAACCTCTCCTCCAGCTCGGCGGGCAGCTCCCGAGGCTCCCAGACCCGCTGCGCCCGCCGCACGTCCTCGTGGTGGATGAAGAGCTCCGTCGTGTTGACCGCCTGGTCCAGGCCGGGCAGGCGATAGACCCCCGAAGGCCCGGAACGCACGAGCTCGACGAGGCCCGCGTACCCCTTCCTGGTCTTCGTGGACTCCTGCACCCTGGCGGTGTATCCGGCCAGTGGCTTGAGGAGGATGCCTCCGGCGGCGTCGGGGCGGCTCTCGCGGACGACGAGGTGGGCGGCGAGGTCGAAGGTGGTCCAGCCCTCGCAGAGTGTGGGAGCGTCCGGGCCGAGCTGGGCGAACAGGTCGCTGAGCGCGGATCGTTCGGCGCGGGCGTAGTTCATTTCAGATCCTAACGAGCCGTTGTACGAGCAACCGGAGGTGTGAACGTGACACTAACCGAAGGTGGTTCGGGAATAACCGGATGATCCACAGTGATAGGGACTTAGGTAGCAACGTTCCCCGTCGAAAGGACACCCCCCGCGTGGCGAGCAAGATGACCACCGCAGTCATGCGCAGGGGACTCGGGGTCCTCGGGGTCGCCATCCGGGCGGAGAAGTCGATCTTCTCCGCCGCGGTGCTGTCCAGCGCCCTGTACGGCGTGATGACCGTCGCCGCGGCGTGGGCCCTGGGCTGGGCCACCGACCACGTCGTGCTCCCGGCCTTCAGGGACGGGCGGATCACGACGGGCACCCTCACCCTCGGTGCGCTCCTCATCCTTGGGGTCTCCCTGCTCAAGGCGCTGGGCGTGGCAGGGCGCCGGTATTTCGCCGGGGTCATGCAGTATCGGATGCAGGCCCGCTCCCGCCGTGACGTCACCCGCCAGTATCTGAAGCTTCCGCTCGCCTGGCACCACAGGCACCCGACCGGGCAGCTGCTGTCGAACGCCGGGTCCGACGTGGAGGCCGCCTGGGCGCCGCTCGCCCCGCTGCCGATGGCCGTCGGCGTGGTCGTGATGCTGGTGACCGCCGCCGTCGCGATGGTGATCACCGATCCGATCCTCGCTCTCGTCGGGTTCCTCGTCTTTCCCGCGATCGCCGTGCTCAACCTGGTCTACCAGCGCAAACTCAACCCGCTGGCCACCCGCGCCCAGCAGCTGCGGGCCGAGGTCAGCGAGATCGCCCACGAGAGCTTCGACGGAGCCCTGGTCGTCAAGACCCTGGGCCGCGAGGACGAGGAGACCGCCAGGTTCCAGGCCAAGGCAGGCGAGCTGCGCGACGCCAACATCGCCGTGGGCCGGGTCCGCGGCCTGTTCGACCCGATGCTGGAGGCGCTGCCCACCCTGGGCGTGCTCGCCGTGCTGCTGATCGGCGTGATGCGGCTGGAGAGCGGCGCGATCGGCTCCGGCGTGCTCGTCCAGGTCGCCTACCTGTTCACCCTGCTGGCCTTCCCGATCCGCGCGCTCGGCTGGGTGCTCGCCGAGCTGCCTCGGTCCGTCGTCGGCTACGAGCGGATCCAGGCCGTGCTCGAGGCCACCGGCTCCATGGAGCACGGCGCCGTCGAGCTGCCAGGCACCGAACCCGCCAGGCTGGAGGTCCGCGACCTCGGTTACGCCTACGGCGACGGTGAGTTCCCCGTCCTGCGCGAGGTGAGCCTGGAGGTCGGGCCCGGCCGTACCGTCGCCCTGGTCGGACCCACCGGCTCGGGCAAGTCGACGCTCGCCCAGGCCCTCGTCCGCCTGGTCGACCCGGCGGAGGGCGTCGTGCTGGTGGACGGCACGGACCTGCGCGACGTGGCCAGGAACGGGGTCAGCGACGCGGTGGCGCTGGTGCCGCAGCAGACGTTCCTGTTCGACGACACCGTACGCGGCAACGTCACCCTCGGCCGGCCGGTCGGGGACGAGGACGTCTGGGCGGCGCTGCGCCTGGCGCAGGCCGAGGGATTCGTCAGCGCCCTGCCCTCGGGGCTGGACACCCGGGTCGGCGAGCGCGGCACCACCCTGTCGGGCGGCCAGCGCCAGCGGATCGCCCTGGCCCGCGCGCTGGTGCGCCGCCCGCGGCTGCTCGTCCTGGACGACGCCACCTCCAGCGTCGACCCGCAGGTCGAGGCGAGGATCCTGTACGGGCTGCGGGACGCGGCCCAGGTCTCCACCGTGGTCGTCATCGCCTACCGGATGGCCACCATCGCCCTGGCCGACGAGGTCGTCTACCTCGACCACGGCCGGGTCGTCGACCGGGGCGGCCACGCGGAGCTGCTCGCCCGCTGCGAGGGCTACCGCAACCTGGTCACCGCCTACGAACGCCAGGGCGCCGAGCGCGAGGCGCTCGACGCCGAGCAAGAGGAAGAGGTCAGCGCGTGAGGAAGCACCACCGGCCGGGGGAGCACCCCGCCGGGACGACGCGGGACGAGCGGGGCCGCGGTCCACTGGGGCCGAGGCTGGCACCAGGGCTGGGACCGGGGCTGGGAGGACGGTGCCGGTGAGCTCGTTCCAGGGGGTCGAGCGCTCCGGGCTGGCCACCGTCAGGCACGGCCTGTCGCTCACGCCGGAGTTCCGCAAGGGGCTGGCCGGCACGCTCGCGCTGGCCGTGGTGGCCACGATCGGCAAGATCATCGTGCCGATCGCCGTCCAGCAGACCATCGACACGGGGCTCGCGAAGGGCGCCCCGGACGTGGCCTACGTCCGCACCGCCGTGCTGCTGTGCGCCGCCGCCGTGGTGTTCACCGCGCTGTGCGCGTACCTGATGAACGTACGCCTCTACCGGGCCACCGAGTCCTCGCTCGCCACGCTCAGGGTGCGCGGCTTCCGGCACGTGCACGACCTGTCGGTGCTCACCCAGAACTCTGAGCGGCGCGGCGCCCTCGTCTCCCGGGTCACCGGCGACGTCGACCAGATCAGCGTCTTCATGCAGTGGGGCGGGCTGATGATCATCATCGCCCTGGGCCAGCTCCTGGTCGCCACCGGGCTGATGTTCGTCTACTCCTGGCAGCTCGCCCTGCTGGTGTGGCTGTGCTTCCTGCCGCTCATGGTCGTCCTGCCGCGCTTCCAGCGGTGGCTGTCGGGCGCCTACACGCGGGTCCGCGAGCGCACCGGCGACATGCTCTCGGCCGTCAGCGAGTCGGTCGTGGGCGCGGCCGTGATCAGGGCCCACGGCTCCGAGGCCCGTACGGCCGAGCGGCTCGACGTCGCGATCGACGCCAACATGGCGGCGCAGGCCCGCACCCAGCGGATCGTCGCGACCGTGTTCCCGCTGACCGAGATCGTCGCCGCCGTGACCCTGGCGGCCGTGGTGCTGGTCGGGGTGCGGCTCGGGCTGGCGCAGGACATCACCGAGGGACGCCTGGTCGCCTTCCTGTTCCTCATCACGCTGTTCGTCTCGCCGATGCAGATCGCCACCGAGGTGCTCAACGAGGCGCAGAACGCCGTCGCCGGGTGGCGGCGCATCCTCGGCGTGCTCGACACCCCCGCCGACGTCGCCGACCCGGGCCCCGAGGGCGTCGAGCTGCCGCGCGGTCCCATCTCGGTCTCCTTCGAGGACGTGGAGTTCTCCTACCCCGGCGGGGTCCCGGTGCTGCACGGGGTCTCGGCGGACATCCCGCCGCGCTCGCGGATCGCCGTGGTGGGGGAGACCGGTTCCGGCAAGACGACCTTCGCCAAGCTGCTCACCCGCCTGATGGACCCCGTCTCGGGGCGGATCACGGTCGACGGCCACGACCTGAGGACCGTCCGGTTCTCCTCGCTGCGCAGCCGCATCGTCATGGTGCCGCAGGACGGCTTCCTGTTCAACGGCACCCTGGCGGAGAACATCGCCTTCGGCCGTCCCTCGGCGACCGAGGCGGAGATCCGGCTCGCCATGACCGAGCTGGGGCTCACCGACTGGCTGGAGGGGCTGCCCGCCGACCTGTCGACCAGGGTCGGCCAGCGCGGCGAGTCGCTGTCGGCGGGCGAGCGCCAGCTCGTCGCGCTCGCCCGCGCCTACCTGGCCGACCCCGACCTGCTGCTGCTGGACGAGGCCACCTCCGCGGTGGACCCGGCGACGGAGGTGCGGCTGGCCCGCGCCCTGGAGGGCGTCACGCGGGGGCGCACCGCCGTCTCCATCGCCCACCGGCTCTCCACCGCCGAGGCGGCGGACGAGGTGTTCGTCTTCGACAAGGGCCGGATCGTGCAGCGCGGCCCGCACGCCGAGCTGGTACGCCGGCCCGGCGTCTACGCGGACCTGCACGCCTCCTGGGTCTCGGCCGCCCGCTCCTAGCGGTTCACGCCGAACCTCGGATGATCTTCTCGAAGGGGTGGGGGCCGACCGTCTCGGGGTCGGCCCCCAGGTCGTAGAGCGGGGTGTATCCGGTCGCGAGGTAGAGCCCGGCCGCCTCGGGCTGCCGGGGGCCCGTGGTCAGGTAGATCCTGCGGTAACCCTGCCGCGCGGCCTCCCGCTCCAGCTCCCGTACGACGGCGACGCCCAGGCCGCGCCGGCGGTGGTCCGGATGGGTCCAGATCCGCTTGAGCTCGGCGGTCTCCCCGTCGTGCCGGAAGAACGCGCCCCCGGCGACGGTCCGCCCGTGCTCGACGAGGACGAGGAACGCGCCCCCGTGCTCCGGGGTGAACCGCTCGCCGGGATAGCGGTTGATCTCGTCGTTGGGACCGTACCGGCTGGTGTACTCGGCGTGCAGGCCCTCCAGGAGCGGTTCGACCTCGGGGCCGGGAACGGCCACGTGCCGCACCTGGAGGGAGACGGCCGGAGCCCGCGGGGAACACCCGCCCGGTGCCGGTGCCGGTGCCGGTGCCGCGTGCTTCGTGGGCGGGGGCGGGGGACGTTCGGTGCCCGGGGCGGCGGGTGCGGCGGGCCTCGCGGAGTCGATCGTCACTTGGGCTGCCTCGGCAGGCCGGGCGGGTTGATCCTCGACGTGGGCAGTGCCTCGTTGTCCAGGCCCCAGCGCTTGAGCACCTCGGCGTACTTGCCGTTCTCGATGAGCGTGTTGATCGCCTCGTTGACCGGCTGGACCAGGCCGTTGCCCTTCAGGGTCATGACCGCGATCAGGCCCTCGACCGACCCTCCGCCCGAGAGCGTCCCGACGATCCTGCTGTCACCGCCCACCGCGACCTGGTAGGCGATGGGAGGGTTCGGGCCCAGGTAGGCCTGGACGCGGCCGGACTTCAGCGCCAGCAGGACGTCGCCGTACTTCTGGTAGTACTGGATGTTCGCGGCCTCGAGCCCGGCCTTCTGGTTCTGCGCGTCCCACTCCAGCAGGATCTTCTCCTGGTTGGTGCCGGATCCGACGGAGACGTTCAGCCCGGCGATGTCGGCGGCCTTCTCGATCTTGGTGATCGGGCTCCCCCTGCTCACCTGCCAGGCGAGCTGGTCCACCCGGTAGGTGGCGAAGTCGTAGACGTCCTTGCGCTGCTGAGGAAGAGGCGGGTGCGCTCGTGCCGGGGGGCGTCCAGCACCTCGGCGGGGGTGCCCCGCTCGACGATCCGGCCCTCGTCCATGAAGACCACGGTGTCGGCGACCTCGCGGGCGAAGCCGATCTCGTGGGTGACGACGATCATGGTGGTGCCGCTCCCGGCGAGGCCCTTGACCACGTCGAGCACCTCGCCGACGAGTTCCGGATCCAGCGCGGACGTCGGCTCGTCGAAGAGGATGACCTTGGGCTCCAGGGCCAGGGCGCGGGCGATGGCCACCCGCTGCTGCTGCCCGCCGGAGAGCTTGCGGGGATAGGAGTGCGCCTTGTCGGAGAGCCCGACCCGCTCCAGCAGCCGGGCCGCCAGCGCGTCCACCTCCGCCTTCGGCCTGCGCTGGGCCGACCGGGGCGCCTCGGTGACGTTCTGGTGCACGGTCAGGTGCGGGAAGAGGTTGAAGTTCTGGAAGACGAATCCGATCCTGGTCCGCTGCCGGAGGATCTCGCGCTCGGGCAGCTCGTACAGCCTGTCGCCGGACCTGCGGTAGCCGACCAGCTCGCCGTCGACGCTGACCGAACCGCTGTCCACCTTCTCCAGGTGGTTGACGGTACGGAGAAGCGTGGACTTCCCCGACCCCGACGGGCCCAGGATCACCGTTACCTCGCCCGCGGCGACCCGCAGGTCCACCCCGCGCAGCACCTCCAGCGACCCGAAGCTCTTGTGCACGCCCCGCAGCTCGACCATCGCGGCGCTCATGCCAGGCCCTTTCCGTAGTGCCGCTCGACGTAGTGCTGCGCGACGGACATCACGGAGGTCATCACGAGATACCAGATGGTCGCCACCAGCAGCAGGGCGATGACCCTGCCGTTGCGGTTGTAGATCACCTGAACCTGGTAGAAGAGCTCGGGCAGGGCCATGATGTAGACGACCGAGGTGCCCTTGACCAGGCCGATGATCTCGTTGCCGGCGGTCGGCACGATCGACCGCATGGCCTGCGGCAGGACGATCCGGAACAGCTGCCTGGCCTTGGGGATGCCCAGCGCCGCGGCCGCCTCCCGCTGGCCGTGGTCCACCGAGAGCAGCCCGGCCCGGACGATCTCCGCGGCGTAGGCGGCCTGGTGCAGGGCCAGGCCCAGCGCGGCGGCGGTGACCGGTCCGATCAGGTCCATCGTCCCGATGTCGAAGAACGCCGGGCCGAACGGCACGCCGAAGGAGATCCTCGGATACAGCAGGGCCAGGTTGTACCAGAACAGCAGCTGCAGGATCAGCGGTACCGACCGGAACAGGGCGATGTAGCCCCAGGCGGCCGAGTTGAGCAGTGGATTCCCCGACAGCCGCATGAGCGCCAGGATCGTGCCGAGCAGGAAGCCGAAGACGATTCCCAGCGCGGTCAGCTCCAGCGTGAACACGACCGCCCGCAGCACGGAGGGCGCGAACAGGTACTCCCCGACCACCTCCCACTCCCAGGCCGGGTTGGTGACCAGCGCGCTGACCGCCATGGCCAGCAGCACCGCGACGCCCAGGGCCGCCACCCACCGCCCCGGGTGACGGGTGGTGACCACCCTCGGCGGGGGCCCGCCGGCCTCCGCGCCTTCCGTGTCGCCGGGGGTTTCGCCCGAGGGGGGAGTGGCGGCCAGGATCACGCGGGGCCCGGCGGACCCGCCGGACCCGCCGGGGGCGGACACGGAGACGAGCCGGGCCCGGCTCCACGTGTACCCGTGGTGCGCGCGCCCCCGGCCGCCCGTCACCGGGGGCGGTGCCTTCGCGGGGGACGCGAGGGCCGCGGGATCGTGCGTGTCACCGCCGTCGGCGCCTGGGAATTCGACGGGCATGGTTGAGGCCTTTCTGGCTGGTCGTACCGGACGGGGGCGGTGCGGGGCGCGCTCCGCGGGCGGAGCGCCGGACGGTCGGCGGCGACGCGGGTCAGCGGCGACAGGGCACGGATCGGGCGCGGCACGGGGCGACGTCCTCGCCCGCCGCCGGCGGGAACTCTGGGCGCACGGCATCACTCCAACACACGCTCACGATTCCGTCAAGACCTACTGGTTTAGTAGGTTTTTTGTCGGAGCGGATCGTACGGCGCGAAAGGGGCGGATCGCCCGCGAAGAAAGGGACGCCCGGGAAGGATTAGCCTGCTCAGAGCGTGGTAGGGGCAGGGCGGAGGCGGGCCCCACGCCCGCCCGAGGGAAGGGACCGATGGCAGAGTTGGTTGGCGGGGAGCCGTCGGACGGCCAGTTCCCCGTCGTGGACGTCCACGCGGCGATAGACCGCAGCGATCTGCTCGACGAGCTGACCGATCTGCGGGTCAACGACGATGACGACGACGACCCCGTCCTGGTCCGCAAGGACGGCAGCCCGGTCGACACCTGGCGGGAGAAGTATCCCTACAACGAGCGGATGGGGCGGGCGGAGTACGAGCGGCTCAAGCGGCTGCTCCAGATCGAGCTGCTCAAGCTCCAGTACTGGATCAAGGACACCGGGGGACGCATGGTCGTCCTCTTCGAGGGGCGCGACGCCGCGGGCAAGGGCGGCACGATCAAGCGGTTCATGGAGCACCTCAACCCCCGGGGCGCGAACGTGGTGGCGCTGGAGAAGCCGAGCGAGCGCGAGAGCACCCAGTGGTACTTCCAGCGCTACGTCTCCCACCTGCCCGCCGCCGGCGAGATGGTCTTCTTCGACCGCTCCTGGTACAACCGCGCCGGGGTCGAGCGGGTGATGCGCTTCTGCACTCCCGAGGAATACCTGGAGTTCCTGGAGCAGGCCCCCGAGTTCGAGCGGATGCTCGTCCGCGACGGCATCCACCTGGTGAAGTTCTGGTTCTCGGTCTCGCGGTCCGAGCAGCGCACCCGGTTCGTGATCCGCCAGGTCGACCCGGTGCGGCAGTGGAAGCTGTCGCCGATGGACCTGGAGTCGCTCGACAAGTGGGAGGACTACACCGCCGCCAAGGAGGACATGTTCGTCAACACCGACACGGAGGAGGCCCCGTGGACGGTGATCAAGAGCAATGACAAGAAGCGGGCCCGGATCGAGGCCATGCGGCACGTCCTGAGCCTGTTCGAGTACGAGAACAAGGACCACGAGGTCGTCGGCGTCCCCGACCCCAAGATCGTCGTCCACGCCGCCGACGTGCTCGACGACGACCGCAGCCGCTGAGCCGCCCCGCCGTCCCCGTCCGGCTTCTGTCCCCGCCGTCCCCGTCCGGCTTCTGCTCCCGCCGCCCGCCGTCTCCGGCCCGGCCTGCGGCGGCGGACGTCCGGCCCGGCCGGGCCGGACACGACCCCTCCTCCCGGTTGCGGCACAATTGCCGCATGTCCCTTGACCTCGCCATCGCGGCCCGGCTGAAGCGCACCGCCGACGGGCTGGTTCCCGTCGTCGTCCAGCAGTACGACACCGGCGAGGTGCTCATGCTCGCCTGGATGGACGACGAGGCGCTGCACCGCACGCTCACCACGGGAAGGGCCACCTACTGGTCGCGCAGCCGCGGAGCCTACTGGGTGAAGGGCGACACCTCCGGTCACGTCCAGCACGTCAAGTCCGCCGCGCTCGACTGCGACGGCGACACCGTCCTGCTCAAGGTCGACCAGGTGGGCGCCGCCTGCCACACCGGCGACCGGACCTGCTTCGACGCCGACGAGCTGGCGGTGACCCGGGCGTGACGGGCAGGCGGGAGCTGTGGACCTGGCTGGCCGTGTGCGTGGCGGGCGCCGCGCTCGTGCTCCTCGCCGCCGGGCGCGACTGGTTCACCGTGACGTACGACACCCGCGAGGTGGCGGTCTCCGCCGCCGAACTGGTCCCCGCGCTCGGCCCGGCCGCCTGGGCGGCGCTCGCCGCGGTGGTCGCCGTCCTCGCCACGGGAGGCGTGTGGCGCGGGCTCGTCGGAGCGGTGATGGCGCTCGGCGGGGCAGGGATGATCGCCGGTTCCTGGTGGGGGAGCGGCGCGAATGCCGCGCTGCGGATCTCCGCCGAGCGGGCACCGATGTCCGCGGGCGCCGCCCCGCAGGTCGCGTCGGCCGTCGTCTGGCCGATCCTCGCCTCCGCCGGGGGGCTCCTGCTGCTGGCCGGAGGAGTGGCGGTGATCCTGCGCGGCGGGCGCTGGCCGGGCATGTCCGGCCGCTACGACCGGCAGGGGGCCGGTCCCGGCGGCGCCGCGAACCGTCCTGCTCCCGCCGAGAGCGCCCCCGGCGAGCGGGAACTGTGGGACGCCCTCGACGAGGGCGTCGACCCCACGGCCGACCCGGACCCCCGCGAGCGCTGACCTCCGGCGAGCACTGAGCCTCGGTCCCTCCTGCGAGCACTGAGCCTCGGTCTGCGCTTTCGGCTACGACTTGCTCACAACGCGCTCACAAGCGCGAACGGATTCTCTCCTTCCGGGAGCATTTTCGCTAGGATTTTGCCCGCAACTCGGATAATTGGGGGTCATTCATGAGCTATGGCAATCACTCGGATGGCTATGGCCAGACCCCAGGGGGCGGCGGTGGTTACGGCCCCCCGGGTGGCTACGACTCGTCCGGCGGTCACGGCGCCGGAGGGTACGGAGGGTACGGCCAGCCTGGTGGCGGCTACGACCCCTACGGCCAGCCTGGTGGCGGCTACGACCCCTACGGCCAGCCTGGTGGCGGCTACGACCCCTACGGGGGGTACGGCAAGCCGCCCAAGGGCAACAACGGCATGGCCATCGCCGCGCTGATCATGGGCATCGTGGGGTTGTTCAGCTGCGGGCTCCCCTCGATCGTGGGTGCGGTGCTCGGCCACATCTCGCTGGGACAGATCAACCGGACGGGCGAGGAGGGCCGGGGCATGGCCGTCGCGGGCCTGGTCCTGTCCTATTTCGGCATCCTGTGCTGGCTCGGCGTGGTGTTGCTGTTCTGGCTGATCGGGGCCGGCGCCCTCATCGGCAGCGGGGTGAGCTACTGACGCGGGGGCCCGCTACCGGTCCCGGTTTCCGCGGGGGCTCGCGCCCGGCGGCGCGCCGGCGGCGTGAGTAGGGTGACGGGTGGGGGACGGCCACCGGTGAAGGGTGCTGACGGGCCGTGATGACGGCATGGTGACGGGGAAGACCGAGGGTCCGCGCGGGGCGCGCGCGACGGCCCTGCTGGCGCCGCTCGGCGTCGCGCTGGCGGCGGGCGCGGCGGTGGCGTTCGTCGGGGCGGTGGACCCCGGAGAGCCGGGCCACTACCCGACCTGCCCGTTCCTCATGCTCACCGGCCTCTACTGCCCCGGCTGCGGCGGCCTGCGAACGGTGTACGCGCTCGTCCACGGGGATCCCGTGGCGGCTCTGGGGCTCAACCCGTTCGTCACGCTCATGATTCCGGTGCTGGTCGTGCTCTGGGGCCGGTGGACGCTGCGTGCCTGGTCGGGCGGTACGTCCAGGGGCGCGCCCGCCGGGAGATCCGTGCACCCGGCATATGTGTGGTCATTGCTCGCTTTGATGGTCGTGTTTTGGATAGTGCGAAATCTTCCTTTTGGGGAATTCCTGGCCCCATAGTCACCGATAGGTCTCACCCCGTGGCGGAGCGACCCCGGCAGGGCCGATAGCATCGGCGGAACAAGGGCAGTCGATTCGGGAGGGGCCTTACTCGTGAGCGAGCGGAGCGAGCGAACCACGGATACGGCAGCGTTCGCGAACCTGGCCCCGGAGCTTCGCGAGGAGGGCAAGTGAGCGTGCTCGAGGAGATCCTCGAAGGAGTCCGCGCCGATCTGGCCGAACGGCAGGAGAAGGTGACGCTGGCCGAGCTCAAGGAACGGGCCGGACGGGCACCCGCCCCCCGTGACGCGTACGCGGCGCTGGGCGGCGACCAGGTGGCGGTCATCGCCGAGGTCAAGCGCTCCAGCCCGTCCAAGGGCGCCCTGGCCGCGATCGCCGACCCCGCCGCGCTGGCGGGCGACTACGAGTCGGGCGGCGCCCACGTCATCAGCGTGCTCACCGAGCGGCGCCGCTTCGGCGGCAGCCTCGACGACCTGGCCGCCGTGCGCGCCGTCGTCGACATCCCGGTGCTGCGCAAGGACTTCATCGTCACCTCGTACCAGCTCTGGGAGGCCCGTGCCTACGGCGCCGACCTGGCGCTGCTGATCGTCGCGGCGCTCGACCAGAACGCGCTGGTCTCGCTGATCGAGCGGGCCGAGTCGATCGGGCTGACCCCGCTGGTCGAGGTGCACACCGAGGAGGAGCTCGACCGGGCGCTCGCCGCCGGAGCGAAGATCATCGGTGTCAACGCGCGGAACCTCAAGACCCTCGAGGTCGACCGCGAGGTCTTCGCCAAGCTGGCTCCCAAGATCCCCGACGGCGTCATCAAGATCGCCGAGTCGGGCGTGCGCGGCCCCCACGACCTGCTCGCCTACGCCAGGGCGGGAGCCGACGCCGTCCTGGTCGGCGAGAGCCTGGTGACCGGCAAGGACCCGCGGGCCGCCGTGGTCGACCTGGTCACCGCCGGTGCCCACCCAGCATCCCGACCCGAGGGGCAGTAAGCAGTGACAACGCACGACGGAACCGTCATCACCACCGCCGACCTCGCGGGCAACGCCGCCCACGGCAACGACCCCGACATCAACGGCAAGTTCGGCGTCTTCGGCGGGCGCTACGTGCCCGAGGCGCTCATCCCGGCGCTGGACGAGGTCGCGGCGGAGTACGACAAGGCGAAGAACGACGAGGCGTTCGTGCGGGAGTTCGACCACCTGCTGCGCACCTACGCCGGGCGGCCGACCACGCTGACCGAGATCCCCCGCTTCGCCGAGCAGGCGGGCGGCGCCCGGATCATCCTCAAGCGCGAGGACCTGACCCACACCGGCGCCCACAAGATCAACAACGTGCTCGGCCAGGCCCTGCTGACCAAGCGCCTGGGCAAGACGCGGGTGATCGCCGAGACCGGCGCCGGCCAGCACGGCGTCGCCACCGCGACCGCCGCCGCCCTGATGGGCCTGGAGTGCGTCATCTACATGGGGGCCGTCGACTGCGAGCGCCAGGCGCTCAACGTCGCCCGCATGAAGCTGCTCGGCGCCACCGTCGTCCCGGTCACCAACGGCAGCCAGACCCTCAAGGACGCCATCAACGAGGCGTTCCGCGACTGGGTCGCCAACGTCGACCGCACCCACTACCTCTTCGGCACCATCGCGGGCCCGCACCCGTTCCCGGAGATCGTCCGCGACTTCGCCCGCATCATCGGCGTCGAGGCCCGCCGCCAGATGCTGGAGCTCACCGGCAGGCTGCCCGACGCGGTCGCCGCCGCCGTCGGCGGGGGATCGAACGCCATCGGCGTCTTCCACGCCTTCCTCGACGACAAGGACGTCCAACTGCACGGCTACGAGGCGGGCGGCCGGGGCCTGGAGAGCGGCGAGCACGCCCTCACCCTCACCCAGGGCTCCGTCGGCGTGCTGCACGGCTCGCGCACCTACGTGCTGCAGGACGACGAGGGCCAGACGATCGAGTCGCACTCGATCTCGGCCGGGCTCGACTACCCCGGCGTCGGCCCCGAGCACGCCTGGCTCAAGGACAGCGGCCGCGCCACCTACCACGGCATCACCGACGCCGAGGCGATGGACGCCTTCGCGCTGCTCGCCCGCACCGAGGGCATCATCCCCGCGATCGAGTCCTCGCACGCGCTCGCCGGAGCCCTCAAGCTCGGTCGCGAGATGGGTCCCGAGGCGACGATCCTGGTCAACCTCTCGGGCCGGGGCGACAAGGACATGGGCACCGCGATGAAGTACTTCAACCTCTGACCCTCTGACGACCGACTTGCTTCTCTCCGGCGGCCCGGAGGGGACGGACCGCAACGGAAGCAACGATGACGACTCTCCAGACGGTGTTCGCCAAGGCTAAGGCGGACGATCGCGCCGCCCTCATCGGATACCTGCCCGCCGGGTTCCCCAGCAAGGACGGTGCGATCGCCGTCGCCACCGCCATGGTGGAGGCGGGCTGCGACGTGATCGAGATCGGCCTGCCCTACTCGGACCCCCTCATGGACGGCCCGACGATCCAGGACGCCGTCCACCGGGCGCTGACCAACGGCACCCGCATCGCCGACGTGCTGCGCACGGTCGAGGGCGTGGCCGCCACCGGTGCCGCCACCCTGGTCATGACGTACTGGAACCCGATCGACCGCTACGGCGCCGACCGCTTCGCCAGGGACCTGGCGAACGCGGGCGGGGTGGGCACCATCACGCCCGACCTGACCCCCGAGGAGGCCGGTCCCTGGCGCGAGGCCAGCGCCGCGGCCGGGATCGACACGGTCTTCCTGGTCGCCCCGAGCTCCACCGAGGCCCGCATCAAGGCCGTCGTCGACAGCTGCACCGGCTTCGTCTACGCGGCGTCGCTGATGGGCGTCACCGGTGCCCGCGAATCGGTCGGCGAGGCCGCGCAGGGCCTGGTCGAGCGCACCCGCCCGCACACCTCCCTGCCGGTGTGCGTCGGCCTGGGCGTCGGCACCGGGCGGCAGGCCGCCGAGGTCGCCGGCTACGCTGACGGCGTCATCGTGGGGTCGGCGTTCATCCGCCGCGTCCTGGACGCTCCCGACGAGACCTCGGGTCTGGCGGCGGTCCGCGAGCTGGGCGCCGAGCTGGCGGCGGGCGTCCGGGGCTGAGGACCCGCCCGGGTGCGATCCCTCCGGCGGAGGGATCGCACCCCGGTCACCGCCTGCCAGGCAGGCTTATTCGACGCTTATCCAGCCCGTGATGAGGTTTCCTTCGGATACCTTGCGTTCGCCGGAGACGTCCGCGCCCGGGGCTGGAATAGGAGAATGGTGCACGTGACCTCTGATAACCCCGCGCCCAATAGGTCGCGTATCGTGATTTCGGCGCTACCCTGGGTAGCGACCGTCTCACGGCTGGTGCTGGCGGGCGTGCTGATCGTCGCGGGTTGGGGCAAGATCGGCACCCCGGTGCTCTCGGTTCAGGCGGTCGAGGCATATGAACTGCTCCCTGAATCGCTCGCCACGGCGGTCGGCTACGGCCTGCCGATCCTGGAGATCGTCGTGGGGGTGTTGCTGGTCGTCGGGCTGCTCACCCGGGCGGCGGGTGTCATCTCGGCACTGCTCATGCTGGCGTTCGTCATCGGGATCGCCTCGGCGTGGGCGCGCGGGCTGCGCATCGACTGCGGCTGCTTCGGCGGCGGCGGTCAGCTGGCGGCCGGGGTGGAGCCCGACTACCTCATCGACATCCTGCGTGATTTCGGTCTCTTCGGGCTCGGTGTGCTCGTCGCCTGGTTTCCTCCGGGCCGCTTCGCGCTGGACTCCGCCCTGGGACTCACCCCGGGACGGGAGCCGTACGACGACCCTGACGGCGACGACGAGGAGGAGCACCAGGAAAAGGGGACTGACTGATGGGCAAGGCCGCGCGGGAGCAGTCGGCGCGTGATCGGATCAAGGCACAGCGCGAAGAGCAGATGGTGAAGGAAAGGCGCAAGCGTATGGCGACCATCGGAACGGCCGCCGTCGTCGCGATCGCCGCCGTCGGGGCAGGCTGGTGGTTCGCCGCCCAGAGCAGCAGGTCCGAGGAGGTGGGCGCCGCGCTCGCGCCGGTCACCGTCGCCGCGGACGGCTCGGTGGTCATGGCCAAGGCGGGCGTGGAGAAGCCGGTCCTGGACGTCTTCGAGGACTTCCAGTGCCCCGCCTGCGAGGCGCTGGAGAGGACCAGCGGCGCCACGATCAAGAACCTGGCGGCCGAGGGCAAGGCCAAGGTGGTCTACCACCCGATCACGATCTTCTCGGAGCAGACCAACAAGGGCATCACCCGGGGCAACTCCCTGCGCGCCGGGGCGGCCTCCCGCTGCATCCCCGGAGGCGCGCCCTGGAGCAGGTTCCACGACAGGTTGTTCGAGGAGCAGCCGTCGGAGAGCGCGGAGGGCTTCACGATCCCCGACCTGATCGCCTGGGGCAAGGACGCCGGGGTGACCGACACCGGCTTCGAGAAGTGCGTGACCAGCCAGGAGAAGGCGTCCGCGCACCTCGCCTACAGCGCCGAGGTCCTGAAGAGCCAGAAGCTCACGGGCACCCCGACGCTGAAGCTCAACGGCACCGAGGTGGACACCGCGGTGGCTTTCAAGCCGGCCGAGCTACGCCAGGCCGTTCTTGATGCCGCCAAGTAGCGCGCGACACGGTAACGTCACCTGACATGCCCCTCGCCTCGATTCCCAGCCCCTCCCAGGGGGTCTGGCACCTTTTCGGCGTGGTCCCCATCCGGGCCTACGCACTGTGCATCGTGCTCGGCGTCGTCGTCGCGGTCGCCATCGGCGAACGCCGCTGGCGCGCCCGCGGCGGTGTTCCCGGAACGATCGTGGACCTCGCCGTCTGGGCCGTGCCGTTCGGCCTGGTCGGTGGCCGCCTCTACCACGTCATCACCGACTGGCAGCTCTACTTCGGGCCGGACGCGCCCAACGAGCCGATCGAGGCGCTGTTCATCTGGAACGGCGGCCTGGGCATCTGGGGCGCCGTCGCGCTCGGCGGCGTGGGCGTCTGGCTGGGCTGCCGCGGCCGGGGCATCTCCCTGACCGCGGTGGCCGACACCGTGGCCCCCGGGATCGTGGTGGCCCAGGCCATCGGCCGCTGGGGCAACTACTTCAACCAGGAGCTGTTCGGCAGGCCCACCGACCTGCCGTGGGGCCTGGAGATCGACCCCGACCGGCCCGGCACGGTGCCCGGTGAGGACACCTACCACCCCACGTTCCTGTACGAGTCGATCTGGGACCTGGGCCTGGCGCTGGTCCTCATCTGGCTCGGCCGCAAGTTCGTGCTCCGGCACGGCCGCCTGTTCGCGCTCTACGTCGCCGGTTACACCGTGGGCCGCTTCTGGATCGAGGGCCTGCGGGTCGACACCGCCCACCACATCCTCGGCCTGCGGCTCAACCAGTGGACCTCGATCATCCTGTTCATCGGGGCGATGGCCTACTTCTGGTACGCCAGGAACAAGACCGGCGAGGAGCGGGTCATCCCGGTGACCGAGCCCGACGGCCTCAAGGGCGGGGCCGTCGCTCCGGGCGAGGACGAGGGCGCGGATCCGGCGAAGGGCGAGGACGCCGCCGCACCGGCCGGCACCCTGGCCGCGTCGGACGTGGGAGACGGCGTGGGGGATCCCGTCGACCCGGCCCACCCGTCCGACCAGGCCGACCCGGCCGAGAACGACGGCGAGAGCGGACGGGGCACCGGGGCGCGACCCGCCTCGGCGACGCTCGCGACCGCGGACCCGGGCACGGCCGGAGGCTCGGCCGATCCCGCCCACCCGGCTGACCAGGCCGAGCCGGTGGAGAGCGACCGGGACGGGAACGACCCGGCCGGCGACGAGCCGGGCAGAGCGGTTCCGGCCGCCGCCCCGGGCAGCGCCACTCCGGGCAGCGCCCCCTCGGACAGCACCACCCCGGACAGCACCGTCCCGGGCGGGGCCGCCTCCGACGCGGAGAGAGGCGATCTCCGCGGGGAGGCCGCGACGAAGGGTGTTCCCGAAGGCGAGAAAGAACGACGTTGACGTTCCTTTCACGGTCGGGGCCCCGGGGCCCCGGACGCGCCGCCGGATCGTCCGGCACGCCGGCGTACTCCCCCTCCGGGGCCGAGACCGGCGGCTCGCCGCCTCCCCCGGGCGCTGAGTCCCCGGGGCCGTCCTCCGAGGGATCGGAGTGAGCCCGGACGCCTCCGGGGGGCGCGCCGAGATGCACCACCGGCATCGCGACGTCAACGGCGGCTGGCTGCGGCCGTCGGTGTTCGGCGCGATGGACGGCCTCGTCTCCAACTTCGCCCTGATCGCCGGTGTCGCCGGCGGCGATGCCGGCACCGGGGTCATCCTGCTGGCCGGCATCGCCGGACTGGCCGCGGGCGCGTTCTCCATGGCCGGCGGCGAGTACGTCTCGGTGGCCAGCCAGCGGGAACTCGCCCTGGCCGAGATCGACGTCGAGCGGCGCGAGCTGGAACGCCACCCCGAGGCCGAGCTGGAGGAGCTCGCCAAGCTCTACGAGGAGCGGGGCGTCGACCCCGCGGTGGCGGCCGAGGTGGCCAGGCAGATCTCGATGGACCCCGAAAGGGCCCTGGAGGTGCACACCGAGGCCGAGCTCGGCGTCACCCTCCGTGACCTGCCCTCGCCCAGGATCGCCGCGGTCTCCTCCTTCCTGTCGTTCGGCGTGGGCGCGCTCCTGCCCCTCCTGCCGTACCTGTTCGGTGTCACCAGTCTGGTGGCCTCGGCGGTGATCTCCTGCCTGGCGCTGTTCGGCGCGGGCGCGCTGGTCTCCCGGGTCACCGCGCGCAGCTGGTGGTACAGCGGGCTGCGCCAGCTCGTCGTCGGCGCGGTCGCCGCCGGCCTGACCTTCGCCCTGGGCACCTTCCTGGGAGGAACCGCACTGTGACCCCCCCACCTCCGACCCCCACCCCGGCCCCCGGGCGCAAGCGTCGCCGTACCTCCGGCAAGGCGCAGACCTGGAGCGTCCCCCTGCTGGAGGAATGGGGGCTGACCCGGACCCAGCAGCGGCTGGTGGTGGTGTTCGGATCGCTGGCGGGAGTGCTGGTCGCCGCGCTCGCCCTCACCCTGGCGATCTCCGCGATCGGCAGCGACTTCGAGCCCGAGCGGGCCACCGCCTCGGTCATCGGCACCGAACCCCGGCCGGACGTCTATCGGGGATGGCCCTCCTCCAAGGTGTTCGCGCCGATCGCGGAGAGCAGGGCCGACCCCAAGCCGCTGACGGTCAAGGACCTCTTCGCCAAGACCCTCAAGGAGGGCAGGACCACGCTGAGACTGGCGGGCAGCCCCAAGCTGGAGACCGACTGCGTGGCGGCGACCTGGGGCCAGGGGTTCGCCGACCTGCTCACCCAGGGAGGGTGCACCCAGGTGGCGAGGGGCCTGTACGCCAGCGCCGACGGCCGTTACGTCGCCCAGTACACCATGTTCAACCTGCGCGACACCGCCGCCGCCGACGCGCTGGCGAACACGCTGACCACCCTGCACCGGGGCGGCTGGGTCCGGCCGCTCCAGACGCCCAGGGTCGCCTTCCCCGCCGGTGGCCACACCGAGGCCAGCGGTCACGCCATGGGGCACTACGCGGGCCTGGTCTGGATCGGCAGGGCCGACGGAGCGGAGCCGGGCCCGAGGGACGACTTCGTCTCGCTGTCCCTGACGGTCCGCGCGACAGAGAAGGCGATCTTCCGTCGCATCGTCGCCGCCTCCCCGGCGCCCGCCCCGGCCCAGTAGTTCCCGCACGACGGGTCGTTCCCCGGATTTTCCGGCCGGTGCCGCCGAACCGGCCCATCTTGTGCTGCCGAACCGGCCCCTCCCGCGGTGCCCGGCCCCTCCCGCGGTGCCAGGCCCATCCGACGGTGTCCGGCCGCCCCGGAGACCGGGGCGGCGGCGCGGGGGAGCCCGCCGGCCGCCGGGCGGGGTCACCGACCGTGAGACTCTGATTCCGTTCGGGAATCCCGGTTCTTCGAGGACGGGGGAGATCTCGAAGTAAGCTTTTTCCTCATGCGCAAGTGGATCATCATTGTCGTGCTGGCCGGGGTCGCCGGGGTGGGAGCCTTCCTGTGGCTGGGCAACGAGCCCGCCCCGCGCGCCGCGGTCCTGCGCGCGGAGTCCGGTACGGCCCACTACGCGCCCATCGCGACCCGTGTCCTCGATCCCCGGCCGCTCACCGTCGCCGAGATGTTCCCCGGCCCCTCGGTGTCGGCGGGCACGACCAGGCTCGCGCTCAGGAACACCGAGACCCTCGCCGACTGCGCCGAAGCGGTCTGGGGGAGCGCCGAGGACGCGGTCGGCGGATGCACACAGGTGCTGCGGGCCCGCTACGAGACCGAGGACGGGGCGGTCTCCGGCCAGTTCCTGATCTTCAATCTCGCCGACTCCGCCGCCGCCGACAGGCTCGTGGCGGCGCTCAAGACCGGCGGATTCGTCCGGCCCGCCCCCGACACTCCCGACGGCTTCGACGGCTCGCGCAGCTGGGCCCAGGTCCGTGGCCTCGGACACTACGTCACGGTGAGCTGGGTCGCCCCCGTCGTGCCGGGGAGCAAGGTGGATCTCACCTACCCGCAGGTCGCGGTGGACGGCCTCGGCCTGGTCATCCAGCGCCGGCTGGTGAGCTGAGGGAGCTCTCCACCGCGGCCCGCAGCTCCAGCAGCCGGTGGGCGGGCAGTTCGAGGACGGTGACGTCGCCCGCCCACGGGGCCACGGCGGCGACGACCGCCCTGGCCTGCCTCTTCGTCAGGTCACCCCTGACCCTGATCAGGGCCTCGCGCCAGGTGTTGGCGAGCTTGCCGTGCGCGTTGTCCAGGACGCGGCGCAGGATCCTGGCCGCGTCGTCGCCGGTCTCACCGTTCCCGGTGTTCCCGGTATTCCCGGCGGGCGGCGCCACCCGTACGGCGCGCACGGACGCGCCCTCGGCGGTGAGTTCGTAGACGGGGGCGAGCAGGTCGGCGGGGAGGTCCTTCGGGGCCGCGGCCAGCGTGACCCGGACCTCCGCGGCGCGGGTGGCGAGCAGCAGCCGGGGCAGCGCGGCCTCCAGGCCGGCGGGCACGGAGATCGCCACCCTGGCCGGGTCGCTGGCGTAGGGCTTGGCCAGCCAGGTCGCCAGGCGCGCTCTGGGCGCCCTGGGCAGCACGTCACGGGGCCATTCGCCCACCAGCACCTCCGGGACGAACCCGTCGCCGGAGTCCGCGGCCAGGGCCGCTGAGGGGGCGGCGGAGGGGGGCGCCGACTCCACGGACTGCGGGCCCTGCGTGTAGATGGCGGTGCCGGACGCCTCGGTCCTGGCCGCGGCGGCGGGCCAGGTTCTCGTCGTGGGACGCAGGACGTACAGGTCGGCGGCCGAACCGATGGCCTCGGCGCCGAGGTAGCGGTTGAAGTCGGGATAGATCGCCTCGTTGACGAGGTTGAGCTGCGACAGGGCCTGCTGCACCTTGAGGGCGAGCGCGGGGGTGCGCTCGCTGGCGCCGTACGCCAGCATGATCCGGCCCTGCTCGCGGTCACGCAGCCCCTCCGCGCAGCGGGCGACGAACAGCCCGACGCCCTCGGGGGTGTAGGGAGGGTCGGTGATCGCCAGATCGGCCCAGGACTGCGCGGAGGCGGGCAGTCCCAGGCGCAGGTCGGCCCACCGGGTCCGCACGGTCAGGCCGAGCCGGTCGGCGTGCCCGGCGATGTAGGCGAGGATGCGCTCGTCGACGTCGACGACGGTCACCTCGACGCCCGGGTGCAGCATCGCGGTGGCCAGCGAGGTCAGGTCGTGGTCGCCCACGCACAGCAGCCTGGCGCCGTCCAGCCAGAACCGGGCGTCCAGCAGCAGCGCCCGCCTGACCACGGTCTCGCCGGTCGCGGCGACGTGGTCCAGCGTGTGGCGGCCCCGGGGGGCCTTGGCGATCAGCTCGTCCATGCGCGCGACCAGGTCCGCGTGGCCGGGAAGCAGGTGGGCCACGGGATCCGCCGGTCCCGGGACGCTCCCTCCCGGCCCGGCAGGGGGGAAGGCGCTCTCCCGCCGGGCCGGACCCGGCCGGTCCCGGTTCACCGGGGCAGGACCCGGCCCGGCAGGACCCGGCCCGGCAGGACCCGGCCCGGCAGGACCCGGCAGGGCGGGGCTCAGCCAGGCCGGCGGGGCCGGGAGCCTGAAGCGGTCGCCGGACCGCTCCAGCTCCCCGTCCACCTCGCGCAGCAGCGCCTCGACGGTCCGCCGCGACGTCGCGGTCTCCCTGACCAGGTCGGCGAGCGTCCACCAGCGGCCGTCGCCCAGGGCGGCGAGCGCGTTCCGCAGCCGCCTGCCGTCGACGCCCGCCCGCGCGACGAGCGCCTCGATCCCGGTCCCGGCTCCGGCCGGGTCACCGGTCTCGCCGGGGAAGTCCGGAGCGCCGGGGGAGCTCGGTGCGCCAGGGGAGCCCGGTGCGCCGGACCGCCTCGACACGCCCGGGATGTCCGGAGTGCTGGTGTCTGTCAGATCGGTGGGGCCACCCGGGCCGGCAGGGTCGCTCGGTTCCATTGGGCCACCATAGAGCCCGGACCTGGAATGTTGCGCCACCGTTACGTGTTAAACGAACCGGGCGAACCGGCACTAATTCGGCGCGATCTCACCGGGTAGGTAGGTATCCGGCAGGGTACGGTAATCTCTACCCACCACGCAGCAGGGCCAACGTCGTCCCTTGCTTGTTCGAAAGAAGCAAGACGACGGGAGGGATTCAATGCCTGCTGCCCACCTCGGCTTTCCCGAGCCCCAGGGCCTGTACCACCCCTCGCACGAGCACGACGCCTGCGGTGTCGCCATGGTCGCGGACGTTGCCGGTCGCCGGAGCCACGACATCGTCGCGAAGGCATTGACCGCGCTGTGCAATCTCGACCATCGGGGAGCCCAGGGTAGCGAACCGGACACCGGCGACGGGGCCGGGATCCTGACGCAGATCCCCGACACCTTCTTCCGCGTGGTGGCGGACTTCCCCCTGCCTGCGGCCGGTGCCTACGCCGCCGGTATGGCCTTCCTGCCCGCCGAGGCGCGGGCCCGCGAGACCGCCGTGCGGCTGATCGAGGAGATCGCCGCCGAGGAGGGCCTGACGGTCCTCGGCTGGCGCGACGTTCCGACCACCCCCGCCCTTCCCGGGCCGAGCGCCCGCGCGGTGATGCCGTTCTTCGGCCAGCTGTTCGTGGCCTCCCCGGACGGCGAGAGCGGCCTGGAGCTGGACCGGCTGGCCTTCTGCCTGCGCAAGCGGGCCGAGCACGAGGCGAACGTCTACTTCCCCTCGCTGAGCTCCCGGACCATCGTCTACAAGGGCATGCTCACCCCGCTGCAGGTCGAGCAGTTCTTCCCCGACCTGAGCGACGAGCGCTACGAGACCGCGATCGCGCTGGTCCACTCGCGTTTCTCCACCAACACCTTCCCCTCGTGGCCGCTGGCGCACCCGTACCGCTACGTCGCCCACAACGGCGAGATCAACACGGTCAGGGGCAACCGCAACTGGATGCGCGCCCGCGAGGCGATGCTGAAGACGGCGAACCTGCCGGGCGACCTGTCGAGGCTCTTCCCGATCTGCGACCCGGCCGGTTCCGACACCGCCTCCTTCGACGAGACGCTGGAGCTCATCCACCTCGCGGGACGCAGCCTGCCGCACGCGGTGCTGATGATGATCCCCGAGGCGTGGGAGAGCCACACCGAGATGGACCCCGCGCGGCGGGCGTTCTACGAGTTCCACTCCACGATGATGGAGGCCTGGGACGGCCCGGCCTCGATCACCTTCTCCGACGGCACCCTCGTCGGCGCGGTGCTCGACCGCAACGGCCTGCGGCCCGGGCGGTTCTGGGTGACCGCGGACGGCCTGGTCGTGCTGGCCTCCGAGGCGGGCGTGCTGGACATCGCCCCCGAGGACGTGGTCCGCAAGGGCCGCCTGCAGCCCGGCAAGATGTTCCTGATCGACACCGCGCTCGGCAAGATCATCGAAGATGACGAGATCAAGGCCGAGCTGGCGGCCGAGCTGCCGTACGCGGACTGGCTGCACGCCGGTCTGGTCCGCTTCGAGGAGCTGCCCGCCCGCTCGCACGAGATCCCCTCGCACGAGGCGCTGATCAAGCGGCAGCAGACCTTCGGCTACACCGAGGAGGAGCTGCGGATCATCCTGGCGCCGATGGCCAGGGCGGGCATCGAGCCGATCGGCTCGATGGGCACCGACACCCCGGTCGCGGTGCTCAGCGAGAAGCCCCGGTTGCTGTTCGACTACTTCAGCCAGCTGTTCGCGCAGGTCACGAACCCGCCGCTGGACGCGATCCGCGAGGAGCTCGTCACCTCCCTGGCCAGCACCATCGGCCCCGAGGGCAACCTGCTCGACCCGGGCCCGGCCTCCTGCCGCCAGCTCGTGCTGCCCTACCCGGTGCTCGACAACGACGAGCTCGCGAAGATCATCCACATCAACGACGAGGGCGCGCTGCCGGGCTTCCACCCGCACGTGGTCTCCGGCCTGTACGAGGTCGCGGGCGGCGGTGAGGCGCTGCTGCGCCGCATCGAGGAGATCCGCGCCGAGGTCTCCTCGGTGATCGAGGGCGGGGCGCGGATCATCGTGCTGTCCGACCGCGGCTCCTCCGCCGCCCTGGCGCCGATCCCCTCGCTGCTGCTCACCGGCGCCGTCCACCACCACCTGATCGCCGAGAAGACCCGCACCAAGATCGGTCTGGTCATCGAGACCGGCGAGGCGCGCGAGGCGCACCACATGGCGCTCCTGGTCGGCTACGGGGCGGGCGCGGTCAACCCGTACCTCGCCATCGAGACCGTCGAGGACATGGTCGACTCCGGCGTCCTGAAGGTCGACCGGCACAAGGCCGTGCGCAACCTCATCAAGGCGTACGGCAAGGGCGTGCTGAAGGTCATGTCCAAGATGGGCGTGTCCACGGTCGCCTCCTACACCGGCGCGCAGATCTTCGAGGCGCTCGGCCTGAGCCAGGAGGTCGTCGACGCCTGCTTCACCGGGACCACGTCCCGCCTGGGCGGCGTCGGCTTCGACGTCCTGGCCGAGGAGGCGGCGCAGCGTCACCTGCGCGCCTACCCCCGGGCGGAGAACGCCCACCGCCGCCTGGAGGTCGGCGGCGAGTACCAGTGGCGCCGCGAGGGCGAGCCGCACCTGTTCAACCCCGAGACCGTCTTCAAGCTGCAGCACGCCACCCGCTCGCGCCGCTACGAGATCTTCAAGGAGTACACCGGCCTGGTGGACTCCCAGGCGGAGAAGCTGATGACGCTGCGCGGCATGTTCAAGCTGCGCGAGGGCGTCCGCGAGCCGGTGCCGATCGAGGAGGTCGAGCCGGTCAGCGAGATCGTCAAGCGCTTCTCGACCGGCGCGATGTCGTACGGCTCCATCTCGATGGAGGCGCACGAGACGCTCGCCATCGCGATGAACCAGCTGGGCGGCAAGTCCAACACCGGTGAGGGCGGCGAGGACCCCGAGCGGCTGCACGACCCGGCCCGCCGCTCGGCGATCAAGCAGGTGGCCTCCGGCCGGTTCGGCGTGACCTCGGAGTACCTGGTCAACGCCGACGACGTGCAGATCAAGATGGCCCAGGGCGCCAAGCCCGGCGAGGGCGGCCAGCTGCCCGGCCACAAGGTCTACCCGTGGATCGCCAAGACCCGGCACTCCACCCCGGGCGTCGGCCTCATCTCGCCGCCGCCGCACCACGACATCTACTCGATCGAGGACCTCGCCCAGCTCATCCACGACCTGAAGAACGCGAACCCGGCCGCCCGGGTGCACGTCAAGCTCGTGGCCGAGGTCGGGGTCGGCACGGTCGCGGCGGGCGTGTCCAAGGCCCACGCGGACGTCGTGCTCATCTCCGGCCACGACGGCGGCACCGGCGCGTCCCCGCTGACCTCGCTCAAGCACGCGGGCGCCCCCTGGGAGCTCGGCCTGGCCGAGACCCAGCAGACGCTGCTGCTCAACGGCCTGCGCGACCGGATCGTCGTGCAGGTGGACGGCCAGCTCAAGACCGGCCGCGACGTGGTCATCGCCGCGCTGCTCGGCGCCGAGGAGTACGGCTTCGCCACGGCCCCGCTGGTCGTCTCCGGCTGCGTGATGATGCGCGTCTGCCACCTGGACACCTGCCCGGTCGGCGTCGCCACCCAGAACCCGGAGCTGCGCAAGCGGTTCACCGGCAAGCCCGAGTTCGTGGTCAACTTCTTCGAGTTCGTCGCCGAGGAGATCCGCGAGTATCTCGCCGCGCTGGGCTTCCGCAGCATCGAGGAGGCCGTCGGCCACGCCGAGCTGCTGGACACCACCCCGGCCGAGAACCACTGGAAGGCCTCGGGACTGGACCTGGCGCCGATCCTGCACCAGCCCGACCTGCCCGCGGGCGCCTCGCTGCGCCGTACCGTGGAGCAGGACCACGGGCTGGCCAAGGCGCTGGACAACACGCTGATCCAGCTCGCCGAGGGCGCGCTCAAGGGCGGCTCCCGGGTCACGCTCGACCTGCCCATCCGCAACGTCAACCGCACGGTCGGCACCATGCTCGGCCACGAGGTGACCAAGCGGTACGGCGGGGCCGGGCTGCCCGACAACACCATCGACGTGCGCTTCACCGGTTCGGCGGGCAACTCCTTCGGCGCCTTCGTGCCCAGGGGGATCACCCTGCGGCTGACCGGCGACGCCAACGACTACGTGGGCAAGGGCCTGTCCGGCGGCCGGATCACGGTCCAGCCGCACGACGCGGCCCCGCTCGACGGGCACATCATCGCCGGGAACGTCGGCCTGTACGGCGCGACCTCCGGTGAGGCCTTCATCCGCGGCGTCGTGGGGGAGCGGTTCTGCGTCCGCAACTCCGGCGCCACCGCGGTGGTCGAGGGCGTCGGCGACCACGGCTGCGAGTACATGACCGGCGGCAAGGTGGTCGTGCTCGGCCCGACCGGCCGCAACTTCGCGGCGGGCATGTCCGGCGGCGTCGCCTACCTGCTCGACCTCGACGCCGAGCGGGTCAACCGGGAGATGGTCGAGATCGAGGAGCTGGACGAGGCCGAGTCCGAGGCGCTGCGCGAGCTCGTCGAGGCCCACCTGACCGAGACCGGCTCCACGGTGGCCAAGGCGATCCTCGCCGACTGGGACCCGTCCCGGTTCGGCAAGATCATGCCGACGGACTACAAGCGGGTCCTGCGGGCCGCCGAGTCCGCCCGGCTGGAGGGCCGCGACATCGACGAGGCCGTCATGACCGCCGCGGTCCAGGGGTGAGGCCGATGTCCGTTTCCACGTCGAAGACCGTTCATGTCGCCCATGTTTCCCGGGCTCTCCAGGCTTTTCACGGATAAGGGAGGTACGACCGATGGCTGACCCCAAGGGTTTCCTCGCTCACGGACGCGAGCTGCCGGCGCGCCGCCCGGTGGACGTGCGCATCCGCGACTGGCGGGAGGTCTACGAGGACTTCCCCAAGCCCGCGCTGACCAAGCAGGCCGCGCGGTGCATGGACTGCGGCATCCCGTTCTGTCACAACGGCTGCCCGCTGGGCAACCTGATCCCCGAGTGGAACGACCTGGTCTACCGGGACGACTGGCAGGAGGCCATCGAGCGCCTGCACGCCACCAACAACTTCCCGGAGTTCACCGGCAGGCTCTGCCCGGCTCCGTGCGAGGCGGCGTGCGTGCTCGGCATCAACTCCGACCCGGTCGCGATCAAGCGGGTCGAGGTCGAGATCATCGACCGCGCCTTCGACGAGGGCTGGGTCACCCCCCAGATCCCCGCGTCGAGGACCGGCAAGCGGGTCGCGGTCGTCGGCTCGGGCCCCGCGGGCCTGGCCGCCGCGCAGCAGCTCACCAGGGCCGGGCACGACGTGGTCGTGTTCGAGCGGGCCGACAGGATCGGCGGCCTGCTCCGCTACGGCATCCCCGAGTTCAAGATGGAGAAGCGGCACATCGACCGCCGTCTCGACCAGATGCGGGCCGAGGGCACCGAGTTCCGTACCGGCGTCAACGTCGGCGTGGACATCACGGCGGCGCAATTGCGCGAGGAGTTCGACGCGATCGTCCTGGCCGGCGGCGCGACCCAGTGGCGGGACCTGCCCGTCGCCGGACGCGACCTGGCGGGCATCTACCAGGCGATGGAGTACCTGCCGCCCTCAAACAAAGTCCAGGAGGGCGACTTCCCGGTCTCGCCGATCAGCGCCGAGGGCAAGCACGTCGTCGTGATCGGCGGCGGCGACACCGGCGCCGACTGCATCGGCACCGCCATCCGCCAGGGGGCCGCCTCGGTCACCCAGCTGGAGATCATGCCCCAGCCCCCGGCGGCCCGCCCCGGCAGCCAGCCGTGGCCCACGTTCCCCATCCTGTTCAAGATGGAGAGCGCCCACGAGGAGCTGGCCGACGGCGGCGGCGACCGGGTCTACGCGGTCTCCACCACCGAGTTCGTCGGCGACGCCGACGGCAACGTCCGGGCGCTGCGCCTGGTCGAGGTGGAGGGTCCCGCGGCCGGGTTCAAGCCGGTTCCCGGCTCCGAGCGGGAGATCCCGGCCGAGCTGGTCACGCTGTCGATGGGCTTCGTGGGCCCGGAGAAGAAGGGCCTGCTGGAGGAGCTCGCCGAGGTCGCCGGAGGCGAGTTCTTCGACGCCAGGGGCAACGTCGCCAGGGACAGGGGCTACATGTCCTCGGTCGACGGCGTCTTCGTCGCCGGGGACATGGGCCGCGGCCAGTCGCTGATCGTGTGGGCGATCGCCGAGGGCCGCTCGGCCGCCTCGGCCGCCGACCGCTACCTCACGGGCCAGACGGCCCTGCCGGTGGCGATCCCGCCGACGGCGCGGCCACTGGTCTGAACGCACGGGGGGCCGGTCCGCCGGGCGGGCCGGCCCTCCGCACGGTGGAGCGCATCGGTACCTCGACATCCCGCCCCGGCCGACCGGCGCGGGGCTCACCGCGACTCGTCGAGCCGCTCCATCCCCGACGCCGGGGCGTTCTCGGCCGCCGGCGGACCGCCCAGGCGGCCGGCCGTGGCCCACGTCCGAGTGGTCGTCGGTCTTGGACGGCCGCCTGCTGACATGTCATGGCCGGTCCGGGTGTGTCATGGTTGGTTGATGCATCCCCGGACCGGTTCATGCATGTCATGGCCGGTTCGTGGATGTCGTGGCCGACCCGGTCAGACCGGGGGCGGTCCGGCGGGAACGCGGCGGGTGCAGGCACGTCACGGTCCAACCGGGGGCGGTGTCGCCCGCCGCGTCCGGGAACCGTCCGGCGTGGCAGGTGTCTTACCGGCTGCTTCAGGTAAAAATGCGCAGAGCGTAGGTTCAGATTGCTTTGGCGTACATATGCCTGAAAAATAATTCTTCTTGATCAGGCCAGGTGCGGAGGATCGATGAATCGCGGGATCAGAAGCCTGACGGGCACGGCGACGGTGCTCGCCCTGGCGGCGACCCTCACGGCGGGAGCCCTGGGCGGCGGGGCCACGACAGGCGCGGCGGGTCAGACCCGCGAGTACCTGGTCTTCTACGCGGACGGAGCCCGCGACCGGGCGATCGAGGCGATCACCGCGAGCGGCGGCACCGCCCTGTCGACCGACACCAGGATCGGCTACGTCCTCGCCGACGGTCCCGGCCCCCGCTTCGTGGAGAGCCTGGCCGGCAGCGACGCCGTCGAGGGGGTCTCCTCCGACCGCAGGATCGGCTCCGCCACCGCGATCGCCCCCGTGACCGCCGCCTCCGCGGCCAGGACGCCGGGCACCGCGACCACCGCCCCCGCGGCCGGGGTTCCCGGCACCGAGACCGCCTCCCAGGTCAGGACCCCGTTCGCCTTCCCCTCCGCGGACGCCCTCGGGCGGGCGGGCACCCCCAGCGCCTCCACGCACTCCACCGGCACGCCCGAGCCACTGGCCGGGCGGCAGTGGGACATGAAGATGATCGGCGCCACCGTGGACGGCTCCTACGCCATCGAGCCCGGTGACAAGCGGGTGCTGGTCGGCGTCATCGACACCGGCGTCGACGGCAAGCACCCCGACATCGCCCCCAACTTCAACCGCGCCCTGAGCCGCAACTTCGTGACCGACCGGCCCAAGGACCCCAACGGCAAGACCCTCGACGGGCCCTGCGAGTTCAAGAGCTGCAAGGACCCGGTCGACTGGGACGACGACGGCCACGGCACCCACGTGGCCAGCACCATCGCCTCGCCGCTCAACGGCGTGGGCATCGCCGGGGTCGCCCCCCAGGTGTCCCTGGTGAACCTGCGCGCGGGCCAGGACTCCGGCCTGTTCTTCCTCAAGCCCAGCATCGAGGCGCTCACCTACGCCGCCGACGCCGGCATCGACGTGGTCAACATGAGCTTCTACGTCGACCCGTGGCTGTTCAACTGCAAGGCCAACCCCGCCGACTCCAAGGCCGAGCAGCTGGAGCAGCGCGGCATCATCACCGGCATGCAGCGCGCCCTCGACTACGCCCGCAAGCGCGGCGTCACCCTCATCAGCGCCATCGGCAACGGCGCCACCGACCTCGGCAGGCCCAGCAAGGACGCGACCAGCCCCGACTACCCCAAGGACACCGAGCGCACCCGCAAGGTCGACAACTCCTGCCTCAACGTCCCGGCCGAGTCCAGGGGCGTCATCTCGGTCACCTCGGTGGGCCAGAGCGGGCGCAAGGCCTACTACTCCGACTACGGCGTCGAGCAGGCCGACCTGGCGGCCCCCGGCGGGGACGAGTTCGACGGCGGCGGCAAGTACGACACCACCAGGGGCATCCTGGCCGCCGCGCCGGAGAACGCGCTCAAGGCCAAGGGGCAGATCGCCGCCGACGGGACGCCGAAGTCCCCGTCGATCATCCGGGAGTGCGAGGGCGGCACCTGCGCCTACTACCAGTACCTCGTCGGCACCTCCATGGCCGCTCCGCACGCCACCGGCGTCGCCGCCATCCTGATCAGCCGCTTCGGCAAGCCGGGCAAGGGCGGTCTCGCGCTGCCCGCCGCGGACGTCCAGCGCCTGCTGTACTCCACCGCCACCGAGAAGGCCTGCCCCTCGCCGCGCGAGTACGCCTACAAGATCGACCTCGTGGTGGACGAGGTGCACAAGTGCGAGGGCCCCAAGTCGCGCAACGGCTTCTACGGCCGAGGCGTCATCAGCGCCGCCAACGCCGCCAAGGCCACCGCCTCCACTCCCTAGCGCCGCCGCCGACGACGCCGATACGGCTGCCGCCGCCGACCGGAGCGCGTCCGGCCGGCGGCGCCGGGCTTTCCTCCGGGAACCGGCCACGTTCATGGATCGGTCAAAAGAGACAACAGGCAGGAGGGGGAGGGGGGCGGCCGGGGAAGGAGGACGGTTGCGGTTCCATCCCGTCGCTCTCGCCCCTGTGAGGATCAATGAGGTTCCTGACGCGTCCGCACCAGCTTCCGCCCCGGGTCGCCGCCGGTTTGATCATTCTGAATTCGGGGCTGACCAAGCGGTCCGCTGGGGAGGAGGCCGCCCAGGGATTGCACGGGATGGCGGCCGGGACCTACCCGTTCCTGAAGGACGTCGATCCGGTGAGGTTCGTGAGGCTGCTCTCCGCGGCGGAGATCACCCTCGGCACGGCCCTGCTGGTCCCGGTGGTGCCGCCGCTGCTGGCGGGCGCCGCGCTGACCGCCTTCGCCGGAGGGCTGGTCGGCCTCTACCTCAGGACCCCGGGCCTGCGGGAGGAGGGGAGCCTGCGCCCCACCCAGCATGGCGTCGCCATCGCCAAGGACGTCTGGCTGCTGGGCATCGGCGCCGGGCTGGTCGTGGAGGAGGTCGTCCGCGACCGATCCAGGACCGTTGTGGTCACGCGGGGGCGTTCCTCTGCACGCCTGTGACGAGACACGGGGCCGTGTCTCCCATGGCCTGAAATGAGATGCGTCTCTCATGGCCTGAGACGAGACGAGATGTGAGGGGCGCGTCGCTCCCGGTCTGTGACGCGTCTCTCCCCACGTGTGACGCGCGCCTCCGAGTGGTCGGGCATCTTATGACATACGCCCTCTCATATGGGCATATGGGGCGATTCGCAACCTGCCGTTCATCCAGGGTAGCTTTGTGTCACCGAATTTTTCATCGGCGCTATGACCAACGTCACGACCAAGTGGTCTGTACCAATTAGGGTGGGATCCGTGACTCGTCGCGCGAAAATCGTCTGCACTCTCGGCCCTGCCACCTCCTCTCCCGAACGCCTCCGCGAACTGATCGCGGCCGGGATGGACGTGGCCCGTTTCAACCTCAGCCATGGCAGCCATGAGCTGCACAAGGAGGTTTACGACAGGGTGAGGGAGGCCGCCGCCGAGCTCGGGCGTGGCGTGGGTCTGCTGGCTGACCTCCAAGGCCCCAAGATCCGGGTCGGCAAGTTCGGTGAGGGCCCCGTCCGCCTCGGCTTCGGTGATGTCTTCACGATCACCACTGAGGAGGTTCCCGGCGACCGTGACCAGGTCTCCACGTCCTATCTGGGACTTCCCAAGGACGTCAGTCCCGGGGACAACATCCTGGTCGACGACGGCCGCGTCCGGCTGGAGGTGACCCGGGTCGACGGCCAGCGCGTCACCACCCGCGTGATCATCGGTGGCATGATCTCCGACAACAAGGGCCTCAACCTGCCCGGCGTCAACGTCAGCGCCCCCGTCCTGACCGACAAGGACGAGACCGACCTTCGCTGGGCCCTGCGCACCGGCTTCGACCTGGTCGCCCTCTCCTTCGTCAGGCGTCCCTCCGACGCCGACGTGGTGCGCAACATCATGGAGCAGGAGGGCATCCGCCTCCCGCTGCTCGCCAAGATCGAGAAGCCGCAGGCCGTGGAGCGGCTTCCGGAGATCATCGAGGCCTTCGACGGCATCATGGTCGCCCGCGGTGACCTCGGGGTCGAGCTGCCGCTGGAGGAGGTGCCCATCGTGCAGAAGCGCGCCATCGAGCTCTGCCGCGAGAAGGCCCGCCCGGTCATCGTCGCCACCCAGATGCTGGAGTCGATGATCACCTCCCCGCGGCCCACCCGCGCCGAGGCCTCCGACGTCGCCTACGCCGTCATGGACGGCGCCGACGCGGTCATGCTCTCCGGGGAGACGTCGGTCGGCAACTACCCCGTCGAGGTCGTCGAGACGATGAGCCGCATCGCCACGACCGCGGAGAAGAGCTCCCTGCAGGCCACCCACAGCCTCGACCGGCTGCCGGAGACCACCGGCGGCGCCATCGCCCGCGCCGCGGCCGAGGTCGGCGCCATCGTCGGCGCCAAGGCGCTGGTGGCGTTCACCATGTCCGGTGAGACGGCCCGCCGCCTGGCCCGCTACCGCTCTCCGATCCCGCTGCTGGCGTTCACCTCCGCCAGCCACGTCCGCAACCAGCTCGCGCTGACCTGGGGCGTGGAGACCTTCGAGGTGCCGTTCGTCCACCACACCGACGACATGGTCCGCCAGGTGGAGGCCTCGCTGCTCGCCAACTCCCGTCTGGAGAAGGGCGACAAGGTCGTCATCGTCGCCGGTTCGCCTCCCGGCACCGCGGGTTCCACCAACGCCCTGCGCGTGCACACCATCGGCGCGGCGGTCTCCAACCCCGGCTGATCTGCGCGATCGCGTACGGCCACCGCTGCGGCGGTGGCCGTACGCGTTTCCGGGGCCTTTCACGCGGCTGCGGATTCAAAAATGCCGAAAAATACGCTCTTGTCGTGTCCGAATAGGTGTCAGAGGATCGGTGCACGGCGTGCCCGGACGGGGCTCGCCCGATGAACCGGACAAACTCAACGAAAGGCGCCGGATGATCCAGGGCAGTCGGCCGGTGGGAGCGGAGCGGCAACGCGAGGAGGCCGAGGGGCGGCCTCCGGGTCCACCGGGGCAGCGCGTGTCGGCCGCCGACACGGTCGCGGAGATGATCGAGGCCCGCCTGGGCCGGACGGTCGACCCCGACGAGAACTTCTTCGAGGCCGGGCTCAACTCGATGGCACTGGTCGAGCTGCACGCGGACATCACGGGGGCGCTCGGCATCGACATCCCCGTCACCTCGATGTTCACCCGGCCGAACGTGCGGGCGCTCAGCCGCCTCGTCGAGGGCGCGCAGGAACCCGTCAGGAGCGAACCCGCGCGCCTGCGCCCCGTCGGGGGCAGCCGCAGGGACGTGCGCGCCCGCATCCGCCGGGACGGCGGGGCGCCTCGGTGACGGATACCGCGTCGATCGCCGTGATCGGCATGGGCCCGCGCGCCCCGCTCCCTCCTCCCGGTGTCGTCCTGGCGGAGACCCAGGAGGGTGCGCTGGAGAACGCCGGACACGACCCCGTGCGCTCCCCGGGAGTGTTCGCCGGCTACGAGCCGGCCGAGGAGGCCTGCCTGGCCCTCGCGGTCGGTGACTGCGACCTCGTGCTCTCGGTCTCGGGACCGAGCCTCGACGCTCTCGCGGAACGGGGCACCACGATCGTGCTCAAGCGCCTGGACGACGCTCTCCTCGACGGCGACCTCGTGAGCGCCGTGATCGAGGCAGTGATCGAATCCCCGCCCGGCCTCGCTCCCGCCCGCATCGTTTCCACCAGGACCGTTCCCGCCCGCACCGTTCCCGCCCGCAGTGGGCGCGGTGGTCGGCGCGGAGGCGGCTCGACCGCGCGCCTGCGGGAACCGCTGAGGGTGAAGGAGGGTTTCCCGCCGGTCCACCTCCCGGGGGACTCCCGGCCCCGCGTCGTCGCCTGGTCGGGACGCACGCCGGCGGAGGCCGACGCCGTGAGGGAAAGCCTGGCGGGGTTCTTCGCCACCCTCGGCGCCGACCGGTTCGCCGACGCCGTGGCCGTCCTCCAGCTGGGCCGCACCCAGCATCCCGTCCGGGGCGCGGTCGTGGCCGCCACCCCCGCCGAGGCGTCCGCCGCCCTCGCCGCGACTCCGGCGGCCGTCACCGTGACTCCCGAGGCCTCACCCGAGAGAACGGCGCTCAGGCATGAGCCGCTCTTCAAGAGTGCGGCAGTGGATGTGAGGTTCGTCTTCCCCGCCGGAGGCGCCGGGCGGCTGGGGGCCTCGCTGTACGGGGCCGAGCGGCTGTTCAGCGAGGCGATGGACGTCTGCCTGGAAGGTTTCGAGCGGCACGGCGTCGATCTCTACGACGCCTGGCTCGCCGGGGAGCGTGACGACGACCCGGTGACGTTCGCGGTGACCTACTCCCTGGCGGCGACCCTGAACGGCTGGGGCGTCACGCCCCTGGAATGCGCGGGAGACGGGGTCGGTGAGCTCGCCGCCGCCGCCTTCTCGGGAACGCTGGAACTGGACGAGGCGATCGCCCGCGTCGCCGCCTCCGTCGCGGTGCCGGAGCGGGAGCCCGAGCAGGCGCCGGGACAGGTGACCGAGCCGGTGGCGGGACAGGTGCCCGAGCCGGTGGCGGACGACGCGATGGCGGTGTCCGAGCCGGTGCCGGACGACCTGGCGGTGCCCGAGCCGGTACCGGCCGACATCGCGGCGCCCGAGCAGGTGGCCGGGCATGAAACGTTCCACGAGCCGGAGACCCGCCGCGAGACGGCCCCGGGACAGGGGACCTCGCCCCGGGCGGGAACCGGACCGGGGACCACCGGCGCGGGAGACACGGTGTCCCTCCTGGTCGGGACGGCGGAGGCGCCCTCGGACGAGGGGACGATCGACTGCGGGGACGACCGCCGGGGACCGCTCGCGGCGCTCGCCCGGCTGTGGACACTCGGCTGCCCGGTGGACTGGGCCGCCCTCGACCCCGACCATCCCCTGCAGCGCCTGCCCGTCCCGGGAGGGCACCGCTACGCCCCGGCGTCGATCTTTCCCGGTCCCTCGCCGCGTCCTTCCGCACCGACTTCCGCACCGACTTCCGCACCGGCTTTCACGCCGGCTTCCGCGTCGCGGGAACGCGAGGGCGCGCCGCGGGTCCCGGAGGGCCTGCCCGAGCCCGCCGAGCCGCTCCGCAGGCCCGGGGCGGTCCCGTACTCGTTCTGGGTGCTGGAGCAGCTCGCCGGGTCGAGCGGGGTGTCCAACCTGGCGGTGGCGTTCAGGACCCGCGAGCCGCTGCGCAGGTTCCCGCTGCAGATCGCGGTGAACCGGCTGCTCAAGCGGCACCCGGCACTGCGCCTGAGGTTCCCCGTGGTGGACGGCGCGCCCGTGCGGCACCTCACCGCCCCGCAGGACGCGCAGATCAAGCTGGTGAACGGGGAGACCACCGAGGAGACGCTCGTCTCCGACCTCCAGGGATTCCTGGACGAGCCCTTCGACCTGGGACGCGACCTGCTCTTCCGGGCCGGGCACTTCGCGCTGCCCGGCGGCGGCGGGAGCGTGGTCTGCCTGGTGGCCCACCACATCGTCATCGACGCCACCTCGATGCAGTTCCTCGTCGAGGAGCTGGGCGGCTTCTACGACGCGCAGACGAGCCAGGAGCCGCTCCCCGCCGCGCTCTCCGGCATCGCGCCCATGCTGGAGCCGGGGGAGGCCTCCCGGGAGTCGCTGGACTACTGGCTCGACCGGCTCGGGGACGTCGATCCGGCCGCGATGGTGCTCCCCGGCAGCAGGCCGTCGCCCGCCCGGCCCACCTTCGCCGGGCACACCTGTTCCTGGGAGGTGGACGCGGACACGCGGCGGGCGCTCGACACGCTGCGGGCCGGCCTGCGCACCACCGACAACATCGTGCTGGCCGCCGCGTTCATGCTCACCCTGCGCGCCCACGGCGCGGGTCCCGAGCTGGTGGCCGCGATGCCGGTCACCACCAGGACGGCCGCGATGCGCGGCCACGTCGGCTACGGCGTCAGCACCCTGCCGATGCGGGTGCGCGCCGACCCGGACGAGGGGTTCGCCGCCCTGGTCAGACGGGTCGAGGACGTCTTCTTCGAGGGGGTCGAGCACGCGGACGCCTCGGTGGAGGCGGTGCTGGTCGAGCGCGGGCACGGCACCGGCGACTGGAGGGTGCCGCTGTTCCGGCACATGTTCAACTACCGGCCGTGGACCGACGACCAGGTCAGCATCCTGGGCTCCGTCCCCGAGTACGTCGAGGACCTGTTCGACCGCAGCCGCCTGGACCTGCAGTGCATCGCGGTGCAGGAACCCGGCAGGCTCACGCTCAGGGTCTGGCACAGCACGGAGGTCCACGACGAGGCCGAGATCGCCGCGTTCGTCGCGCGGATGACCGCGCTGCTGCGGCGGGCCGCCGAGGACGCGCAGCGGCCGCAGCGGGAGCTGGACTCCCTCTCCGCGGCCGACCGGCGGCTGCTCGACCGCCTCAACGACACCGCGCGGACCTGGGAAGGGCCGGCCACGCTGCTGGAGCGGATCGTCGGCCGTACCGTGACGGGGAAGCACGACGGGACGGGAGACCGCGACGGCGGTCCGGAGATCACCCGCGAGACCCGTGCCGGCACGGCGATCCGCGACGGCGACCGAGAGGTCACCTACGACGAGCTGCTCACCTGGGCGGCCGCGGTCAGGGACACCCTCGTCTCGCGCGGCGCGGGCTCCGGCGACATCGTGGCGCTCGGCCTGAGCCGTTCGGCGGAGACGGTCGCCGCGGTGCTCGGCGTCTGGGCGGCCGGGGCCGCCTACCTGCCGCTGGACCCGCGCCAGCCCGAGCTGCGCCTGGCCTACCAGGTGGAGGACTGCGGGGCCCGCCTGGTCATCGCCGACTCCGAGGCTCCCTGGGCGGGGGAGGTCCCTGTGCTCTCCATGCCGCAGGCCCCCGGGGCCGGTGCGGCGGACCGCGACGGCGTGCCCGCGCGACGGCTCGATCCGGCCGAGGTCGCCGCGGCGGTGTCCGGGGAGTCGATCGCCTACGTGATCTACACCTCGGGGTCCACCGGGAGGCCCAAGGGGGTGGCCGTCACCCACGGCAACCTGGCCAACCTCGTCCTCGACTTCGCCGACCGGCTCGGGGCGGGCGCGGGCGACGCGGTGCTGTGGTCCACCACGACCTCCTTCGACATCTCGGCACTGGAGCTGATGCTCCCGCTCACCGCCGGCGGCACCCTGGTCGTCGCCTCCGACGACGACCAGCTCCAGCCGCGGAGGTTCCTGGAACTCATCGCGGCGCGGGACGTACGCGTCGTGCAGGCCACCCCGACGGCGTGGCGGCTCATCGCCCCCGAGGCGCGCGACGAGCTGGCCGGGCGCATCGTGCTCTGCGGCGGGGAGCCCATGCCGGCCGCGCTCGCCACGGACCTGCTGGGCCTGGGCTGCCGGTTGTTCAACGTCTACGGGCCGACCGAGACGACCATCTGGTCCACCGCGGCCGAGATCCTCGCTCCTCCGGCCGACCCGGTGCCGATCGGGGTGCCGCTCGCCAACACCCGGATCTTCGTCAGGGACGCCGACGGGCGAGAGGCCCCGCCGGGCGTACCCGGCGAGCTGTGCGTGGCGGGCGACGGGGTGAGCGCCGGGTACGTCAACCGGCCTGAGCTGACCGCCGAGCGGTTCGGCGAGCACCCCCGCCACGGGCGCTTCTACCGGACCGGGGACATGGCCAGGCTCAGGCACGACGGGGCCCTGGAACTGCTGGGCCGCGACGACCGCCAGATCAAGCTGCGCGGGCACCGCATCGAGCTGGGAGAGATCGAGGCGGTGCTGCACCACCACGACGCCGTCAAGGTCGCGGCCGTCATCGTCCACGACGACCGGCTGGTGGCGTTCGTGCAGCCCACGGACCTGCACGACGGGGAGACCGGGGCCACACTGCGCGAGGAGCTGTGGCGGTACGCGGGGACGCGGCTGCCGGACTACGCGGTCCCCTCGGGGATCGTCCTGGCCGGCGAGTTCCCGACGACCGCCAACGGCAAGATCGACTATCGGGGGCTGACCGTCCCCGAGGACGAGTCCTCGCCCGCCTCCCGCGCCCCGGCGAGCTCGGAACTCGCCGAGGGGGTGCTGCGGCTCTGGCGGGAGGCACTGCGCCGCCCGGGGCTCGGCGAGCACGACAACTTCTTCCTCAACGGGGGACACTCGGTGCTCGCCGTACGGCTGATCGCCCCGCTGGAGGAGCTCGCGGGCCGGGCGATCGACGTCCGCGCGGTCTTCGACCACCCCACCCCGGCCGAGCTGGCCGCGTTCATCCAGGAAGGGGCGGGCTCTTGATCGTCTTCCCGAGGCCGGAGCCCACCCTCGACGTCCCTGCGCTGGAAGGACCCAGATGACTGCCCCGTGGTTCGTACCGGTGGGGGAGCGGCCCGGGGGCCGGATCCGCCTGTACACCTTCCCCAACGCGGGTAGCGGCCCCGCCTCGCTCACCGGCCTGGCCGAGCGGTTCCCCGACGAGGTCGACGTGTGGTCGGTGAACCTCCCCGGCCGCCAGGCCAGGCTGGCCGAGCCGCCGGTCGAGGACCTCGACAAGCTGGTCGACGACCTGGCCCGCGACCTGCTGGCGACCGCCCGCGAGCCGTACGCGCTGTTCGGCTACTGCAGCGGCGCGCTGCTCGCCTACCTGGTCTGCCGCCGCCTGGTCGAACTCGCCCCGGCCTCCGGAGCGATCGGGACCGGGCTCCCGGCGGACCTCGCGGGACCGGTTCCTTCGCCGGAGTCCGGGGGGCGGTGGCCCGAACGGCTCCTCGTGGGGTCCTTCGCCGCGCCGGACGTCACGCTCCTGCTGCGCAGGCTGCCGTCCCTGCCGTCGTGGCTGTTCTGGGACCAGCTGATCGAGCTGGGCGGGGTCCCGGCGGAGGTGGCCGAGCGCGAGGTGCTCAGGCCGATCCTCGAACCCGCCCTGCGCGCCGACTTCGGGATGCTCGCCCGGTACCGGCACCGGCAGGGGCCGCCGCTGCCCGTGCCCGTCACGGTCCTGTACGGCAGCCGCGACGGCTCCATGTCGCGCGGCGGGCTGCTCGGCTGGCGCAGGCAGAGCGTCGCGCGGCCGTCGATGCGCGAGCTCGACGCCTCGCACTGGCTGGCCGAGGAGACCCCCGGCCTGCTCGCCACCGTCATCGCAGAGGAGATCGGATGCGTCTCGGTTACAGCATGAGCTACTGGGGCGGGGCCGGGCTCGGTCCCGCCGACCACCTCGCCCTGGTCCGCGAGGCCGAGCGGCTGGGCTACGAGTCGGTGTGGGCCGCCGAGACGTACGGCACCGACCCGGCGAGCCTGATGGCGTGGATCGCGGGCCAGACCGAGCGGATCGCGCTGGGCACCGGGGTGCTGCAGATGTCGGGCCGCAAGCCCGTGGTGGCGGCGATGACGGCCGCCACCATCGACCAGGTCTCCGGCGGCCGGGCCCGGCTGGGTGTGGGCGTGTCGGGGCCGCAGGTCGTGGAGGGCTGGCACGGGGAGCGCTTCGACCGGCCGGTGGCCCGCGCCCGCGACTACCTGTCGGTGCTGCGGCTGGCGCTGGAAGGCCGCCCGGTGAGCTACTCGGGCCAGACCATGACGTTGCCGCTCCCCGGCGGGCAGGGCAAGGAGCTGTCCCTGGGCGTCTCCCCGGTCCAGAAGCACCTTCCCGTCTATCTCGGCGCGATGGGCCCGGAGACGACCGCGCTCGCCGGGGAGCTGGCCGACGGCTGGCTCGCGATCCACTTCCCGCCCGAGCACCTGGCCGAGCGCACGGCCCACCTGCGCGCGGGCGCGGCGCGGGCCGGTCGTAGCCTGGACGGCTTCGACGTCGCGCCGATGATCCTCACCCTCGTCGACGACGACGAGGAACTGGCCTACGACATGATGCGGCCCATGCTCGCCCTCTACCTGGGCGGCATGGGCTCGCGCCGTACCAACTTCTACAACCGCCTGGCCCGCTCCCTGGGCTTCGAGAAGGAGGCGGAGGCGATCCAGGAGGCGTTCCTGGGCGGGCGCCAGGGCGAGGCGATGTCGCTGCTCCCGGACGGCCTGGTCGACGCGATGACCATGTGCGGGCCGCCCGGCAAGCTCCGCGAACGGGTCGCCGCCTACCGCGAGGCGGGCGCGACCTCCCTCGTCGTCGGCCTGGTCACCCCGACGCTCAGGCTCCGCCTGGAACAACTGGAGCTGGTGGCGGACCTGGTCGGCTGAGAGGTCTTCGACGCCGGGATCGGGCCGGTCAGCCCGGGGCGGTACGGCTGAGGTGCTCCCAAGATCGATAAAGGTCCGCCTGGGCCTGGTCCATCTCCAGGACGTGATCGAAGGACCGGCTGCCGACTATCAGCCGTCGGGGCGGGTCCGGCAGTGCGGCCAGCCGCATGATGACCGGGGCAGCGGTGTCCGGCTCCGGGGTGAGGGCGTCGCCCCACATCGCCTCCATCTCGGTGCGCAGGGGCTGATACTGCGCCAGGGGTTCGGTGGTCGTGGTGCCGGCGGTGAACAGGCCGGTGTTGTAGCCGCCCATCTGCACGATGGTGACCTTGACGCCGAACCCTTCGACCTCCATCGCCAGGGCCTCGCTGACCGAGTCCAGCGCGGCCTTGCCCGCCCCGTAGAAGCCGACGGTGGCCATGCCGCCGCCGCTGCCCATCGAGGTGACCTGGAGGAGTCGTCCCCCGCCTTGGGCGCGCAGGTGGGGAAGAACCGCCTGGGCCACCCATACGGCGCCGAAGAAGTTCACATCCATATGGGCCCGGATCTGCTCCTCCGTGGCTTCCTCCACCATGCCGTAGAGCATTCCGCCGGCGTTGTTGACGACGACGTCCAGCCTGCCGAACGCGGCTGCCGCCCGCTTCACCCCGTCGAACACGCCTTGGCGGTCGGCGACGTCCAACGGAAGGGGGACCAGGTGGTCGGGGTGTTTCCCGGCCAGTTCCTCCAGGGGTCCGACGTCGCGGGCGGCGGCCACCACCCGGTCGCCGCCCGCCAGGGCGGCCTCGGCGAAGGCCCTGCCCAGGCCGCGGGACGCGCCGGTGATGAGCCAGACTCTTGAGTGCTCCACGGGACCTCACTCTCAGTAAAGGAAACGATCCGTCTCGATTCTTTTCAACCCTAGGGCGTTACCCTTGCCTATATCAATACGGATCGTCTCGTTTCGATGCAGGGCTAGACTGGGCGCATGTCCAACGAGAAGGGACCGGACCACTCCCGGCGCAAGGAACGGTCCCGGCAGGCGATCCTCGCGGCCACCCGCGCCCTGGTGGCAGAGGAGGCGTACGAGAAGGTCACGGTCGAGGCCATCGCCGCCCGTGCCGGCGTCGGCAAGCAGACGATCTACCGGCGGTGGCCCTCGAAGAGCGCGGTCGTCTTCGCCGCCCTCCTGGCTCTGAGCGAGGATACGGACGGGCAGTCGCTCGCGCTGCCCGACACGGGTGAGATCAAGGCCGACCTCCAGCTCGTCATGCGGGCCACGGTGGAGGAGTTCGCCGACCCGTCCTTCGACAGGCTGATCCGCGCCCTCAACACCGAGATCGCCAACGATGCCGCCCTGGCGGCCGAGTACCGCGAGAAGCTGGCCCAGCCGCTGGAGGAGGCGAAGAAGGCGCGCCTGCGCAGCGCCCAGGAGGCCGGCCAGCTCGACCCCGACGCCGACCTCGACCTGGCCCTCGAAGTGCTCTACGCCCCCCTCTTCCAGCGGTGGCTGCACCGCAGCGGTCCGCTGACCGCCGCATACGCCGACTCGCTCGTCGACGCGACCCTCAGGGCTTTCGGTCCCCGGACAGGAGTTGAGGGCCCCAAGTAGCTCTCGGTGATCACCTGTGTCCGGCACCGCCGCCCGGGGTGAGGTACGGGGTCCCGTGTCCTCACCCCGGGCGGCCGGGCGTCACGGCCTCCACTGCTCCGTCGGCGGCACACCCGGCAGCGGCTTGCCGACGAGGGCCAGGGGGAGGAAGAAGCAGACCTGGCCGATGGCCATGATGAGGGTGGCGAGCGCCTTGTCGTCGTACTGCTCGCGGGCCCGGGCGTAGAGCTCGTCGGGGACGCGCTCGCCGGACGGGTTCGGGGTGAGCACGGACTCGACGAGTTCCAGGGCGACGCGTTCGGCGCCGGTGAAGTAGGGGGCGTCCCGCCAGGAGGCCACGGCGGTGATGCTTTCCTCGGTGGCGCCGGCCTTGCGGAGGTTGCCGGTGTGCAGGACGGTCAGGTACGTGCTGCCGGCGAGCTGGCCGGCGCGTAGCTGGACCAGGCCGATGGTGGTCTGCGGGATCGTGCCGTTCCCGGTCGCCTTGTACAGGGCGCCGCCGATGTCCTTGAGCTCGGGGACGAGCACCGCGGGGTTGGGCAGGCGCGACTCGGTGGTGGTCATGGTGAGGGTTTCCCTTCTGGGTTTTCTACGGTGGATCACTGCTCTGACGGATCGCGAGGGGCGAAGGTGACCGGTGAGGCGATTCGATCTCATCCGGGTGTGCCGCCGAGGACTTCCGGCGTGGGCTCGGCGTCCCGGCTCGTGGGCCGGGGGCGCAGGAGGAGGACGGCGGTGAGGATCGCGGCCAGGTAGAAGCCGCCCGCGCCGAGCATGCCGGCGGTGTAGCCACCGGTGAGCGCGTCATGCAGGGGCGTGCCCTGTGGCCGGCTCGCGATGGCGCTGACCGCGACGCCGGCCAGGACGGCCAGGCCGAGGGCGCCGCCGATCTGCTGGCTGGTGTTGACCAGGCCGGAGGCGATGCCCGAGTCGCGTGGCGCCACGCCCTGGACGCCGCCGACGGTGGCGGCGACGAAGCCGATGCCCAGGCCGATGCCGCCGGCGAGCTGCGCGGGCAGCAGCACCAGCAGAGGGTTCTGGTCAGGGGCCAGCAGGCTGAACCAGCCCATCGCCGCGGCGGCCACCGCCATCCCGGTCACCAGGACGATCCGGATGGAGGCGCGGGCCTGCAACCGAGGGCCGAGCACGCCGGAGCCGAGGCCGATGCCGATCGCGAACGGCAGGTACGCAAGCCCGGTGATCATGGGGGAGTACTGCTTGATCGTCTGCATGTAGAGGGTGAGGAAGTAGAACGTGGCCAGCTGCCCGGCGCCCATGAGCAGCATGACCAGGTTGGCGCCGAGCCTGCCGCGATCGGCGAGCACGCCCGCGGGCAGCGTCGGGCTGCGCGCGCCGCGCTGGATGAACGCGAACGTCACGAGCAGCGCCACGGCGACCGCGCCGAAGGTCAGGGTGAGCCCGTCGCCCACGCCGTGGGACCCGGCCCGGTTGATCGCGTACACCAGCGCACCGAGGGCCAGGGTCACGGTGGCCGCGCCGGGCAGGTCGAGACCGCCGCGCTCACGCGTGCCGGGCACCAGCGCGAACGTCCCGGCCAGGACCAGCAGCGCGATGGGCACGTTGACGAACATGATCCATCGCCAGCCCAGGTACTCGGTGAGCGCGCCGCCCAGCAGCAGGCCGGCGACCGAGCCCAGACCGCCCATGGCGCCGTAGACGCCCAGCGCCCTGTTGCGTTCCGGTCCGGCGGGGAAGGTGTCGGCGAGCAGGGACAGCGCGGCCGGGGCGACGATCGCGGCGCCGGCGCCCTGCAGGACCCGGGCGGCGATCAGCACGGTCCCGTTGCCGGCCACGCCGCCCAGCAGGGACGCGGCCAGGAAGACGACCAGCCCGGCGCGGAACAGCCTGCGCCGGCCGAACACGTCCCCGGCGCGGCCGCCGGCCGGCAGCAAGCCACCGAAGGCCAGGGCGTAGGCGGTGAGCACCCAGTCCAGGTCGGCCTCGGGGATGCCGAGCCCGGTTCCGATGACGGGCAGGCCCACCGTCACGATCGTGCCGTCCATCACCATCAGCAACTGCGCGGCCGCGATCACCAGCAGCGCCAGGCGGCTGTCGCGGGTTTCGGAGTGAGAGGTCATGTCAGCTCCCGCCGGAGGCGGTGGCGGCGCGGTGGACGGCGGCGGCGAGCCGGTCGTGTTCGGGATAGGACCAGCCGAACCCGAAACGGCGCCGCGTGTAGCCGAAGGCGATACCGGTACGGGGGTCGGCGAAGGCCTCCGAGCCCGCCGAACCGTCGTGGCCGAACGCGTTCGCGCTGAGGAACCCGTACCGCAGACCCTTGGCCTGGAACCCGAGCGCGTAGTTGCCCTGCTCGCCGCGGACCAGGTCACCGCCGGTGGAGTGCAGCATGGAGAACTCGCCGACGCTGTCCGGGTCGAGCAGCGCCGGGCGTCCGCCGATGCCCCAGACGGCCGCCGCGTACAGCCCCGCCAGACCGCGCGCGCTGCCCACCCCGCCGGCCGACGCCTGGCCGTTGGCGCGGACGGCGCGGCTGTTGGCGAAAGCCACCTGGTCCAGCGGCGGCGTGCTGTTGAGCCCGTAGCCGATGCCGAGAACGCTGTGCGGACCGGGCACGTCCGACCAGAACGCGGCCTCCTGCTCCGGTGTCGCGGTCCACCACCGGATCGGCCGGAACCGCTCCTCCTCGGCCTCGGGCAACCCCAGGTAGAGCTCCAGCCCGTACGGAATCCGGATGCGCTCGTCGTAGACCTGCTGGAGCGACCGCCCGGTCACCCGCCGGATCACCTCGTTCACCAGCGCGAACGAGACGAACCCGCCATAGCCGTAGGCCGAGCCCGGCTTCCAGTACGGCCGCTGCCCGGCCAGGCGACGCGCGATCACCGCGTCGTCGGCCAGCTCGGCCGCCGACAGCCCTCCGTCGACGCCGATGACGCCGGAGCGGTGCGTCAGCACGTCCCTCAGCGTGATCGCGTCCTTGCCGGCGGCGGCGAACTCCGGCCAGTGCCGGGCCACCGGCTCGTCCAGGTCGAGAACCCCCTCCTGCACCAGCAGCGCCGTCACCAGCGTCGCGGCGCCCTTCGTGGAGGAGTAGACCCCGGTCAGCGTGCCGCCGCTCACCTCCTCCCCTGCCCACAGGTCGACCACCTGCCGGCCGTGCACGCGGACGGCGAGCTGGGAGCCGCCCTGGCCGTCCTGCTCGGCCACCTCCGCGGCGAACGCCTCGCGCACCTGCTCGAAGCCGTCCGCGACCGTTCCGTGGACATCCGTCCTGCTCATCGTCGGCAACCCTTCGTGATTGAGTGTCGGTCGCCGGCATGACGGACGGTCCGGAGAGAAGGTGACCGGGTGCGTTCGCGGTCACCTTCCGCTGGTTTGATGCGTCAGTGTTCTGACGTGGCCGAGATGAGAGGAATGCGACCGTGACGACCCATGACTTCCTGGCCGACCGGTTCCAGGGACACCGCCCGCACCTGAAGGCGGTCGCCTACCGCATGCTCGGCTCGCTGAGCGAGGCCGAGGACGCGGTCCAGGAGGCGTGGCTGCGGCTCGCGCGCTCGGACTCCGGTGACATCGGCAACCTGGGCGGCTGGCTGACCACCGTGGTCGGCCGGGTGTGCCTCGACATGCTCCGCACCCGTAAGGCCCGGCGCGAGGAGTCGCTGGAGGACCGCCTGCCCGATCCGGTGATCAGCCGCGCGGATGCCGTCGACCCGGAGCAGGAAGTGCTGCTGGCCGACTCGGTGGGGCTGGCGCTGCTGGTCGTGCTGGAGTCCCTGACCCCGGCCGAACGGCTGGCGTTCGTGCTCCATGACATGTTCGGTCTGCCGTTCGAGCAGATCGCGCCCATCGTGGACCGCACCCCGGTGGCGGCCAAGAAGCTCGCCAGCCGCGCCCGCCAACGCGTCCGCGGCGCAGCCCCGAATCCCGACCCCGACCTGGCCGATCAGCGCCGGGTGGTGGACGCGTTCCTCGCCGCAGCCCGCGGCGGCGACTTCGCCGCGCTGGTGTCCATCCTCGACCCCGACGTGGTGCTGCGCGCCGACGGCGGGATGCTCGCCGGCGGCATGAAGGTCATCCGTGGCATGGCGGCCGTAGCCGGACAGCTCGCCACCTTCCAGCGCATGGCCACCGGCGCCGCCACCCACCCGGCGCTCGTCAACGGCCTCGCCGGCCTGGTCAACACCGTCGACGGCCGGGTGTTCTCCGTCATGAGCTTCACCGTCGCCGACGGCAGGATCGCCACGATCGACATCCTGTCCGACCCCGACCGGCTGGCCCGGCTCGACCTCACCCACGGACAGTGATCCGCGTGGCCGAACCCGTCGAGCGCGTGGATGATCAGGATCAGCCCGTACTGGCTCGGGGTGCACGAAGCCGTGATCCCCGGCGAGGGCGTCCCCGATCCCGCGGAGATCGCCTGGCACGGCTGGCTGACAGGCACCGAGCTGCGACGATCCGTGGAGAGGCGACCGTTCGTCCCGGACGGTCAAGAAGCCTTCCGCCGGTATCTCGCCTTCGGGGGTTCCGGGCCGGCGAACGGCGCTCCCAGGGGATCCTGAACCACGGTCACGGCCCGCTCGCCGCGCCCGGCACGACGCGCGGGCGTGCCCCGGGAGCATGGCCGAGAGAGCCGCGCGTGGCCGGGGGAGATCGGCGGTTAGGCGGATGTAACAGCCGAGCGCGAACATCTGTGACATCTACGTAACGCCTGTTTCTTATGTTTCCGTCGTTGGATCCGCCCGATGCGGCTTTGGCGTTCCCGCTGTCCGGCGGAGGACGTCAGGGGCCCCTGCTCAGGGAGAAGGGACCTATGGCGGCGTCAGAGAAAGTGAAGACGGTCTGCTCGTACTGCGGCGTCGGCTGCGGGATCGTCCTGGAGGTGGACGGGCGGCGCCGGGTCGTCAAGGCCTCCGGTGACAAGAGTCACCCGGCCAACGCCGGCCGGCTGTGCACCAAGGGAGCCACCACCGCGGACATGCTCGCCGCCCCCGGCCGCCTCGAGAGCGGGCTGGTCAGGCCCGACCGGGGAGCCGAGCCCGTGCCGGCGAGCGTGGACGCGGCGATCAGCGAGACCGCCCGGCGTCTGCGGCAGATCCTGGACGAGCACGGGCCGGACGCGCTGTCGTTCTACGTGTCCGGCCAGATGACGCTGGAGGCGCAGTACCTGGTCAACAAGCTCGCCAAGGGCTTCGTCGGCACCAACCAGATCGAGTCCAACTCCCGGCTGTGCATGGCCAGCGCGGGCAGCGGCTACAAGCTGTCGCTCGGGTCGGACGGCCCGCCCGGCTCCTACGAGGACTTCGACCGCGCCGACCTGTTCTTCGTGATCGGCGCGAACATGGCCGACTGCCACCCGATCCTGTTCCTGCGGATGATGGAGCGGGTCAAGGCCGGGGCCAAGCTCATCGTGGTCGATCCCCGCCGCACCGCCACCGCCGACAAGGCCGACCTGTTCCTGCAGGTCAGGCCCGGCACCGACCTGGCCCTGCTCAACGGGCTGCTGCACCTGCTGGTCGAGGGCGGCCACGTCGACCACGAGTTCGTCGAGCGCCACACCGACGGCTGGGAGGCGATGCCGGACTTCCTGCGGGACTACCCGCCCGAGACGGTCGCCGCCCTCACCGGCATCCCCGAGGACGACCTGCGCCGGGCGGCCGAGTGGATCGGCGCGGCGGGGGAGTGGATGAGCTGCTGGACGATGGGGCTCAACCAGAGCACGCACGGCACCTGGAACACCAACGCGCTGTGCAACCTGCACCTGGCCACCGGCGCGATCTGCCGTCCCGGCAGCGGCCCGTTCTCCCTGACCGGCCAGCCCAACGCCATGGGCGGGCGCGAGATGGGCTACATGGGGCCCGGCCTGCCCGGCCAGCGTTCGGTGCTGGTGGAGGAGGACCGCCTCTTCACCGAGGAGCTGTGGAACCTGCCGCCCGGCACCCTGCGCACCGACGTCGGGCAGGGGACCGTCGAGATGTTCTCGCGCATGGCCGAGGGCGAGATCAAGGCGTGCTGGATCATCTGCACCAACCCGGTCGCCAGCGTCGCCAACCGCAGGACCGTCATCGCGGGCCTGGAGGCCGCCGAGTTCGTCGTCACCCAGGACGTCTTCGCCGCCACCGAGACCAACGCCTACGCCGACGTGGTCCTGCCCGGCGCCATGTGGGCCGAGACCGAGGGCGTGATGGTCAACTCCGAGCGGAACCTCACCCTGCTCCGGCAGGCCGTGGAACCGCCGGGGCAGGCGCTGCCCGACTGGCGGATCATCGCCCGCGTCGCCTGCGAGATGGGCTTCGAGCACGCCTTCTCGTACGACAGCGCGGAGGAGGTGTTCGAGGAGATCAAGCGGGCGTGGAACCCCAAGACCGGCTACGACCTGCGGGGCGTCACCTACGAGCGGCTGCGCGAGACCCCCGTCCAGTGGCCGAGCCCGCCGGGCGGCGGTGACCGCAATCCCGTCCGCTACCTCAACGACGGCACCAGCCAGGCACCGCTCACCCTGCCCGACGGCAGCCGCCCGCGCCTCGCCTTCGCCACCCCGAACGGCCGGGCCGCCTTCTTCCCCCGCCCGCACCTGCCCGCCGCCGAGCTGCCCGACGACGCCTACCCTTTCGTCCTCAACACCGGCAGGCTGCAGCACCAGTGGCACACCCTGACCAAGACGGGAAGGGTCACCAAGCTCAACAAGCTCAACCCCGGGCCCTTCGTCGAGATCCACCCCCGGGACGCCGCCGAGCACGGGATCGGCGAGGGCGACCTGGTGGAGATCGCCTCCCGGCGCGGCAGGGCCGTGCTGCCCGCCCGGCTGAGCGACCGCGTCATGCCGGGCAACTGCTTCGCGCCGTTCCACTGGAACGACCTGTTCGGCGAGTACCTCAGCGTCAACGCGGTCACCAGCGACGCCGTCGACCCCGTCTCCTTCCAGCCCGAGTTCAAGGCGTGCGCGGTCTCCCTCACCAGGGTCGCCTCCGAGGCGTCCCCGGCCGCTCCGGAGACCGCCGGGACGGCGGGATTCCCCGCGATCTCCGAGCAGGCCCGGGCGATCGCCTTCCCCGCGGGGCCGCAGTACACGGTCCCGGAGTACGCCGGAACGGCGCCGGAGGCCGCTCAGCCCGCCCGGATCGCCGCGCTGGCCGACCTGCTCGGGGTGGCCGACCTGACGCCGCCGTCGCTCGCCGACCACGAGCGCCGCTACATGGCCGGTTTCCTGTCCGCCCTCGACAGCACGGCATCCGTTCCCGACGGCGCGGCATCCGCCCCCGGTGGCACGGCGTCCGCCGGCACGGTCGTGCCGGTCCTGCCGGAGCACGCGCCCGTCGATCCCGCCCACGCCCTGTGGATCAACGGGGTACTGGCCGGGATGTTCTCCCGCACCCTCGCGCCGCCGCCCCGGCGCGAGACCGGCGACCCGGTGCCGCCGGCGCGTGACATCGTCGTCCTGTGGGCCTCCCAGACCGGGAACGCCGAGGAGTTCGCCGCCACCAGCGTCGACCGGCTGACCGGCGCGGGGCGGGCCCCCCGGCTGGTCAGCATGGCCGACTGCGCCCCGGACAGCATTCCCCGCGGCGCGGACCTGCTCGTCATCTCCAGCACCTTCGGCGACGGCGAGGCCCCCGACAACGGCGTCGGATTCTGGGAGGCCCTCATCGGATCCGGCGCCCCCCGGCTCGACGGCGTGCGCTATGCCGTCCTCGCCTTCGGCGACTCCAGCTACGACGACTTCTGCGGCCACGGGCGACGGCTCGACCAGCGCCTCGAGGAGCTGGGCGCCCAGCGCATGGCCCCCCGCGTGGACTGCGAGCCCGACGACCATTCGCGGGCCCTGGGCTGGCTCGAGCAGTTGCTCACCACCCTCGCCGAGCCTTCCCCGCCCTCCTCGCCTTCCCCGGCGGGTCCGGCGGGTCCGGGGCCCGAGCCGGCGCGCACGGGCCCCGGATCGACGCCGGGCCCCGGGCCGGCGTCCTCTGGTCCCGGGCCGGCGTCCTCCGGTTCCGGGCCGGCGTCCTCTGGTCCCGGGCCGGCCTTCTCGGGTCCCGGGCCGGCGAAGCCGGCACTCCCGAGCCTCGGGCCGGCGTCCTCGGGCCTCGGGCGGACGCCCCCGGCTCCCGGGACGACGTCCCCCAAACCTGAGCCTGAGCCCGAGCCGGGGACGGGGTCCGGCAGGGCCGCGCCGTTCAGCGCCCCCCTGACCGGTAACCGGCTGCTCAGCCTGCCGGGATCGGCCAAGGAGGTGCGGCAGTTCACCTTCGACACCGGCGGCGAGCTGGCCTACCAGGCCGGTGACGCGCTCGGGGTGCTGCCGGTCAACAGCGCCGGCCTGGTCACCGAATGGCTGGCCGTGACCGGTCTCGGCCCCGACGACGTCGTCGAGATCCCCGGCCTCGGCCCCGTCCCGTTCGGTGAGGCCCTGCGAAACCACCTGGAGATCACCAGGATCACCTCCGGCCTGCTCAGGTTCGTCGCCGAACGTACCCGCGACCGCGATCTCACCCGGTTCCTGCGGTCGGGCAACGGGGGAGAGCTGGCCAAGTGGACCTGGGGCCGCCAGGCCGTCGACGTGGTCGGCGAGCTCTCCGTCCGGGCCACGGCCCAGGAGTGGGCGGACGTCCTCAAGCGCCTGCGGCCGCGCCTGTACTCCATCTCCTCCAGCCCGCTGGTCGACCCCCACCGGGTGCGCCTGACGGTCTCGGTCGTCCGCTTCGACAACCCGCGCGGTACGGCGCGCAACGGGGTGTGCTCGTCCTTCCTCGCCGACAGTCCCGAGCACGCCTCCGTGCCCGTCTTCGTCCAGCGCAACAGGCACTTCCGCCCACCGGCGGATCCGGCCACCCCGATGATAATGGTCGGCCCGGGTACGGGCGTCGCGCCCTTCCTCGGTTTCCTGGACGAGCGCCGGGCCCTGGGCCACTCCGGCCGCAACTGGCTCTTCTTCGGCGAGCAGCGGCGCTCCAGCGACTTCTACTACCGCGACGAGCTCAACGAGTTCTACCAGGGCGGGCTGCTGACCCGGCTGGACCTCGCCTTCTCCCGCGACCAGCGTGCCAAGGTCTACGTCCAGGACCGGATGCGCGAGCACGGCGGCCGGCTCTGGTCCTGGCTCCAGGACGGCGCCCACCTGTACGTCTGCGGTGACGCCAGCCGGATGGCCAAGGACGTCGACCGGACCCTGCGCGAGATCGCCACCGTCCACGGCGGCCTCGGCGACGACGAGGCCGCCGTGTACGTCAAGCACCTGGCCACCAGCAGGCGCTACGTGCGCGACGTGTACTGATCCTCGCCGTTCGCGCGGCCGGGCCGAGACTGCCCGCGAGCGGTGCGGCCGGGCCCGGTCCGGGCGGTCGTCAGAAGCCGGGGAACACCCGGCGGAGGTCGTCCAGGGTGACGCCGTCGCCGGTGACGGTCGCCGACGGCGGGGTGTGCTCGGGGGCCAGCCTGCCGCTGAGCAGGCGCGCCCAGGCCTCGCTGGGAAGCGCCAGGGTGACGTCGGCCGGCTCCGGGGCATCGCTGAAGCCGACGGTCTCCCCGAGGGTGAGTCCCTGGAGGTTCTCGGGGTCGGTCGTCTCGACCCGGAGGGTGGTGGCCAGGCGCGGGTCCAGGCCGTCCGGCCTGCCGATGAAACCGATCAGGAAATCGAGCGGTCCCGCGTACAGGTCGGTCAGCACCCCGGCGGCGTCCCGCCCGACGGTGGCCTTGGGGTCGAAGGCGACCATGACGTCCCAGGCGTGCAGGGCGGCCTCGTTCAGGCGCATCCCGGCCACCAGCGCGACGCTGCCCGGCATGGGGAGGAATCCCAGCTTGATCTGCAGCCGCTCGCGGGCGCCGGCGTCGAGGCTCTCGAACGCCGAGACGATGTCGGCGTCGGCGGCGAGGAAGTCCTCGGCCTGCTCCTCGGGCTCCTTCGCGTTCCAGCGGTCCCACACCGGGTGGTTGAAGTCCTGGCCCGGGGCCTCCTCGCCGTCCTGCGCCGCGCGCAGCGTCGCCAAGGCGATCTCGGCGCCGCTGCCGAGGTGGCTGAGCACCTGGGCGACGCTCCACTCCGAGCAGCCGGAGGGCCGGGTGAGGTCGGCGGCGTCCAGCCCCCGGACGAAGGCCGCCAGCTCGTCGTGGGTGGTACGCAGAGCCGCGATGGTCCTGTCGGCGAGTGTGGTCATGGTTCTCCTACCGGGTGGAAGCGGGATGTGAAGGACGATGGCACCGTAGGTCGCGCGATCGAGCCGGGCGGCCGCCCAGGGCATTCCCTCGGCCGTGCCCGCCCCCTTGCCCACCATCATCCTCTCCCGTACCGGCACCCGTCCCCGGTGGGGTCCGGGGACGGGTGCCGTCGCACGGGCGGTCAGGTGCCGGGAATCTCCTTCACCTTCGGGATCGGGGAGGAGACCAGCAGCAGGATCGGCAGGATGGCTCCGGCGATCACCGCGAACAGGATGGCCGGGCGCAGGCCGAGGGTCTCGCCGAGCAGGCCCGCGCCCAGGGCGCCGAGCGGGGCAGGGATCAGCCCGAGGGAGTAGATCGTGCCGATCACCCTGGCCTGGAGGTGCGGCGGGGTGATCGACTGCACCAGCGTCATGTTGCTGACGAAGAAGACCTGGTTGCTCGCCCAGACGACGAACTGGGAGAGGCCGAGCATCCCGGCGGCCAGCCAGACCGGCCCCGACGCGAACGGCACCAGCAGCAGCGCGCAGTTGCCGACGACCGTGCTCCACAGCAGCGTCGGGCCGATCCCCATGCGGCGCATGGTCCGCACCGACAGGGTCGCGCCGAGGATGGCGCCGACGCCGCCGGTCGCCATGACGATGCCCACCCACTCCACCGGCAGGTCGGGGCCGCCCCGCAGCAGGAACAACACGTAGATCGACTGCATCGCGCCCATGACGAAGAACGAGTACAGCCCGCTGGCGATGGCCAGCGGCCGGATCATCGGCTGGTCCATCACCCACCGGAAGCCCGCCCAGATCGCCCGGTGCACGCTCACGGCCGTCTCGTCGTCCGGGGTGGGCACCTCCTCGCGCTTGCGGATGAGGAGGACGGCGATCGCGGAGAACAGGTAGGAGAGCACGTCGATCATGATCAGCAGTGGCGCGGCCACCACCTTGATCAGCGCCGCCGCCGCGCCGGGCCCGGCGGTCTGCGCCAGCGACTCGCTCAGCTGCAGCTTGCCGTTGCCGTCGCCCAGGTGCCGCAGCGGGACCAGCGACGGGAAGTAGGAGCGGTAGGCGACCTGGAACAGCACCGACAGCAGGCTCAGGACGAACACGACCGCGTACAGCACCCCGAGCGTGAGGCTGTCCATCACGTACAGCAGCGGCACCAGGGCGAGCACCGCGGCCCGGCCCAGGTCCGACCAGATCAGCACGGGCCGCTTGCGCATCCGGTCGATGTAGACGCCGAACAGCAGGAACCCGAGCATCGGCAGCCGGATCAGCGCCCCGAGGACGCCCATCTCGGTCGCGCTCGCGCCCAGGGTGACGACGGCGATCAGCGGGATCGCCACGTACGAGATCTGCGAGCCGAACTGGGAGAGGGTCTGGCCGGTCCACAGCCGCAGGAAGTCCTGGTTGCGCCAGAGGCCGTCGTCGCCGCCGGTCCCCTCGGGCCGCTTCTCGCCTCCGGGGGCGCCGGGATCCCCGGACTCCCCGGGCCCTCCGGGGCCTCCCGAGCCCTCGGAGGTCTCGGGACCGCCGGAGGCTGCGGGGGTTTCCGGGGCTGCGGGAGTTTTCGGGACTCCGGCGACCGGGGCGTCCTGGGGGACGTCGAGGACCTCGGGGCCCGCGGCGGGCTCGCCGTTCCCGGTGCTCCGGGTACCGCCGGCCGTTCCGGGCGCCCCGGCCGTCGCGGTGCTCCCGGTGCTCCCGGTGCCCTGTGGCGGCCCCGCGCTCTTGGGGCTCTCAGTGTCCGGTGACGCCATGGTCGATCCAACTCCTCAGCTTGGCGGCCGCCTCGGCGACCAGGGGTTCGAACAGGATGACCACGCGCTCGCCGGGAATCGCCTCGATCGCGAGGTTCCCCTTCACCACGCCGCTCCAGCCCAGATCGGGCCGGTCACCGGCGGGGGCGAACAGCGCCACGTCACCGTCGTACGGCTCGTGCCGGTAGCGGCCGACCGCGTGGGCGTTGGCCCGGAACACCCGCAGGAAACGCCGGGCCTGCTCGACGTCGGCGGTGTCGGGCGCCAGCCGCCGCTCCCGCCCGGCGGCGGCGATGACCGCCATCAGCATCTCCTCGGGGTCGAGGCAGGCGAACTCCGCGGTGTCCGTCTCCAGCGGCCCTCCCGCCAGCGCGTGGGTCATGAGCGAGGCGTCGTCCTCCAGCGAGCTGGTGATCACGGGCTCGTCCGCGTCGGAGTAGAACAGCACCAGCAGCGGTACCTCCTCGCCGAGGTCGCGCAGCCGCCTGGCCATCTCCAGCGCGATGTTCCCGCCGATGCAGAACCCGCCCAGCACGTACGGCCCGCTGGGACGGACGGCGCGCAGCCGGTCGACGTAGTCCTCGACCATGTCGGCCATGGTGGTGTGCGGGTCCTCGCCGGGCGCCAGGCCGCTGGCCGCGATCGCGTAGACGGGCTGGTCGGGGCCGAGCCTGCGGGCCATCGGGTGGTAGCGGAAGACCTGCCCGCCCAGGGCGTGCACCAGGACGATCGGGACGCGGTCGCCGTCCGCGTTGAGCGTCACCACCCGCTGCTCGCCCAGGTCCTCCGGGCGGCGCAGCACGTCCGCCAGGCCCGCCACGGTCGGCGAGGCCAGCACGGTCGCCACGGGCAGTTCCCTGCCGAACTCCTGCCTGACCCGCACGGCCAGCCGGAGCGCCAGCAGCGAGTGCCCGCCCAGGTCGAAGAAGTCGTCGAACACCCCGACCATGGGGACGTCGAACAGCTCCTCCCAGATCGCCGCGACCCGCCCCTCGACCGGGTCTCTCGGCGGCACCCTGAACTCGTCCGCGCCCGTGCGGCCGGGGGCGGGCAGGGCGGCGCGGTCGAGCTTGCCGTTGGGGGTGGTCGGCAGGGCGTCCAGCACCACCCACGCCGACGGGATCATGTGCTCGGGAACCCGGACGCGCAACCGCGCCCGCCAGTCGACCGAGGCGTCACCGGTGACATCGTCGGCGGCGCCGTCGATGTGTGGGTGGTCGGTCCCTTTCAGCAGGTCGCGGACGTAGCGACGGGCCCGTGGAACAG
>NZ_JBFAAE010000024.1:0-126336 GCF_040639575.1 Streptosporangium sp. NPDC023825 | reverse complement strand
CGAGGCCTGGGCACGCCTATCCCAAGCGGTTCACGGTCGACTACGTCAGGGGCTACCGCCCCGTCGCCTCCGGCTGAGCCGGCCGGCGTCGCCACCGTCCGCGGTGGCAAGATCTCGAAAGGCCCTCCGAGCTCATGGTGCGGCTCACGGGAAGGAGAACCTCCACGGCAGTCCTTCGCGCGAGCGCCCTACCCGCGCACCGGCCGGATCGGCACTCGGGGGAAGCCCTCCGCCCAGCTCGCGGCCCGTACGGCCCGGGATCGGACCGGGATGTCAGGAGTTCGGATCTCCCGGGCTCCACCACCGTTCACGCCCGCCCCTCAGCCGTCTGAGGAGCGGGCCGTTCGCCGTCGGCACCTCGGCAACGGGCCTCGCTCTCACCGCAGGGTCCAGAGCTCTCGCCGCAGGGTTCAGAAGCGGTCGTCGGCGGGGGATTCCTGGTGACGCTGGACCGGTGCGGGGTGGGCGCGCAGGTGGGCGCGCTCTCCTTGGTGGCCGAAGAGGGTCAGGATCTCGACGGGGTGTTCGTCGGCGTTGCCGAACCAGTGCGGTGTGCGGGTGTCGAATTCGGCGGCCTCGCCCGGCCCCATGGTCAGGTCGTTGTCGCCCAGGACCAGGCGCAGACGCCCGTCAAGGACGTAGAGCCACTCGTAGCCCTCGTGGCTGGACTGTTCGGGCTGGGGCGACCGTGTCCGGGGAGAGATGATCAATTTGTAGGCTTGCAGGTTTCCGGCGCGCCTGGTCAGCGGCAGGAGCGTCATGCCGTTACGGGTGACTGCCTTGAGGTGCAACCGCGGGTCTCCGGTGTGGGGTGCGCCGATCAGCTCATCGATGGCCACACGCAGCTCCCGTGCGAGCGGCAGCAGCAGCTCGAGGGTGGGGCGGCGCTGTCCTGATTCCAGGCGCGAGAGCGTGCTGATGGAGATGCCGGTCGTCTCGGAGAGCTGGGTCAGCGTGAGGTCGCGGTGGGTGCGCAGGGCCCTCAGCCGGGGACCGACGGCCGCCATTGTCGCTGCTGTGCTCTCGTCCATGCCTCCAGTTTGCCACCGTGGCAAGGATTTTTGCCGTCTCGCCGTGCTGCCCTGATCCTGGTCGCAGGCGTCCCGACGGAGGGGCCCCTTCCCGCAGGACAGGAGGGCGCCGGATGACCGGAGGCAGCACGCCTACCGCGCCCGTGGACGGGCCCGGCAAGCAGGCAGGAGGGCAGGTGGCCCGCCCGACGGCGGCCGTGCCGCGCGGGCCGACGACGGTAGCGGTCATGATCTTGGTACTGACGCGGCCGATGCTGGTCGTCGACACCTCGATCGTGAACGTGGCGCTGCCTGACATCGGCCGCGATCTGGGCTTTTCCAGTGCGGGTCTGTCGTGGGTCGTGACCGCGTACGCGCTGTCCTTCGGCGGGCTGGTCCCGCTGAGCGGGAAGGTCGGCTCGCTGATCGGCCCGCGGCGGGTGAACATCACCGAGAGCACGAAAGAAGGATCACCGTGAACAAGGACCTCGCCGACCAAAGGATCACCGTGAGCAAGGACCTCGCCGACCAGACGGCACTGGTCACCGGAGCCACCGCCGGAATCGGCCGCGCCAGTGCCCTGGCTCTGGCCGAACGCGGCGCCCACGTCATCGTCCACGGCCGCGACCGCGAGCGGGCCGCCCACACCCTCCAGCGCATCGAAGCGCTGGGCGGCTCCGCCCGCTTCGAACCCGCCGACCTGTCCGACCCCGCCGAGGTGACGGCCCTGGCCGAACGCGCCGGAGACGTCGACATCCTCGTCAACAACGCGGGCGTCTTCCACTTCGCCCGCACCGCCGACACCGACCGGGCGACCTTCGACGCACACGTCGACGTCAACCTGCGCGCCCCCTACCTTCTCGTCCAAGCCCTGGCGCCCGCCATGGTCCGGCGTGGGCACGGCGCGATCATCAACATCAGCAGCGGCGCCGCCGCCACGCCGGGCCTGGGCACCGGCGTCTACGGCGCCACCAAGGCCGCCCTGGAATCCCTCACCCGTGTCTGGGCCGCGGAATTCGGCCCGGCGGGCGTCCGCGTCAACGCCGTCGCGGCCGGCCCCACCCGCACCGAAGGCACCGCCGCCTTCGGCGACGCCTTGGAGGCCGCCGGAAAGGCCGTCGCGCTGCAACGCCTAGCGGACCCCGAGGAGATCGCCGGAGCCGTCGCCTTCCTCGCCTCCCGGGCAGCCGGCTACGTCAACGGCACCACTCTCAGCGCCATGGGCGGAATGCCCGCCCTCGGCTGATACCGGGCTGTTCGGGCCGGAGCGGTGTGGTGGGTCGTCGGCGTTCACACCGATCCGCCGGGGACCGCTCCGCCGGGGACCGCGAGACCGGTCTCGTAGGCGGCGACCACCGCCTGTACCCGATCGCGCAGCCCGAGTTTGGTGAGCACGTTGCTGACGTGTGTCTTCACCGTGTGCTCGCTGAGCACCATGGCTTCGGCGATCTCCGCGTTGGACAGCCCGCGCGCGATCATCTGAAGTGTCTCCTGCTCGCGGACCGTGAGTACGGAGAGCCGCCCGGCGGGCGGGGTGACAGGGCGGGTGACCGTTCTGGAGGTGAACTCGGCGATCAGCTTCCTCGTGACGGAAGGCGCGAGCAGTGACTCCCCGGCCGCGACCACCCGCACCGCGTGGACGAGGTCGTCGCGGCGGACGTCCTTGAGCAGGAACCCGCTCGCGCCCGCTCGCAGCGCGTCGTAGACGTAGTCGTCCAGGTCGAACGTGGTCAGCATGAGCACCCGGCAGTCGGTCTCGGCGCACACGATCCTGGCTGCCTCGATGCCGTTCATCGTGGGCATGCGGATGTCGAGGAGGAGCACGTCCGGCCGGTGCTCACGGACCGCCGCGACGGCCTCGGCACCGTCGTTCGCCTCGGCGACGACCTCGATGTCGGGCTGGGCGTCGAGGATCATGCCGAACCCGGCGCGCACCAGTTCCTGGTCGTCGGCCACCACGACTCTCAGGGTCATGCCGCCACCGCCTGTGCCAGCGGCAACCGTACGAGTACCTGGAAACCCGGCCCGTCCGGGCGAGGGCCCATGGTGGCGGAGCCGCCGAAGGCGGCGGCGCGCTCGCGGATGCCGATGAGCCCGTTTCCGCCGGTGGGGAAGGACTGCTCGGCGCCACGGCCGTCGTCGGTAATGGTGATCATGAGTGTGTCATCCTGCCAGAGGAGCCGAATGTCGGCACGGGTCGCGCCCGCGTGCTTGACGACGTTGGTGAGGGCTTCCTGGGCCACCCGGTAGGCGGCGACCTCGATGTCGGGAAGCAGCGGCCTGGACTCACCCGAGGTGGAGTAGATCACGTCGAGCCCGGCGTCGGAGACCTGGCCGGCCAGCTCGGCCAGGTCGTCGATGGTCGGTCGCGGCGCGCGCGAACCCGTGTCCTCCTTGAGCGCGGTCAGCATACGGCGAAGCTGGACCATGGCATCGCGTCCCGCGGAGGCGATCGCGTCGAAGGCGGCCTCGGCGCGGGCCGGGTTGCTTCTGACCACCACGGGACCGGCCTCGGCCTGTACCACCATGAGGCTGACGGCGTGGGCGAGGATGTCGTGCATGTCGCGGGCGATCCGGGCCCGCTCGCGCTCGGCGGCCCGCTCGAGCTCGGCCTGGCGCTCGTACCTCAGCCGGGAGGCCTGCTCCTCCAGGGCGGCGGCGTATGCGCGGGAGGCGGCGGAGGCCCGGCCGATCGCGTACGCGGCGACGAACAGCACGACGCCGCGCAGCGCGGTCTCCGGGGAGCCGACCAGGAGCAGACCCCCGCCGACCGAGAAGACGAACATGATCATGCGGGGCAGGCGCGAGGAGTGGACGGCGACCGTGTACATGGCGATGAGCCCGCCGTACCAGATCGGCTGTGAGGGGACCTCGTCCGCGAGGTCGTAGAGGGAGGTCGCGACGAGGGTGCATACCAGCGCGACCACCGGCGCCCGCCGTCGCCACACCAGCGGCACGGCGGCGGCGACCACGACCGCGTATCCCCACCAGTGCCATGGCACGGCGTACGGGTTCTCGCGGGAGAGGAACGGCCACAACTGCACGCCCATCACCAGCACGGCGAGCGCTGTGTCCAGCCAGGGAGGCGGAAGAGACCTCAACCGGCTGCGAGCTCGGACAAAAAATGACAAGGCGGGCACAGCGTCCAATCCTGCCTCCTCTTTCCGGCCTTCCGGCACAGCGGGAACGGGGAACGCGAAACGACGGACCGGATGGCCCGCCGGTTGGCGTCCTGTCACACGACGGCGGGGACGGGCTTGGCGGTACGGGAGACCTGGCCGGCGAGAGGAACGAAGGAGACGAGCAGGAAGACGGCCCCGAGCGGGATGAGGTCCTTGTCGACGAACGGCAGGAGGAGGTCGAGCAGGACCAGGAAGGGCGTCCAGACCTTGACGCGGCGGGCGGCGGCGAGCTGGACGACGAGCGCGAGCTGGCCGATGTAGAAGAGGAACGGACCGCCGTCGTAGACGGCGACGGAGACACCGGGGACGGCCTGGATCCGGTCGAAGAGGACGCCCATACCGGCACGGTCGGCGGACAGGAAACCGACCACGATGTCGATGACGAACTGCGCGGAAAGCGCCAGGGTGCCGATGATCCCGACCGTGGCGCTGACATTGGAGAGGGTGTTCCGTCCCGCCATCCGGCGCATCTGCAGGAAGGTGGAGACGAACATGGCCAGGGCCGCGAGGAAGGCGAGGTGGCCGGTGGTCCAGGCGAGGCCGGGGCCTCGGCTGCCGTCGAGTCCGTCGAGGATCCGGATCACTCCGTAGGCCATGACGAGCAGGGGGGCTGCGACGAATGCGATGCGGGGGTTCATCCGGGAGGCTCCTCAGTGGTTTGCTTACGCCCCAATCCTGGATTTCTCCGGCCCGGAAGTAATCGCCGAGGAGAGCGATCCCGGCGCTCCCTCTCTGGAGGGAGCGCCTCTCCCCCGTGTCGGCGACATCGGGGCCACCGCGGGCATGTCCCGGGAACCGTCCGGGGGCGCCTGCCACCGAGTAACCGGGTGGAGGCGCAGCACTGTACAGCGGCGGAGCACGGGGACAGCGCCGGCACGTCATCGCGTGCCCGAGCTCCTCACCCCTGCTTCCCGATGAACTCGCGCAGCCAGTGGAAGCTCGCCTTCTCCGTGCGGGCCTGGGTCTCGTAATCGACGTGGACGAGCCCGAACCGGGCGGCGTACCCGCGGGCCCACTCGAAGTTGTCCAGCAGCGACCAGCAGAAGTAGCCGCGCACGTCCACCCCGTCGTTCATCGCGGTGCGGATGGCGGCCAGGTGGTCGCGCAGGAAGTCGACGCGACCGGTGTCGTCGAGGGTCCCGTCGTCGCCGTAGCCGTTCTCGGTGATGAGGATCGGCGGCAGCGCGGGGTAGCGCCGGGTCAGGCCGAGGAGGGTCTGGTGGAGCCCCTGCGGCTCCATCGGCCAGCCCAGCCCGCTGGTCGCCGCGCCGTCCGGGGTGACGCTGCGCACCCCGAGGTCGAAGGCGGAGCGCAGCGCGGGGTCCGCCTGCTCGTACGGCGCCGCGGCGGCGTGGATGCGGTAGTAGTAGTTGACGCCCAGGAAGTCCAGCGGAGCGCCGATGACCTCCAGGTCGCCCTCGCGGCGGAAGGAGAAGTCGCTGAGGGCGCCGAAGGTCTCCTCCATGTCGGACGCGTAGGCGCCGAGCAGCAGCGGGTCGGTGAACTGCCGGTTGACCAGCAGGTCCATCTTGCGCGCCGCGTCGGCGTCGGCCGCCGAACCGGTCGCGGGCACCGTGGGCGACATGTTGAGCGTGATGCCGACCTGCTGCCCCTCCCGCGCCCGCGCCCGCAGCCTGGCCGCCGCGAGGCCGTGGCCCAGCAGCAGGTGGTGGGCGGCGGCGAGCGCTCCGTGACCCTCGCGTGCGCCGGGTGCGTGGCGGCCTTCGGCGTAGCCGACGATGGACGAGCAGTACGGCTCGTTCAGCGTGATCCAGTGCGACACCGTGTCGCCCAGCGCCTCGTACGCGATCTCGGCGTAGTCGGCGAAACGCTCGGCGGTGTCACGGTCGCGCCAGCCGCCGCGGTCCTCCATCGCCTGGGGCAGGTCCCAGTGGTAGAGGGTGACGTAGGGCTCGATGCCGCGCTCGCGCAGGGTGTCGGCGAGCCGCCGGTAGAAGTCGAGGCCGCGCCGGTTCACCCGGCCGTCGCCGTCGGGCACGATCCTGGGCCAGGCCAGCGAGAAGCGGTAGGCGCCCGCGCCGAGCTGGTCCATCAGCTCCACGTCCTCCCGCCAGCGGTGGTAGTGGTCACAGGCGTGCTCGCCGCTCTCGCCCCTGGCCACCGCGCCGGGGACGCGGCAGAACGTGTCCCAGATCGAGGGTCCGCGCCCGTCGGCGTCCACGGCGCCCTCGATCTGGTAGGCGGCGGTGGCCGTCCCCCACACGAACCCGGCGGGAAAGGCGGTGTGTTCCTGGGTCATCCCTTGATCGCTCCTGACATGATTCCCCCAATGATCTGACGGCCCAGCGCGGCGAAGACCGCCACGATCGGCACGATCGCGAGCACGGTGCCGGTGAGCACGAGTGCGTAGTCGGTGGTGTAGCCGCTGGCCAGGCTGGAGAGCGCGACCTGGACGGTCGGGTTCTCCGGCGTGAGGACGACCAGCGGCCAGAAGAAGTCGTTCCAGGCCTGCATGAAGGTGAACAGGCCGAGCACGGCGGCGGCCGGCCGGGCGGCGGGCAGCACGACGTGCCAGAACAGCCGCAGCGTGCTGCACCCGTCGATGCGACCGGCCTCCAGCAGCTCGTCGGGGATGGCGCTGGAGAGGTACTGGGTCATGAGGAACACGCCGAACGCGGTGACCAGGCCGGGCACGATCACCGCCTCGAGCCTGCCGGTCCAGCCGAGCTCCGCCATGAGGATGTACAGCGGGATGATGCCGAGCTGCTGCGGCACGGTGGTGGTGGCGATGGCCACGACGAGCAGCACGTTGCGCCCGCGGAAGCGCAGCTTGGCGAAGGCGAAGCCGGCCAGCGTGGAGAACAGCACGACCGAGACGGTGACCGAGCCGGACACGAGGAAGGAGTTGAGCATCGCCTGGCCGAACGCGGTGGTGTCGAAGACCCGGGCGATGTTCTCGAACAGGTGGCCGCCGGGGGTGAGGACCGGCGGGACGCTGGCGATGGCGTCGTTGTCGTGGGAGGCCACGATCAGCGACCAGTAGATGGGGAACAGCGAGCCCAGCAGCACGGCGACGAGCGCGGCATAGGTCCAGAACCCCGCCCCCAGGGGATTCAGGCCGCGCCGGACGGTCCGGCGGTTCAGGCCGCGTCGGACGGCGGTGGCGGTTGCCATGTCAGCTGCTCCTGATCCTGCGCGTGATGGCGAAGTTGACGAGCGCCATGACCACGATGATCATGCAGAGCGTCCAGGCGATCGCCGAGGCGTAGCCGAACTCGTACATGCTGAAGCCCTGCTCGTAGAGGTAGAGGCCGACGGTCTGGAACTGGCGGTCCGAGCCGCCGGTCGGGTTGCCGGTGCCGGCCTGGAACAGCAGCGGCTCGGCGATGATCTGGAAGCCGCCGATGGTGGACACGACGGCGGTGAAGATGATCGTGGGGCGGAGCATCGGCACGGTGATCTTCCGGAACTGGGTGAACTGGCTCGCGCCGTCCAGCCGGGCCGCCTCGTACAGGTCCTCGGGGATGGTCTGCATGGCGGCCAGGTAGATGAGGGCGTTGTAGCCGGTCCACCGCCAGATGACGATCAGCGAGATCGCGACGTGCGAGGAGAGCGTGCCGGCCTGCCAGTCGATCGGATCCAGGCCCACCAGGCCGAGGGCCCAGTTGACCATGCCGAAGTCGCGGCCGAAGAGCTGGGCGAAGATGATCGTCACCGCGACGATCGAGGTCACGTTGGGCAGCAGCACGCCCATCCGGAACAGCGTGCGGGCGCGCAGCCTGCGGTTGAGCATGTGCGCGATGAACAGCGCGGCCAGCAGCTGCGGCACGGTGGACAACAGCCAGATGCTGACGGTGTTGAACAGCGCGTTCCAGAAGTAGTCGTCGGCCAGCAACTCGGCGTAGTTGGCCAGCCCCACCCACTCGCGGGCCGGGTCCAGCAGGTTCCAGTCGGTGAGGGAGACGTAGGCGGTGTACAGCAGCGGGAACATGCCCACCACGCCGAACAGCAGGAAGAACGGGGCGATGTAAAGGTACGGCGAGCCCTTGACGTCGAGCTGGTAGGCCCAGCGGCGCCGGGGCCCTGTTCTGGCGGAGGTCATGGTCGGCTCCTCGGGGGAAGGGGCGCGACGGATCTGACGGAGGTCACGGTCGGCTCCTCGGGAAAAAGGGGCCGACGGCGGGCCCTGACCGCCCGCCGTCGCCCGGCTCTCACGGATCGATGCGCGTCACTTGCTGATGCGCTCGACGTCCCCGAGCATCTGCGTCCACGCCTCGGCGCCGTCCTGCTTGCCCTCCTCCACGCGGTTGATCGAGTCGCGGATGGCGGTCTGGATGTCGCCGGCCCTCGGACCCTGGTACTGCGGCTTGAGGTTGCGGGCGGCGGTGGTGAAGATCTGCCCGATCGGCGCGTCGTTGAAGAACTCGTGCTTGAGCCCGGTCACCTCGGGCTTGTCGTAGGTGGCGACGGTGGAGGGCAGGATGCCGTGCTTGGTGAACACCTCGATCTGCTGTTCGGGCGCCGTCAGCCAGGTGATCAGCTCCACGGCCTCCTTCAGGTGCTTGCTCTGGGCGGGGACGGTCAGGTAGGAGCCGCCCCAGTTGCCGCCGCCGCCGGGGATGGCGGTTACGTCCCACTGCCCGGCGAAGGCCTTGCCCTGGTCCTGGATCTTGGCGAGCATCCAGGCGGGGCAGGCGATGGTGGCGAACTGGCTCTTGGCGAAGCCGGTGTTCCAGGCGGGCGAGCTGCCGACGAGCTTGGCCGACTGGCCGTCGGCCACGGCCTTGAGCACCTCGTCGTAGGCGGCGCGGATGGCCGGGTTGGTGGCGACCACGACGTTGTCCTGGGTGTCGTAGTAGCCGGTCTCGGCCTGGCCGATCATCGCGTTGAACACCTGGGGGCCGCCGTCGAAGAACGCGGCGCCTTCGGGCTTCTTGGCGGTGTAGCGCTTGCCGGTCTCGAAGTAGGACGCCCAGTCGGGCCAGAGCTTGGCGACCTCGTCGCGGTCGGTGGGCAGCCCGGCCTTCTTGAACAGGTCGCGGCGGTAGCACATGGCCAGGCCGCCGACGTCGGTGCCGTAGCCGATCTGGGCCCCGGACTTGGCCAGCGACGCCTCCCACTTCCACGGCAGCCAGCGGTCCTTGAGCTGGTCGGCGCCGTGCTGGCGCAGGTCGGCGAAGTGCTGGGGCTGGTTCCTGAACTGGGCGACGAAGCCGGTGTCGATCGCCTCGATGTCGGCGGTGCCGCTGCGGGTGGCCAGGTGCGCCGCGAGGTTGCGGTGGTGGTCGTTGTACGCCGACGTCCTCTCGACGATCTTGATGTTGGGGTGGGCGGCCTCGTACTTGGCGTAGAGCTCCTTGAAGCCCATGTTCCCGAACAGGTTGAGGGTCAGGGTGATCTTGCCGTCGGCCGGCGCGGAGCCGGTGGAGGCGGAGGGTGAGCCGCCGCCGCAACCGGCGGCGAGCATGCCGGCGGCCAGCACTCCAGCGGCGAGACGGATTCGTCCAGCAGACACCTGGGACTCCTTCGAAGGGAGAGAAAGGGTGACTGCGAGATGCGATGAGAAGGCCGAGCCCCGCGGCAACGGTGCGGCATCGGCCTGTTAGTGGGACATTCCACAGATCACCTGCACCCCCTGTCAAGTCACAGAAACGTCACGCGCCGGAAATCCACGATGGTGGGTTGACACGGTGCGAGCTCTCACATAGCTTCCATGCAACCGGTTACATGAAACCGGTTTCAGCGAGATGCGATAACGTACGCCCGTGGCAACGATTCGAGAGCTGGCGCGCCTTTGCGGGGTGTCGTCGGCGACTGTCTCCCGCGTGTTCAACAACCCCGAGGTGGTGAACGCCCAGACCCGCGAGCTGATTCTCAGCACCGCGGCACGCATCGGATACCTGCCCAACGAGTCGGCCCGCACCCTGGCCACCAAGAGGTCCCACATGGTCGGCCTGATCTGGGACACCGACCACCGCCGCCCCGGCTGGCGGCACCCGTTCTTCCAGGAGATCCTCATCGGGCTGAAGACCGCGCTGAGCGAGCGCGGTTACCACCTGCTCATGCTCGCCACCAGCGAGGACGGCACGCCCGACAGCTTTCTCCGCGCCGTGCGCAGGCACAACCTCGACGGCGTGGTCTTCATAGACAACGGCAGGGCCGACCCCTCGCTCCAGCCGCTGGCGGCGTCGGAGGTGCCCTGCGTCTCCCTCGACCGGCCCGTCCAGGGGCCGCGGACCACCTACGTGACCTCCGACAACGTGGGCGGGGCGCGCGAGGCGGTCCGCCACCTGCACGCGACCGGACGCAGGACCATCGCGACCATCACCGGTCCGGCCCGCACCAGACCGGGCGCGGAGCGGCTGCGCGGCTACCTGGAGGAGCTGGCCGCGCTCGGCCTGGCGCACCGGCCGGAGCTGGTCGTCGAGGGTGACTTCTACCTGTCGAGCGGTCACGCCGCGATGCGCGCCCTGCTGGAGCTGGAGGAGCCGCCCGACGCGGTGTTCGCCGCGGGCGACGAGATGGCGATCGGCGCGCTGCGGGCCGTGACCGAGGCGGGGTTGAAGGTGCCCGAGGACATCGCGCTGGTCGGGTTCGACGACATCGAGCTGGCCGCGCTGGTGCCGCCGGGGCTGACGACGCTGGCCCAGGACAAGGCGGGCTTCGGCACGGCGGCGGCCGCGGCGGTCATCAAGATGATCAACGAAGACGTCACCCCTCTCCCGCGGATCCTGCCCACCCGGCTGGTCGTCCGCGGCTCCACCGGATAGACCCGGCCCGCGTGCCCTGCAAGGTCCGCGGCTCTTCACCGTGGCTGAAGCGGCGCACCCGACCACCACGTGGACCACCTCGGTGTGCGTGGGCTCGCTCACGCTCGGCGCGGCGGGCCTGCTGGAGGAAGTTAGGGCGACCACTCACTGGGTGGCCCACGACCTGCTCACGCGGTTCGAGGCGGCACTACAATTCGTCGCGCTCCGCATCCCGCCACCGAGCCTCACGTTTCGCCCATTCCAGCCGTTGAGCCGCACGTTCAGCCGTCACACGCTCATGTAACGTCGGCACTCTTCGACGTTCATGCCGGATCGCCAACCGCACCACCCAGTAAACGACGAAGAAAAACACCGCAGCAGGAATCGCCCAGCCCACGAGCACGACGAGAACTTCCGTCATCCCGAACCCCTATCCGTTCTGCAGACCAGGGTGGCAAGCATTTCCGATCAGCCATTCGATGTCCACGCTTCCTGCGCCTTATGATGCGTCGCGGTTCTGTCTGAATGCTCGGAGCGCGCTTATGACGAGGGCCGCGAACGGTTCTCCGCACGTCTGGAACGCGTGAGGCGACCGGTGCGCTCAGACCGGATCGGGGTCGTCCAGGTAGTCGGCACGCCCCTCGTCGTCAAGCTCGAACGGGCCCTCGGGGATGATGCAGAACTCGTTTCCCTCGGGGTCGGCCATGACGAGAAAACCTCCCTCCTCGTATCCCGCCGGCCGTCGTCCGCCCAGCGACTCGACTCGCCGCTGCTCCGCCGGCGGGTCCGCCGACGCGAGGTCGAAGTGAACCCGGTTCTTGCCGGCCTTCGGCTCGCCGGACTTCTGGAAACCCATTCCCAGGCCGTTCTCACGTTCGAGCCAGACGTACGGGCCCATACGCGCCACGATCGGCCTTCCGAGAAGCGCTCCCCAGAACGTGGCCAGGCGTTCGGGGTCGGCACAGTCGATGACGATGTCTTTGATGTGTATGTGCGGGTCCGCCATCTCGCAATGCTCCCAGATCCGCCTTTCGACACCGTAACAGGACAAGGGGCTACGGAGCGGACCGCTGAGTCCTCGGTTCACCCTCGAGACCGGCAAGGGCCTGGTGGTCGACCGGCTGCCGGGTACCCGGTCGTCGCGATCCACCCGCCGGCGCGGCGTTTCCGGTCTTCGCTCGCCGGGGCTCGCCGCTGCGGATCCCTATGAGACGCCGGCCAGGTCGAGCAACGGCTTCTCCAAGGTTTCAGCGATCTCGGAATGGGCCGCGCGCAGCTCGCGTAGAAGCGCTCGAGTCGCTGCTCCAAGGGCGCGGGAGAGTTCGCCGGCGTCGAGGGTACGTACGAGCGCTTCTTGGACGGGCACGGTGACGTCAGGAGGCAGCTGGTCGGCGCCCTTGGCGTAAGCCACGGGGTGGCCCAGCCGAAGACAGGCAAGGGCCAGAGTGTGGTCGCGGACGCCGCTGATCCAGTATTCCGCCTGCCACAGAGCTCCGCGCTCGACGGAAATCCGGGCGTGGAGAACATGGTGCCAAGCAAGACCGATCAGGTGTCCAGGATCTACGGATTCGGGTCGCCGCTCCACCGCGTCGCCAAAGACGACTCGAAAGCCTCCGGTGCCGAGCGGACCGAACGCGGCAGCAGGGGTGAACCCCAGATCGATCTCGAGCAGTTCCCCAAGAAGGAAGGCGCGATAGATCGCGGAGCCGGCGCGAAGGTCGAAGTGGTGTACCGCGCCGAACTCGCGGTACACGAAGGCGCTCCAGTCGCTCAGTGCCTCCTCTACCGCGATGCCGTCCGCCACTCCGAAGAAGAGGTCGACATCGGACCAGCGGTCCTCGGCGTCTCGTGCGGCGGAGCCGGTGATCGCGGCACCGACGATCCGCTTGTCCTCACGAGCTCGCTCCAGCAGTTGCGCCCGCACGTGCCGGCGTCGATCCACCGTGAACATGATTTGATCTTAGTAGGTGACGTTCTCATGTTCTGCGGTATGCCGTGACCATCCGGTACGCGCAGGGCAACGGACCGGCCGCCAGAATCGCTTTGGCTCGCAAGCCGTCGTAACTTCACGCATCAGAAATCAGTGACCGGCAGAAACCACCCGGTGAACCAAGGCCAGGTCGACTCAGGGAACTGCCGCGCCCTCCTGCATGACGGGCTGGATCTGAAGACGGTGGACTGTCTCGGTGACCGCGGTGTTGGCGTGGCCGACCAGGCGAGAGACGTACTCGCTGGGGACGCCGGAGTCAGGGAGCAGCCAGACGAGGCCGTGCCGCATCTTCCTGGGCGTCCACTCCGTGACCGGCCACCGTATCCGCTGTCGGATCACGGTCCGCGACGGCCACCGTGAAGTCCACGGCGCCCGTGTGGAGGCCGGTGAGCAGACGATGGGCACGGTGCTTTTCAGTATTTTTTGGGATCTGGCCTGCGCGGCGACACCGGGTTACCATGATCGCGTTGTGCTCCGGGCTTCAACGCGAACGGCCGTCGCCGGACGGTTCCGAAGCCGTCCGCATCGAACGACCGCGCTGGAGAGCATGTGCCCGTCATCGGCAACCCGCGCCGGGCGCCGATCATCCTGGCGTACGCGACCTTCGTACTGGCCGGGTTGAACGCCGGGGTGGGCGGAGTGCTGCTGCCCGCGCTGATCGGCGACTACGGCGTCGACATGACGACGATCGGCATCACCTTCTTCGCCTCCTCCGCCGGGTTCATGCTCGCCGGATCCGCCACGGGCCCGCTGCTCGAGCGCCTCGGCACGCGCCTGGCCCTCGCCGTCGGCGGTGGCCTGTACGTGATGGCCACGCTGTACATGGCCGCCCGCCCGCCGTTCGTGGCCTTCGTGGCGGTGCAACTGGTGGTCGGCTACGGCACCGGCGTGCTGGAGTCGGTGCTCAACGCCTACCTCGCGGAGTTGCCCTCGGCCACGACGCTGCTCAACCGCCTGCACGCGTTCTTCGGGGTCGGCGCGCTGCTCGGCCCGTTGACGGCCGCCTGGATGCTGACCTTCCTGCCGTGGACGGCCGTGTGGCTGGTACTGGCGGTGGCGTGCCTGCCGCTGGTGGCCGGCTTCCTGATGGCCTGTCCCAGGCGCGCCCCCGCGGGTGACGGCGCGGCCGAGCCCTCCGTGATGGCGGGGCCTCCGTATCCCGAGGCTCCGGTGCTTCCAACGGTCCCCGAGGACTCAGGACCGGAACGGAGCGGTCTGCTGACCGCCGTCATGCGCTCGCCCGCCGTGGTGCTGGCCTCGGTGTTCCTCGCCGTGTACGTCGGCCTGGAGATCAGCGTGGGCAACTGGGGGTTCACCTTCCTGGTGGAGGAGCACGCTCAGACCGGCCTGACCGCCGGGTACATCTCCAGCGGTTACTGGCTCGGGCTGACCCTGGGCCGGTTCCTGATCAGTCCGCTCGCCACCCGGATGGGACTGACCGCGGCCGGCATGACCTACGCCTGCCTGGCCGGCGTGACGGCGAGCGCGGTACTCACCTGGGCGGCGCCGGGGGCGGTCGTGGCCACCGCCGGTTTCTTCCTGCTCGGCTTCTTCCTCGGGCCCATCTTCCCGACGGCCATGGCGGTGGTGCCCGATCTGACCACGACCCGGCTGGTGCCGACGGCCATCGGCGTCATGAACGGGGTGTCGGTCATCGGCGGCGCGGCGCTTCCCTGGCTGACCGGCGCCGTCGGGCAGAGCGCCGGGATCTGGACGCTGATGCCCTCCGCCGTGCTCCTCGCCCTGCTGCAGCTCGCTCTCTGGCGGAGGATCGTCGCCCGGATGACTCCGGCCTGACCCGGCGCCGGGCCGGGATCCGCGGCCGTCCCCCTCCGCGAACCCCGGCCCGCGCCCGGAGGCGGCAGGTCGCTACCTCCAGCGCGGTTGTGCCGCCGGGACACTCCGGCGCGACCGGAGACCGGCCAGGGTGAGGGCGGCCGTGGTGTAGCCGCAGAGCACGGCGAGCCCGGCCCACCAGGAGAGGGGGTGGTAGCCCGCCGACGGAGCGTAATGGGCGACCACCTGCGGATACTCGTGGATGCTCTGCTGGACGGCGAAACCGGCGGCGGGTGTGAGGCGCAGCAGCCACCTGGCCGTGTCGTCGGGCAGGAGCGGCAGAACCGCCAGGAGGTACGGGAGGACGACCGCCGAGACCGCGACGAGGACCGCCGCCCAGGTTCGCCGCAACAGCGCGCCGAGAGCGAGCGCGAAGACGGCGGCGATCGCGAGCAGAGCCGCGACACCGGCGGCGACCCGCAGCCCCGTGAGGGCCGATGCCGGAATGACACCGAGGCCGTTGGCCCGCAGGACGCTCGGGCCGGCCGCCACCACGACCGCCGCGGAGAGCAGCCCGGCAGGGAAGGTGACCGCGCCGATCACGAGGGCCTTCGCCGCCAGCGTCCGGCCGGTGAGTGGCGCGCCGCCGGTCACGCCCGGCCGGTACCCGGTGGTCGCGAATCGCACGGCCACCACGAGCACGATGATCAGGCCGATGACGAGGCCGACGAGGCCGCTCTCCACGGGGTGGCCGCCCTGTGGGCCGCTCGGCCCGATGTCGCCGGTTCCGGTGACGGTGAACGCGCCGTCCGACTCGACGAGCCCGGCCGCCCGGTGGTGCTTCTCCCAGTCGGTGTGTCCCATCTCGCCCACGCTGCCGTGGCTCCACGCGCCGCCGGGCGCGCCGCCCTCCACGCTGACGTGGTCGAAGGTGGCGGTGGCCTGGGTGAAGCGCGACTCCGGGAGGCCCGCGCCCAGGGCGACCGGTCTGAGCGTCAGGTCACCCGGGGACGTGACGAAGAGCCCGACCCGTACCGTCCCGGGCAGCGCGGCGAGACGGGCGGTGCCGACCTTCGCCCATCGCGTGCCGTCGGCCGACTCGTGGCCGGTGACGGTGTCGCCGGAGCGGGTCAGGCGCAGCCAGCGCGGTCTCCCCGCCGAGACGCCGCCCGCGCGGCCGGCCGTGTCGTGGACGTAGTCGTGCTGCATCCGCACGCCGTGCGCGCCCGTGAGCATCAGCGCCGCGTAGGGGGAACCCTGCGCGACGCCGTCCTTGATGATGATTCCGGCCTTCGCCCAGGGCACGAGGCCGGGGACGATCTCGTCGTGGCCGGGCGGCGGATAGGTGATGACGCCGGTCATGGACGTCACGCGGACGGTGATGCTGCCGTTCTCGCCCAGGGGCCGGTGCACGAAGTAGAACGTGTCGCTCACCGGCCGGCCGTGCGGCCCGGCCGGATCGGTGGGGCAGGGGACCTCCACCGGGCCCTCGCCGCAGTGGGTGCCGCTGCCGAGGGTGATCGCGTGGAGCAGTCCGAGCAGGAGGATGACGAGGATCGTGGCCGCGACGGCGACCATCCGGCCCCGGGTGCGGAACCTCACCCACTCCTGGCGCACATGGGCGGTCAAGGACGGCTCGGTGGTTGTTCCGTGGGTTTCTCGCATGTGGCCGGTTCTACGGATCCGGCCCTAACACGGCCCGAACCACCCCTGTCACGTCGCTGTTAGGCCAGGTACCCCATCCTGGAGGTCCGCACGCGAACGGGAGAGGACCGATGAGCAAGCCGCGAGGCTCCGCACCACCGACGCGGACGGTACGGCAGCGTTTCACCATTCTGTACGCCGTCCTGTTCCTCCTCTCCGGCTCGGGGCTGCTGGCCCTCACCAACCTGCTGGCCGGCGCGAGCAGCGTGACCCAGCCGGTACCCGGCCAGACCCCTCCCGTCCCGCGACCCGGCCTCGACCGCGCCCAGGAGCGCGTCCACCAGCTCGAAGCGCAGATCTCGGACCTCCAGGCGGTCCAGTCGCACCGGCTCCTGGTGGGCTCGGTGATCGCGCTGGTCGTGATGGCGGGGATCTCGTTCCTGCTGGGCAGGGCCGTGGCCGGCCGGGTGCTGCGCCCCCTGCGGACGATCACCGCGGCGACACGGCGGATCTCGGCCGAGAACCTGCACGAACGGCTGGCCGTGCCGGGCCCCGCCGACGAGGTCAAGGACCTCGCTGACACCATCGACGGGCTGCTGGAACGCCTGGAGGCGTCCTTCGCCGCCCAGCGCCGGTTCGTCGCCAACGCCTCCCACGAGCTGCGGACACCGCTGACGACCATGAGGGCGTCGCTGGACGTGGCCGTGGCCAAGCCGGTCCCGGTGCCGGCGCAGACGCTGGCGCTCGCCGACCGGCTGCGCACCGAACTCAACCGGGTCGACAGCCTTCTGGAGGGCTTCCTCGACCTCGCCCGCGCACAGCACGGCGAGCTCCACGGCCGCGTCCCGGTCGCGCTCGGCACCCTGGTGTCCGAATCGCTGGCCGCCCGCGCGGCGGACATCGCGGAGAGGGACCTGACCGTCGAGGCACACGTCCAGGACGCCGCGTGGACCCGGGGCAGCCCGCCCCTGTTGTCCCGCATGGTGAACAACGTGATCGACAACGCGGTCGTACACAACCGGCGCGGTGGCTCGATCCGGCTCGCGACCGGTACCGGGAACGACGGGGCGCGGCTGGTCGTGGAGACGGACGGGCCGGTTCTCGATCCGGAGCAGGTCGCCCGGCTCACTGAGCCCTTCCGGCGGCTCGCCGCCGACCGGACCGGCTCCGAGACCGGCGCCGGCCTCGGGCTGTCGATCGTCGCGGCCGTCGTCGGCGCGCACGACGGTGACCTGGCCCTGCACGCCCGGCCGGAAGGGGGGCTGCGCGTCACCGTCTCGCTGCCCCCGGCGCCCGCACCGGAAGGCGGTTCACGCGTCACGGTCTTCTCGCCGCGGGAACCCGCGCCGGAAGGCGCCGCCACGTGAGGATCCTGGTGGTGGAGGACGCGCGCCCGCTCGCCGAGATCCTGGCCGAGGGGCTGCGGGATCAGGGCATGGCCGTCGACGTCGCCCACGACGGCCTGGCCGCCGCGGCGAAGCTCGATCTCAACGCGTACGACGTGGTGGTCCTCGACCGCGACGTGCCAGGGATCCACGGCGACGTCCTCTGCCAGATGATCACCGAACGGGACGGCCGCGCGATGGTCCTGATGCTGACCGCGGCCGGCTCCCCGGGAGACCGGGTCAGCGGCCTCACCCTGGGAGCCGACGACTACCTCGCCAAGCCCTTCCACTTTCCCGAGTTGGTGCTGCGCCTGCACGCCCTGGCCCGGCGCCGGCCGTTCGCCCGCGCGCGGACACTGCGCGCGGCCGGGATCGAGCTCGACCCGGTACGCCGCACGGCCACCCGCGACAGCCGGCCGCTCGACCTCTCGGTCAAGGAGTTCGCGCTCCTCGAGGCCCTGCTGCGCGCCGGCCCCGGCTTCCTGAGCACCGAGGACCTCCTGGAGCAGGTCTGGGACGAGAACGCCGACCCGTTCACCAACACCGTCACCGTGACCATCGGGAGGCTGCGCCGCAAGCTGGGGAGCCCGTCGATCATCACGACGACACCCGGGGTGGGGTACCGCATCGCCGATCCCGCCGCCGAGGCGTAGCGCGGGAGGGTCAGGCGCGGTGCACCTCGAACAGGAAACAGCCGAACTCCACCGCCCGGACGTGCACCAGCGCCACGCCGGGGTCCGCGAACTGCTCCGCCAGGATGGCCTCCGCCGCGGTGGCGTCGCGGCTGACGTACCCGTCCACCAGCCGTCCGCCGAGGATGTCGCCGCCGGCGTCGTAGGCGCGGAAGACCCGCCGCTCACCGCACATGCCGACGGGGAAGCCCGTCCCGCCGGGCCCCTCGCACGGCTCGGCGTGCACGAACACCGGGCCCAGTTCCTCGTACGGGCCGGGGTCGCCCCCGGTCCGCGCCGCCCACCGGCGCAGCGGCGCGTACGCGAGCAGGGCGAGTCGCTCTCCCGGGAGGCTACGGCGCAGGCAGCATCGCAGCGGGGAGCCCCCCTCGGTGTCGGTGACCATGCGGGGCGGACGCCCGGCGTCGTCGCGGACGCGTAGCTCGGCGGCGACCTCGGCCTCGATGGCGAATGCGCGGAGAGTGCTCATGGATCCATGCTCGTCCGCGCCGCCCCCGGCACGCTGGCGGAAATCGGCCCTGGTTGTGGACCGGACGGTGCCCTCCCCGGCCTCCCCGGATGCCGGTCCGCGGCGGCCGGAAGCACTCACGGCGACCATCGTGACGGCGGGCTCCTCGGAACGCCGCGGCTCTTCGGCACCGGGCGGGGGTGCCCGGGTGTCAGGGGAGAGGATTTTCTGTCGGTGGGTGCGCCTACCGTGGACGGGCACAGGATTCCGGCGCGAGCGAGGGAAGACCTTGACCTCCTCCCCCTCCTTGAAGGAGGGGGATTCCCACGGTCGCCCGTAAGGGTTCCTGCTTCATCGCCGGTCGCCCGCCAGAGAGAGAACTCTCCATGAGGTCTTACACCAGCTCCACAGGCGTTTTACCTCTCCGCCAGCCCGACGGCGAGGATGTTCTTCGCGGCGTTCACATCCCGGTCATGGACTGCGCCGCAGGCACACACCCAATCGCGGACGCCCAGCGGCATGGACCGCTGGATGGTGCCGCACGCCGAGCACAGCTTCGAGGAGGGAAACCAGCGGTCCACGACGACCAGCTCCCGCCCGTACCAGGCTGCTTTGTACTCCAGCATGGACCGCATCTGGCGCCAGGAGGCATCCGAGATAGCACGGGCCAGGCTGTGGTTCTTCACCAGGTTGCGCACGGTGAGGTCCTCGATCACGACCGTTTGGTTCTCACGGACGAGCCGAGTGGTGACCTTGTGCAGATGATCGCGGCGGCGATCACTGATGCGGGCATGCACCCGGGCCACCTTGACTTTGGCCTTGTGCCGGTTCGCCGACCCTTTCTCCTTACGGGCGAGGGTGCGCTGAGCCTTGGCCAGCTTGCGCCGGTCGGCCCGCTCGTGCCGGGGGTTTACGATCTTCTCTCCGGTGGAGAGCGTCGCCAGTGCCGTGATGCCCGCGTCCACCCCGACCACGTTCGGAGTCGGGGGGAGCGGGGCGATGGTGTCCTCGCACAGGATCGACACGAACCAGCGCCCGGCCGCGTCCTTGGTCACGGTCACCGTGGACGGCTGGGCGTCCTCGGGCAGGGGGCGCGACCACACGATGGTCAGCGGGCCGTCCATCTTCGCCAGCGTGATCTGACCGTTTCGGTAGGTGAACGCAGAGCGGGTGTACTCGGCGCTTGCCCGGGACTTCTTGCGGGACTTGAACGTCGGGTACTTCGCGCGTTTGGCGAAGAAGTTCGCGAACGCCGCCTGAAGGTGCCGCAGCGCCTGCTGCAACGGCACCGACGACACCTCGTTCAAGAACGCGAGGTCGTCGGTCTTCTTCCACGCTGTCAGCGCGGCCGACGACTGCGCATAGGAGACCTTCCGGCCTTCCAGCGCGTAGGCGCGGGTCCGCTCTTCAAGAGCCTTGTTGTAGACGAGGCGGGCGCAGCCGAACATACGCGACAGCTCCGCCGCCTGCTCGTTCGTCGGGTGGAAGCGGAACCTGTAGGCCCGCTTCACGATCTGCGCCACGCATCACACTCTGCCACAAGAAGTTAACTGTGGACGTGTGTTCGATACCAGACCTGCGGCACTGCGCCGCGTTTCCTCTCCGGCCCAAAGTCCGGGGTCTCCACGCTGGAGGTATCCGATGACCACACTCGAGAACCGGCCGCACACCGCGCTCCTCGTCGTCGACGTGCAGAACGGTGTCGTCGAGGGGACCCACCGGCGCGACGTGGTCGTCGCGAACATCGGCGGCCTTGTCGAGAGGGCGCGGCGGGAGCGGGTCCCCGTCGTCTGGGTCCAGCACTCGGACGAGCGGCTCGCCAGGGGGAGCGACGACTGGCGGATCGTCCCCGAGCTGGCTCCGGACGACGCCGAGCCGCTCGTCGAGAAGCACTACAGCGACTCCTTCGAGGACACCACCCTCGAGACCGTGCTGTCGGGCCTCGGCGTCGGGCGGCTCGTCGTCGTCGGCGCGCAGACCGACGAGTGCGTCCGCTCGACGCTTCACGGCGCGTTCGTGAGGGGGTACGACGCGACCCTCGTCAGCGACGCCCACACGACGGAGGACCAGACGGAGTGGGGGGCGCCGCCGCCGGACCAGGTCATCGCGCACACGAACCTGTACTGGACCTACCAGACGGCACCGGGGCGGACGGCCGGGACGGCCGAGGCCAAGGACGTCGACCTCGGCGGCCCGTCCTGAGGTCTGTGTGACGCGGACGGCATCCCCTGGGACGGGCCCCGCGCCCGGGCCACCGGGCGTGGATCACCGCGGGCCGTGTGCGCGGATGGGAGCGGGTGGGAGCGGGTACGGCTCGTCGTCCCGCTCCCACCCGCCCCGCTTCGCGTCGAAAGGCCCGGCGGTGGCCGGCCTGAGAGAACGATCAGTGACGCTCGACGGCCACCACGTTGTACGGGGTCGTCGGGGTGGGGGTCGTGGTGAAGCGGCCGTTGGGGAGATAGAGGCGGTCGCGGAAGGAGGCGACGGTGGTGGGGACGTCGAAGCGGCCGTCGGTGAGCTTACGGACCACCTTCCCGGAGGTGGCGCCGTGGTCCAGCGAGAGGGATGTCAGGGTGTTCAGGAAGTTCTGCACGACGTGCAGGGTGCGGCCCTCCAGCAGCAGGCCGTCACCGTTGACCAGGGACTCCGCGCCGATGTCCACCAGGGTGGCCACGCCGGTCGAGGGATCGACCCGGAACAGGCCGCCGGTGTTGGACTGGACGACGAGCAGGGCCCCGCGGTCGGGGGTCTGGGCGATGCCGTTGGCGTTGATGCCGGTCGTGTAGACGATGTCCCCGCTCAGCGGCACCTTCACCGCCTCGTCCGGCAGTGCTCCCCCGCGCCCGAACGGCAGCTTGTACAGCACGGGGTTGGTCGAGTCGGTGAAGTACGCCGCGTCGCGGGTGAGCACGACGTCGTTGACGAACGCGGCGCCGGTGGCGAGCCGGTAGCTCGCGAGCACCTTGCCGCTGCGGGTGTCGATCACGCGGGCGTCGCCGCCCGTGCCGCCGGCGACGAACAGCCTGCCGCGCGCGTCGGTCTTGAGGCCGAGCGACGGGGTGCCCGGACCCGGATCGATGATCCGGCCCCTGCCCGTGCGCAGGTCGGCCCGGTAGATCGCGCCGGTCGCGCGCGAGCCGAAGTACGCGGCCTCTCCTGGGCCGACGGCGATCCCTTCCGGCTGGAAACCGTCCGGGAGGGGGAACTCGGTGGGATAGGCCGGTTTTTCGGAAGAGGCGGAGGGGGTGGACGCGTCGGCCCCGGATCCGGTCTCGGCCGCCGTGGCCGGGGCCGCCATGAGCACGGTGAGAAGCCCTGCTAAGAGAAATGCCACCTTCATTGAGGAACATCCCATCTGTCGCGAGTGTGATGGTCTACCCAAATGCCCGCTTGGGTAATGGATCTACCGTATGACGCCCGGCTGTAGTGCTCCCGTAAAGCACACCCGCCCGGACGACGTCCCTGCCGTCGTTGGATAGCGTCGAGGTCATGCGGCTTCATGTGGGATGCGCGATGTGGTCTCTCACGTCATGGCAGGGACGTTTCCTGCCCCATCCGCTCCCTCCCGGGGAGCGCCTGAGGTCCTACGCGACCTTGTGCAACGCGGTGGAGGGCAACACGACGTTCTACGCGACACCGGCGAGGGGCACGGTGGAGTCGTGGGCGCGGCAGACCGGCCCCGACTTCCGCCTGGTGGTCAAGTTTCCCAGGACGATCACCCACGACGGGCGCCTCACCGGCGTCGACGAGGAGGTTCGATCGTTCCTTGAGGCGATCGAACCGCTCGGGCCGCGAGCCCAGACCCTCTGGATCCAGCTGCCGGGATCATTCGCCCCGGCCGACCTCGGTACCCTGGCCGGCTTTCTCCACAGGCTCCCCCGCTCGCACAGGTACGCCGTCGAAGTCCGCCATCGCGCGTTCTTCGACGACGCGCGATCCGTACGGCTTCTCGAAGGGGTTCTCGCCCGCGCCGGTGCCGAGTGGGTGCCCTTCGACACCACCACTCTCTTCCGGAGCCCTCCGACCAGCGACGCCGAACGAGAGGCGTGGTCGAAGAAGCCGCGCATGCCGCGCAGGTCGGTCGCTCTCACCGACCGCCCGATCGTCCGCTACCTCGGCCGGGACGACACGGCGAGCACGATCGAGGGCTGGCGGGACTGGATCGGCACGGTCGCCGAGTGGCTGCGCGAGGGCCGCTCGCCGACCGTGTTCGTCCACACCCCCGACAACGCCGAGGCGCCGGCGCTGGCCCGTCGCTTCCACGACGACGTACGAGCCCTGCTGCCCGGGGTCGAGCCGCTCCCCGAGCCCGTGCCCGTCGAGCCGCTGACCCTCTTCTGACCGCCGGGCCCGCCGTGGTGGTGACCGGGGGTCAGGTGGTCTCCGGCCCGGCCGCCGGTGTGACGGGGGCCGCGTCCCGGGCGGTGGCGTCCGGCCTGGGCTGCCGCAGCACGACGAGCGCGACGGTGAAGGCGGCCAGGAGCAGGGCGGCGGCGACGCCGAAGGCGAGGTGGTAGCCGCCGGCCAGCGCGGCCGCCTCGCTCCCTCCCGCGGACAGCAGTTCCCCGGTACGCCGGGCGGCCAGCGTGGACAACACCGCGACGCCGACCGCCATGCCGATCTGCTGGGTGGTGTTGAACAACCCGGACGCCAGGCCCGCGTCGTCGGCCCTGGCGCCGGACATGCCGAGCGCGGTCAGGGCCGGGAGCACCAGCCCGCCACCCGCGATGAGCAGCATCACCGGGAGCAGGTCGGTGACGTAGTTCGCGTTCACCGGTACGCGGGTGAGCCAGCCCATCGCCCCGAGCAGGAGCACCAGGCCCGCCAGCAGGACGGCGCGCTCGCCGAAGCGGGTGTTGAGCCGGGCGGAGAGGAACAGGGACACGCCGCCGATGGACACCGCCGCGGGAAGCATCGCCAGGCCGGTGTCGAGCGCGCCGTACCCGAGGACCTTCTGCATGTAGAGCGCGACGATGATCTGGAAGGCGAACATGGCCGACAGCGCCAGCATCTGGACCAGGTTGGCGCCCGAGACGTTGCGCGACCGGAGGATCCGCAGTGGCATCAGCGGGGTCCTGGCGGTCGCCTGGCGGACGACGAACGCGGCCAGCAGGGCGAGCGAGACCGCGCCGAGGCCGAGGGTGTGGGCCGCGAGCCAGCCGTACTCCTCGATCTTGACCACGGTGTAGATGCCCAGCATCAGCCCGCCGGTGACCAGCGCGGCGCCGATGACGTCGGCTCCGGCGGCGAATCCGATCCCGCGCTCGCCCGGCAGTGCCCAGACCGCCAGCGCGATCGTGGCCAGCCCGATCGGCAGGTTGATGAAGAAGATCCAGTGCCAGCTGAGCGCGTCGGTGAGGACCCCGCCCAGGACCTGGCCGATGGAGGCTCCGGCGGCGCCGGTGAAGCTGAAGACGCCGATCGCCTTCGCGCGCTCCCCGGGTTCGGTGAACAGCGTCACCAGGATGCCCAGCACGACCGCGGAGGCCATCGCGCTGCCGACGCCCTGCAGGAACCGGGCGGTGATCAGCATGCCGGGCCCGGAGGCCAGCCCGGCCAGCAGCGACGCGGCGGTGAAGACCACGTTCCCGGCCAGGAACATGGTCTTGCGGCCGATGAGGTCGCCCAGCCGGCCGGCCAGCAGGAGCAGCCCGCCGAAGGCGATCAGGTAGGCGTTGACGATCCAGCTGAGCCCGGCCGGTGAGAAGCCCAGGTCCGCCTGGATGGCAGGCATCGCCACGGTCACGATGCTGCCGTCCAGGATCGTCATCAACATCGCGGCGGACAGCACGGTGAGCGCGAGCCGGCGCGACGGGGACGCGCCGGTGCGGGGTGGGCGGGAGGAGCGAGGGGGCCGGGGGGAGGGTGCGGTTTGCGACATGGCCGTCTCCTGTTCGAAGGGGAACAGAAGAGACCGTAGCAGATAGTTTTGTTGTAGACGATCCTCTATGGATTCACTTTGTGCGCTGTCGCGCCCGCCTGACCCCCTGCGGCGCCTCGACGGGAGTGGCCAGATGGCCCGTCACCAGGCGGTTCATCGCCCGTACGAGCACCTCGGCCTCGTCTTCGGGCAGCGCGCCCAGCGCCGCCCGGTGCACGCCGTCGACGATCTCCTGGCTCTGCCGCGCGGCCTCCGCGCCCTTCTCGGTGACCGCGATGATCCGGGCGCGCCGGTCCGTGCTGGACGGGCGGCGCTCGGCGAGCCCCGCCTTCTCCAGGGCGTCGACCGTGACCACCATCGTGGTCTTGTCCATGTCGCCGAGCTCGGCGAGCTGGATCTGCGTGCGCTCCTCCTCCAGGGCGTGGACCAGCACGCAGTGCATGCGTGCCGTCAGCCCGATCTCGGCGAGCGCCGCCGCCATCCGGGTTCTCAGGACATGGCCGACGTGGTCCAGCAGGAACGACAGATCCGGCTCGGTGCGGGCGGGTGCCATGGCGGTCATGGCCCTACCATAGCCAACCGGTACCGTTCTGGATTATCTGCAAGCGGATGCACTTGGCGGGGTTCAGGCCGTCGACCGGCCGATCAGCCGTTCACCCGGCCGGCCGGGTGAACGTGCTCGCCGGAGCCGCGTCGTGACCGCGGTGCCGGGCGCCGGGGCCGCACGCCGATGGCGAGGACGGCCTGGCGCGCCCGTGCGCGGATCCCGTCAGGCGACGTTCTCGTGGTCGGCGAGGACTTCGTGGATCACGTGCCGCGCGTTCGCCGCGAACACCGGATTCGTGTCCCGGTAGTACGGGAGCGCGATGAGCGCGATGGACAGGGCCCGGCCGCGCCCGCGGGCCCAGGTCGCGTCGTCGACCTGGAGGGCCGTGCGGAAGTCGTCGCGCACCTCGGCCGGGAGGAGGTTCCACGCGACGATCAGGTCGCAGGCGGGGTCTCCCACGCCCGCGGTGCCGAAGTCGATGACGGCGCCGAGCCGTCCCCGGACGAGCAGCAGGTTTCCGGGCATCAGGTCGGAGTGGACCCAGACGGGCGGGCCCTGCCACTCGGGAGTCCTCAGGGCGGCCTCCCACGCCGCGGTCGCCGCGTCGGTGTCGATCATCCCGCGCAGCTCGCCGAGCGCGACGCGCGTCGGAGCGTCCAGCCTCGCCAGCGGTCCGCCCCGGTAGGCGGGCGGCCCGTCCGGGAGATCGATCCGGCGGAACGCGTCGACGAACGCCGCCAGGTCCCTCGCGAGCGGGCCCGGCTCGGTCAGGTGACCGGCGGACGGGCTCTCACCGTCGAGCCAGCGGTAGACCGACCAGGGCAGCGGGTAGTCCTCGGCGGGCCTCCCCGCGCCGAGCGGGACGGGAACGGGCACCGGCAGCAGCGGAGCGAGCCTCGGCAGCCACCGCAGGTCCTTCTCGACCTGCGCCGCGGAACCGGCCCTGCGGGGCAGGCGCACGGCCATGTCGTCACCGAGCCGGTAGATGGCGTTGTCGGTGCCGGAGGAGTCGAACGGCTCGACGGGAAGGTCCGCCCACCGAGGGAACTGCGCGGCGACCAGCCGGCGCACGAGAGGGACATCGTGCTCCATCTCATCCGCATGCATCCTGCCGGCACGCATGAGCGCCTTCCTGACCTGGAGTGGGACCACCATGTGAAACGGGCGGCGCGACGGGGCCGTCGGACAGGGCCGCCCCCCCGCCGTACGCCGGACGACGTCCATCGGACCGGTTTCCGGACGCGCCTGTCAACTCATATACCGGCGGGAACGCGCACGCGCCCGGCGTTCGCCGGCGGCGCCGCCTTCTCCCGGGAACCGGCCGCCACGGTGCTCCGGTGGCCTCGTGCCCGCCGCCGGAGGGGACTCGCGAGCCGGCCGGGAACCACGGACCCGGCCACCGGCGCGCCGCTCACCGGCGTCGTTCACGAAGAGCTCTTCGCTCGCGGAGACGTCATTCGTAGACGGGCGGGCGGGCGGAGACGTCATTCGTAGACAGGCGGGGCGGCCGGCGGGGGCGGTTTCGCGGTCCGGTACCGGGCGGGCGGCTGGCCGGTGACGCGTTTGAAGGCGTTGCTGAAGGCGCTCTCCGAGGCGTACCCCCACTCGGAGGCCACCGAGGCGACCGTGCGGTCACCGGCGCGCAACGCCTCGGCCGCGGACCGGATGCGCCAGTGCAGCAGATAGTCCAGCGGCGGCAGCCCGACGAGGGTCTTGAAACGCAGGGCGAAGCTGGAGCGGGACATGTCCACCTCGGCGGCGAGGCCGGCGACCGTCCAGCGGCGGGTGGCCTGCTGGTGCATCAGGGTGAGCGCGGCGCCGATCTGCGGGTCGTTCAACGCTCCCAGCCAGCCAGGGATGTTCTCCTTGCCGGCCAGGTGGGCGCGCAGCGCCTGGACGAACATGATCTGGGTCAGATGCTCGATCATCACCGTCGCCCCGAGCGGCTCGACCGCGGTCTCGTGGGTCAGCATCCCCAGCACGGGGCGGAGGGTCCGGGCCTGAGGGCTGTCGGCGGGGATGCGCACGGCCGGAGGCAGGCAGTCGAGCAGCAGCGTCGCGGTCATGTCGTCGAGGGTGATGCTGCCGCCGATGATGACGGTCGGCTCCGCGTCCGGGGTGCCGGTGCCGTACCGCACGTTCCTGATGTTGGGAGCATCGAGATAGACGGCGTGGCCGTCCTCCGCCTCGATGTCCAGGTCGCTGGCGACCTCGTACGGCCGCCCGCCCGTGAGCAGGTAGCAGTCGCCCGTCGACAGCCGCAGCGCGGGCGTGCCGTCGATGGTGAGCCAGCAGGCGCCGGACGTGATCGCACCGATCTTGATGTGCCGGTAGCTCCGGAAGCGCAGCGCCCAGCGGCCGACGGCCTCGAAGCGCGAGGAGAGTGCGCTGCTGACGTTCAGCAGGGTCAGGACATCGGACAGGGGGTCCATGGTGACTCCGGACGATCTCGCATATATGTCGGACTCTTTCTTATGGATTGTCCAGGTAGGCGAGTTGTAGCGTTCCAACGCCCCCCTCATCTGGAAGGAGCAGGACGATGAAATACGCACAGCTCGGTACCACCGGAGTCTTCGTCTCCCGCGTCTCGCTGGGAGCGATGAGCTTCGGCGGTCGTGGCTCCCAGGTCTGGGAGGCGGTCGGCGCGCTGGATGTGAAGGACACCGACCACCTGGTGGGCACCGCGCTCGATCACGGGGTGAACCTCATCGACACCGCCGACGTGTACGGCGGGGGCGAGTCGGAGGAGCTCCTCGGCCAGGTGCTCGGGGCGCGCCGCCGCGACGTGGTGCTCGCCACCAAGATGACCGCGCGGATGGCCTCCGGCCCCAACGACGTCGGCCAGTCCCGGCTGCACATCATGCGGTCGCTGGAGGACAGCCTGCGCAGGCTCCGTACCGACCACATCGACCTCTACCAGATCCACAACATCGACCCGATCACGCCCTTCGAGGAGTCCCTCGCCGCCCTCGACGACGCCGTGCACCAGGGGAAGATCCGCTACGTCGGCGCCTCCAACCTGACCGCCTGGCAGACGATGAAGGCCCTGGGCGTCTCCGAGCGGAGAGGATGGGCGCGGTTCGCCTCCCTGCAGGCCCAGTACTCGCTCGCGGCGCGCGACATCGAACGCGAGATCCTCCCCCTGCTCCAGGACCAGGGGCTCGGCCTGCTGGTCTGGAGCCCGCTGGCCGCCGGCCTGCTGTCCGGGAAGTTCGACCGGACCGGCACGAGTGACGGCGGGGCGCGCCGCAACCAGTTCCAGTTCCCGCCGGTGAATCTGGAGCGCGCCTACGACGTCATCGACGTCCTGCGCGAGGTGGCGGCCCGCCACGAGGTCGGCGTGGCCCGCGTCGCGCTCGCCTGGGTGCTCTCGCGACCTGGCGTGAGCAGCGTCATCATCGGCGCCAAGCGCCCGGAGCAGCTCACCGAGAACCTCGCCGCCGTCGAGCTTGAGCTCACCGAGCGGGATCTCACCGAGCTGGACGCCGCCAGCGCGCTCCCGGTCGAGTACCCCGGCTGGATCCAGGCCGACCACTCCGACCGCTTCCCCCGGCAGGGTGCGTGGGAGTTCACCCCGCAGGGTTGACCCTGACACGAGGGCAGGGCGTAGAACAGGATCATGAGAAGCGACACACTCACCGACCGTCTCACCCTTGGCGTGGAGCAGGGCCGGCTGTCCGACCTCCACGCCGTGGTCGCCCTCCGCCACGACAGGGTGATCCTTGAGCACTACGGCGAGGGCGAGGATTTCCGGCTGAACGAGCCGCTCGGCCGGGTGCGCTTCACGCCCGACACGCTCCACGACCTCCGCTCCATCACCAAGAGCGTCGTCGGCCTCCTGTACGGCATCGCCCTGGCCGACGGCCGGGTGCCGGAGCCGGGCGAGCCGCTGCTGCGGCACTTCCCCGAGTATCCGGACCTCGCCGAGGATCCCCGGCGCGCCGCGCTGACGGTCGAGCACGCGCTCACCATGACGCTCGGCCTGGAGTGGGACGAGAGCGCCCCCTACACGAGCGCGGCCAACAGCGAGATCGCGATGGAACTCGCCCCCGACCGTTTCCGCTACATCCTGGAGCAGCGGATCGTGGACGAGCCGGGCAGCCGGCGGTCCTACTGCGGAGGCGCTTCGGCGCTGCTGGCGCGGCTCGTCGAGAAGGGCACCGGACAGGCGGTGCAGGACTACGCGCGCGCCAGGCTGTTCGAACCGCTGGGGATCACGCGCTTCGAGTGGTCGACCGGCGAGGACGGGGTGGCCCTGGCCGCCTCCGGGCTGCGGCTCACCCCCCGAGACCTTCTCGCGATCGGGCGGCTCGTGCTCGACGGGGGCGGCGGAGTCGTCCCCTCGTCCTGGCTGGAGACGGCGCTGCGCCCGCACGTGCGGATCGACGAGGGGTCCCACTACGGCTACCACTGGTACGTGGGCGACACGTGGACAGGCGGGTTCGGCAACGGAGGCCAGCGGATCTACGTGGCGCCCGCACTGGATCTGGTGGTCGCCATCACCGCGGGACAGTACGACAGGCCCGACCAGCCGACCGCCTCGGTCGTGCTCGACGAGGTGATCCTGGCGGGGATCGGACGCTGAAGGGCGTGACCGGCGGGGCGGCGGGAGGAACGGGGAGGCGGGACGGCAAGGGGACGGGAGGAACAGGGAAGCGGGAGGAACAGGGAAGCGGGAGGAACGGGGAGGCGGGACGGGAGGAACGGGGAAGCGGGACCGGCGGAGACGAGGGACCGGCGGGGAAGCGGATGGAACGCCATCGGCCCGCGTTCCGCCCAGCCCTCGTCACCCGCCCGTTCTCACCGTTCCCGCCCGTTCCCGCCGCTTTGCGGCAGGTCGCCGCCTTGCGTCGGAGGCACCGGAGATGTCAGAGACATCGAAGACGCCAAAAACGTCAGCGGTGCCGAGCCGAGCCCCGGCTTGGACGCCGTACGGTCACGGGTTCTTCGCCCGTGCGCGCTGCGTGATCGTGTTCCTCACGATCCACAGGACGCTCTGGTGGATCGCCACCCCGGCGGCGACGTTGAGCACCCCCAGCGCGGCCGCCATCACCAGTGATCCGTCGAGTCCGATCGCGTCGCCGGCCAGGAGCACGGCGGGCCAGAACACGGCGGCGGCGAGGAGGGAGACCCGCCACCATCGACCGAAGACCAGGCCGAACAGGATCATGGTTGGTATCACGATTCACGCCCTTCGGAATGATCTGCCGACATCTTCATCATGACCTCGCGGCACCGCTTCTAAGCCCGCGAGATCGGTTCGATCGCCGTACCGGCCGGGATTTCCCGCCGCAAAGGCCACTTCCCCGTTCACACTCGCCCGCGCGGTTCACCGGCGGCCTCCACCGTCATGTCCCGTTCGGTGGCCGGTGGGGCGCGCGGGTCGCGAGGAGCGCGGGTGCGAACGGTGCGGAGCCTTGGGCGGCCGTGCCTTGGGGATCCGGGATCGTTGTTCCCCGTGTGCCTTCGGGCGGCGCTCGGCGGGCGCCTTTGAGCGGCGGACGTATACGGGAACGCCCGGCTGGAGGAACCGGTAGAGGTCGAGGGCGTTGTGCAGCGGGACCCGGACGCAACCGTGGGACGCGGGGTAGCGGGGGACGAGGGTGGAGCCGTGGATGGCGATGCCGCCGTTGAAGTAGACGGGGTAGAACATCGATCCCAGGATCCCGGTGGACCAGCCGGGAACCCGTACGCCCACCCGGTAGTCGCCGAGCGGGGTCGCGGCGAACCCGCAGTGGCCCTTCTCGCAGTACGACCTGCGGGCACCGGTCGAGATGTGGGTCACCAGCACGGGTTTCCCGCCTCTCCACGCCGTGAGGAGCTGGCGCCGTAGATCGATCTCTGTTCTTTCCGGCTCCCCGCCCGCCACCAGGGGCCTGACACGACGGGGGTGCAGGAGGGCCTGCCAGGTCGGCGCGTCGATCCTGTCGACGGGTTTCAACCCGTTCGCCTTCTGAAAGGCCCATACGGTCATGCGCAGAGCGGTGTCATACGTGGGGCTGAGATTTCCCGGGGGGAAACCCAAATCTTTAAGTCTTTTCTTCGCGTTGTGCACCTCCATTCCCCTGCTGCCTGTTTTGAGGGTCGTGAACTGGTCCGGCAGGGGGACGTGCCGGGAATCGGGGGCGGGGTCGGCCACGGCGTGCGTGACGCTGAAGGGGAGGGTCGTGACCAGGGCGAAGACGGTGCTGGTGATGAGGGAGCGCTGAACGGTGCTTCGCATATGTGACGTCTATCCGTCGACAGACGCGATTAACCCTGTAATGCTACTTGCCAGGGAGTAAGACTTATACAGCCGCGTGCGTTTCAAGGGTTGTCTCGGGAGAATTTTCCCGGGAAAATATGCATATATTTCCAGGCGGCGTTATGTGATGATATTCGATAAATACTTCTGAAACCGCTGGACGTGCTCGGCGGGGTCAGCGGGGACGCGAGTAGCGGGCCGTCCGGTCGCGGGCGCGGAAGCCGAGTGCCTCGTACAGCCGCGCGGCCACCGGATACCCCGCGTCCCCCCGAGGGTGGACGATCGCGGTGACCGCTCCCGCCTCCCCCAGCCGGCGCAGCGCGTGCAGGCAGGCCGCGCGGGCCAGCCCCATCCGCCGGAAGTCCGGGTGCGTGCCGACCGGTTCCAGTTCCCCGACGCCGTTGGCGTCGTCCAGCCAGATCAGGCAGTACGACGCCAGGCGGCCGTCCGGGGCCTCGACGACGCGGTCCAGCTCGCGCCGGTAGGGCCACGCGTCCATGACGTTGCGGTAGCTCTCCTCGGTGACCGACGAGGGGGCGAACGCCGCCCGGTGCGCGGCCACCCGCGCGGGCACGTCCTCCTCGCCGCGCACGTGGCGCGCGACGAAGCCGGGAGGCACTTCGGGTTCCGGCAGATCGCGCAGATCGCGCAGATCGCGTGACATGCGCAGCAGGAAGGGCGCGTCCGCGGGCTCCCGCCGGTAGCCGTGCCGGGACAGGGCCGCGGCGAGTCGCCTCTCGCCCTCCAGGACGGTCACCCCCGCCTCGTCGCCGGTGGCCACGCCGCGGAACCAGTCGAGCACCTCGTCCGCCAGCTCGGGATGCTCCGGATGCACGAACATCTCCAGCTCGCCCGGGGGCGTCGCCCAGCCCCACGCCAGGGTGTCACCGTCGCGCTCCCACAGCGCCGTCGGCCACTCCGCCTCCCGCCCCACGTGCTGGAACCTGCTCCAGGCGAGGCCCCCGACGTGCGGCCTGGCGGCGGGACCCCAGGTCGCCCGTACGAGCTCCTGCATCTTCCGCAGGTCGGCGGCGCCCTCGTAGGGACGTACGGTGACGTCGCCCATCGGTCTCACGTCCTTTCCACGGGCGGTTCCACGGACCGAACCGTCCGCACGGCCGGATCACGGACCCGCCGAACCGCCGAGCGTGTGGACCGCCGGACCACTGGATCCCGCACCGCGTATTCTTTCGCCGCTTCTCGCCGGGGCACACCCTGACGATCCTCTCTTCCTGGAACTTCCTGGAAGCACACGCGGATCCGTCCCGGCCTTCCCCGCCGCCGGGCGAAGCGATTGATTCACGTGAAACCTTCGCCGATGTCCTGGAAGACCACCCCGCCACACCTTCGCCCGCGAGCGTCCCCAGCCTTCCGCACGAACCGGCCCTCGCACGGAGGCGCGCGTGCGGAGGCGCGTGTGCGGAGGCGCGTGTGCGAAGGCGCGCGTCGTACAAAGCGACCCCGGACGACTTCGCGCTGATTTGTACGGCGGGGAGACATAGTGGCGTCCTCGCGGAGCGTCATAGGGGTAACCGCAGAGTGGAGGTGATCGTGGACGCCGCAGAGGAGCGACGTTTCCGCGAGTTCGTCTCGGCGCGATCGCCCGCGCTGATGCGCCTGGCCTTCCTGCTGACCGGAGGTGACCAGCACGCGGCTGAGGACCTGCTGCAGACCGCGCTGGCCAGGACGGTCGCCCGGTGGAGCCGGGTGGAGACGCCCGAGGCGTACGTCAGGCAGACGATGTACCGCCAGCAGGTGTCGTGGTGGCGGAGACGAAGGGAGACCGTGGTCGCGGAGCCGCCGGAGGGAACGGTGGCGGACGGCACGCACGGCGTGGACCTGCGCATCGTCATGCGCCGGGCACTGTCCCGGCTCACCCCCCGGCAACGGGCGGTGCTGGTGCTGCGCTACTACGAGGACCTGCCCGAGGCGGAGGTGGCCGGGATTCTCGGCTGCTCGGTCGGCACGGTCCGCAGTACCGCTCACCGTTCCCTGGCCAGGCTGCGCGTCCTGGCGCCGGAGTTGGGGGAGCCGTACACGATTTTCGGGGAGGTGGCGACGTGACCATCGACGAGTTGGTGAGGCGGACCCTCAAAGAGTGGTCGGCGGAGGCGGACGTACCGCCGGGGGATCTGGCGGGGGCCGCGCTCCGGCGGCGGCGCAGGAACCGGTTGCGGATGTTCGCGGTGGTCGCGGGGGCGACCGCGACCGTCGTCGCGGCGGCGGTCACCGTGCCGGCCCTCGTTCAGGGGGAGGGAGCGCCCGGGAACGACGAGCCGGTCGTCGCGGTCGTCGCGGAGCCCGACCCGTCCAGGGAGACCGCGGCCGATCCGGAGTCCTCACCGCCGAAGACCCTGGTGGCCGCGGGCGGGGTGGCCGCCTACTCCTTCTACACCTGGAAGGAGGAGAAGATATCCGCTGATCGGCAGGTCATGAAGCTGACCTGGAGCCGCTACAACAGGGACAGCGGCGTCTACGAACGGACTCCGTGGGCGTGGCTCGACGTCGCCAGGGGCGGCGAGGCGGCCGTGTTCCTTGAGGAGATTCCCGCGACTCGGGTCGGGGTGCTCACCGGTCGCGGCGCGGAGGTTCGCTGGATCGCCCTGGAACGTCCCGCCTCGGCCGTCCGCATGTCGCCGGACGCGACCCGGCTGCTGCTCACGAACTACTCCGCCAGCCCCGACGAGTCCTACGTTCCCGTGGACAACGGCCAGAGGGGCATGCCGCAGAGCCGCATCGGTTTCACCGTCGTCGACCTGGACGGCGGCCGGTCCGTCTTTCGCACGGTGGCGGCGGACCAGGAGGCGGGGTCCGGCCGCCGGAACGACTTCCAGTGGAGTGACGACGGCACGCTGGTCTGGGAAAACCACTCCTCCGTCTCGACGACCAGGAAGTACTACGACCTGGAGGGCAGGGCGCGGCCGGCCCCTTCCCGGGAGGCCGAGACCTACCAGCAGGCCGGGCTCTCGCCGGGCGGCACGCGGCTGGCCGTCGATAGCCCCGACCAGAGCGCGAGCGTCGGGATCCAGGACCTGTCCACCGGCGAGACCGTCCCGCTCGCCGCGGTCGCCGGCTACTGGATCGAGCAGGCCGTGGCGTGGGCGGACGACGAGCGGCTCGTCGTCTGGGCCTGCGAGCGGAAGGGCGCCCAGGTCTGTGTGGGCGGTGAGTTCCGCAACCGGCTGCTCCTGGTCGGCCTGAACGGTGGCGAGGCCGTTCCCCTCAGCGGCTTCCGGAAGAACAGCCAGCAAGAGGGCGAATCCTGGACGCCCGTCTTCACGGACCGCTGACCCCGCTCTCTCGCGAGCCGCCCACGCGACAGGTGTCACGTGAGCGGCTCGCGAGGGCCGGTCAGCTCAGCCGGATGACGCCCTTGGAGATCCTGATCTTCCTACGGACCAGCGGCCGCTTGGCGGGGCCCCTGGCCACCGAGCCGTCGGCGATCCGGAACCTGCTGCCGTGGCAGGGGCAGTTGATGGTCCCGCCGCGGATGGTCGAGACCGGGCAGCCCTGGTGCGTGCACTTCGCGCTGAAGGCGCGGAAGGTGCCCTTGACGGGTTGGGTGACCACCCATTTGCCGTTGATGATCCTGCCGCCGCCGACGGGAATGCTGCTGGTCCTGGCGAGGACGGGACCCGCGGCCTCCCGGGTGTCCTCGGAGGCCTCGGCGGGGCGTACCCATGCGGTGGCCGACGCGATCGCGGCGGCGGCGCCGCCCGCGAGACCTCGGAAGATCATTAAACGACGGGTGGGAGCGGGCATGCCGGGCCTCCTGGGGCGTGAAGGGATCCGTGATAGATCACGTGTGTGGTTCATATCACAGGAAAACGGGCCTGAAGCCATGCTCCTCGATCTTTCCCCGCCACACGCAGGCTGCCGCCGTGCCGTACCGCGATGTCCCTGGCGATGGCCAGCCCGAGACCCGCACCGCCCGCGTCCCTGTCCCTGGCCTCGTCCAGCCGGGTGAACCGGTCGAAGACCGCCTCGTGGTGCTCGGCGGGAATGCCCGGTCCGTCGTCGAGCACGTCGAGCACCGCCTCGCCGCCGTCCGTGGCCAGCCGGACGGTGACCGCGGAACCCGCGTGACGTACGGCGTTGTCCACCAGGTTGGCCACCAGACGCCGCAGCTGCCCGGCGGAGCCGAGGATCACGGTGTCGGCCGCCACCTCCAGCGTGACCCCGATCTCCGGCCTGGGGCGCGACCTGGCCGCCTCCTCGGCGGTCACCTGGCCGAGGTCCACCTCCTCGTGGCAGATGGGCTCCCCGGCGTCCAGGCGGGCGAGCAGGAGGAGATCGGAGGTGAGGGCCTGGATCCGCTCCACGTCGGTGAGCGCCTCGGCCGCCAGCGGTCCCGGCCGTGCCAGCTCCAGGCGGGTCCGCAGGATGGCCAGCGGGCTGCGGAGTTCGTGGGCCGCGTCGGCGACGAAGCGCTTGTGCCGGCTGACCGCCAGTTCGAGACGGTCGAGCGTGCGGTTCATGGTCTCGGCGAGGCGGGCGATCTCGTCACGCGACCTGGGTACGGGGACTCGCCGGTGCAGGTCGCTGGCGGTGATGTCGGCCATCTCGGCGCGGATGGCCGAGACCGGTGCCAGCGCCCGGCCGACGGCGAGCCAGGTGAGGGCGGCGACCAGCAGGAGCAACGCGGGAATACCGGGAAGCAGCAGGCCACGCAGGGTCGTCAGAGCGTCCACCGTGGGTTCGAGTGAGGCCCTGGCCTGCACGAACAGCGTGCCGTTGGCGGTGTCCACGGGCATCGTGGCCAGGGCGAAGGAGTCACCGGGAGCCCATCGGGCCGCCTCGGCGGACTGGAGCGCGGCTCCGCTCGCGATGTTCCGCACGGCCAGCACGGGAGCCGCCGTCACCTTGCCGGTGGACGCCCCGGACGGCTGCGCGCCCTTTCCCCCGGACGCCCCCGACGGCGCGGTCCTTCCGGACGGCTGCGTGCCCTTGCCGCCGGACGCCCCGGACGGCGGCGCGGCCTTCCCGCCGGACGACCGGAGGGCGACCGGGCCCGGGCCGGGGAGCGCCGGAGCCGCTGGCACGGGATGCGTGAAGATCTTGACGTCGGGGTCGAGGAGGGCCGGCTCAGAGTGCCCGGCGGTATCGGCCCGCGGTCTGGTGACGGTCACCACGGTGGCCGACGGAGCGTCGATCGCCCACGCGGGGGACTCCGCGACGCCGGCGGATGTGACGTCGACCGCCGGGACGTCGAGCACCAACGTGCCGCCGGGGAGCACGTCGGCGGTGGCACCGGCGAGAACGTCCGCGGTGGCGCCGGCGCGGCGGGCGGCCTCGTCGGAGGCGCTCCGGGTCAGGCTCCCCGTCAGCACGCCGACGAGCACCGACGCCGCCACACCCAGCGCGACCGCGACGATGGCGGTCGCCGCGAGGGTCGCCCGGAGCCGTACCGACATGCGCGACGCCATCTCAGGCCTCCAACCGGTAGCCGGCGCCGCGTACGGTCACCAGTGACGAGCGGCCGAACGGAGAGTCGATCTTGCGGCGGAGCGCGCTGACGTAGACCTCGACGATGTTCGGGTCGCCGTCGTAGGCGAAGTCCCACGCCTGGGCCAGCAACTCGCCCTTGGAGACCACCTCGCCCTGCCTGCGCGCCAGGCCGTGCAGGACCGCGAACTCCTTGGGAGTGAGGGAGATCTCCACCTCGCCGCGGCGGCAGCGGAGCCCGGCGGGATCGACGATCAGGTCGCCGACCGCGATGGACACCGGCCTCGCCCTGCCGCCCCTGCGTACCAGCGCGCGCAACCGGGCGAGCAGCACCACGTAGGAGAACGGCTTGGACAGGAAGTCGTCCGCGCCCGTGTCCAGGGCCTCGGCCTCGTCGTGCACCCCGTCCTTGGCGGTGAGCATCAGGATCGGCGTCCAGTTCTCCGCGTCGCGAAGTTTGGCACAGACGGTGTAGCCGTTCATCCGGGGCAGCATGACGTCCAGCACGATCACGTCGTACGGGTTCTCGGTCGCCATCCACAGCCCGTCGCGGCCGTCGTACGCGACGTCGACGGCGAATCCCTCGCCCGCCAGCCCCTCCTTCAGGAGGTGGGCCAGGCGTTTCTCGTCATCAACCAGTAGCACGCGCATGCCGCCCAGCCTGCCGTACCCCGCCTAAAGCCAACCTGAAGACGATTTCCGGCGCCTTCAGGCTGGGTTCAGGCAACGGGCGGGAACCTGTGGTCTCCAGAACGGCATGCCGGTCCGCTCACCAGTCCACCTGCCGGTTCGTCCGCCGATTCGTCTGACAAGGAGAACATCCATGCGTATCCGCATGCTCGCCGCCGCCGTGGTGACCGCGGGGGCCCTGATGGCCACGCTGACCGGAGCCGCCAGTGCCGACGACACACCGGCCCCCGCCCCCCTGCCCGAGGACGGTGTCGTGATCATCGACTGCGAGGGGGGCGGCCAGGTGACCCTGACGACGCGCCGGCTCACCGAGGCCGAGCGCGAGAAACTGGAGAAAGAGGGACCCACTCTCGCGGTGCCCGCCCTCCCCGCGGTGCCGTCCGGGCAGGCCGGTGAGACCGGGAAGCCCGAGGCCGGACGCGTCACGATCACCGAGGACATCCTGGTGGCGCGGCCGGACGCCGAGCCGCCCGCCCTGCCCGAGGGCGCGGCCCCGCCCAAGAGGGTCAAGGTGATGGCCACGCCCGCCCTTCCCGAAGGCGCTCCGAAGGCCGGGGAGGTGGCCGCGCTCTCCGCGGCCGTGCCCGCTCCCGAGGGGGCCGGGATCACCGAGGTCAAGGTGACGGGCAAGCACCCGGAAGGCGACGTGCCCACCGTCACCTGCGTCAGGAAGGCCGAGGAGAAGTGACCTCGGGGACACCCCGGCGAGCTCAGGGGCGTCCCCGCGAAGACCTGCGAGCCGGCCGGGGCATCCGTGCGGGAATACTCCGGCCGGTTCGCAGCAGTCCCGGAAACGAGTCCGGCCGGTTCGCCGCCGGTGCGGAGGTGAATCCAGACGGGTCACCGCCGATGCGGAGGTGACTCCGGCCGGGTCACCGCCGGCTTGGAGGTGACTTCGGCCGGTTTGTCGCCGGTGGAGGCGATCCGGGAAACCCGTACGGAAATCCTGTTCCGTGCGGTGGTCGGTCCCCGGGGGACGGCTTGTCACGTGCGGGGGCCGGTCCCCGGGGGACGACCGGTCACATGCGGTGGTCAGCCCTCGGGGAAGGACGGGTGCGGGCCCAGGGCCCAGTACTCGTACAGGCCGTAGCCGGTCCGGCCGTCGTACTCGAAGCGGCCGACCGCGTCGACCATGCCCCACATCCTGGGGGCGTCCTCGGGCAGCGTGTGGGTGACGCCCTGCACCACCGGGCCGGGACCCTGGTACATGCCGTGCTTCCAATCCGATTCCAGGCCATATCCGGTGCCCACCATCAGGTGCACCGGGAGAATCGGGACGCAGCGCAGGTCGAAGGGTTTCCCGCCCGGCGGGGAGAAGGAGATCGTCGCCTCGCGCACCTCCCGGGTGCCGTCCACGTACGTCGGGCGGTACTCGGGACGGCCGAGATACTCCTCCTCGCCCTCCCCCGGAGAGCCGAACCCCCACACGCGCACCGCCTCCTCCAGCACCCGGCGGCCCTTCTCGTCCTCCTGGATGATGCACAGGATGGCGTGGTCGTCGAACTGGACGGGCGCGTAGAGCCAGTAGAAGGTGCCCGCGTCGCGCGCCTGGATGCCGGGGGGCTCGGGCTCGCCGACCGGGCGGATGCCCCACGAGCGGTCGCGGGTGCCCTGCCAGCGGTCGGGGGTGACCTCGACGCGCTCGTCGCCGACCAGGATGTGCCCGGTCCACCGGCCGGTCTGGGCCATCCGGGAGGAGTCGAACACCACGCGCTCCTGCCGGCGCAGGAAGTGCCGGGGTTCCAGGGTGGCCGGTACGGTGCCCTCCCAGGTGAGGTCGAAGGACAGGCCGTGTTCCGTGGCGTCGAGCACCACCCGCAGCCGCCGCAGGCCCTCGATCACCTCGACCCCGAACGGGCCGACCCGCGTGTCCATCCGGTCGTCGCCGAGTTCCCGGGAGGCCCGGACCACGCGGTGCAGGTTCCGGTACCGCACGCAGGCGAACGCGTCGGTGACCCCGAGGTTGGGATACTGGCCGAGGCCGACGATGAGCATCAGCTCGTCGGACCCGGCGTGGCAGTTGAAGTAGTACCGGTCGTAGAAGTTGCGGTCCGACGTCGTGACGTGCCGCATCACCTCGGGCGACTGGTGGACGGGATGGTCGTCGAGGGGCGACAGCGTCATCGGTGCTCCTTGGGTCCGAGGAACACGTTCTAACAAGCGCTTGGTGATCGGTCAATGGACGCCCGTACGGGAGTTCAACCGGCTCCCGCGCAGGAGCTTCCGTACAGGAAAGTCCAACCGGCTCCCGTACAGGGAAGTCCGACGGCTCCCGCACAGGAGTACGGCCCGCACCTTCGCGGTGCGGGCCGTACTCCCGGCAGTCGCCGTACGCCGTACCCGGCCGTACGCCGTGTTCGTGCCACCGACCGGCACTCACGTGACCGGCCGGCGTCCCGACCCCTAGGGCAGTTTCTTGGAGGTGTGCTCCGCCCTGGAGTCGGCCTTGGCGCCGACCTCGTCGGCCTTCGTCGCGGCGTCGTCCGCCGTGTCGGAGACCTTCCCGGCCACCGCCTCCGTCTTCTGCCCCACCCACTGGGACGCGTCGGAGGCGCTTTCCTTCAGCGTGTCCGCCCACTGGTCGGCGTTCCTGCGGTACAGGACGTAACCCGCCGCCGCGATCGCGACGCCCGCGAAGAGCAGGATCATGGGTGTTTTCCTGGATTTCGCGGGAGTGGGATCGATCCTCGCGGCGGCCTGGGACAGCGCGGCGCTGATTTTCGGCGCGAGCTGCTCCTCGAACGAGTGCGCGGCGGCGTCAAGCCTGGGTGCCGCCCACCCGCGTGCCACAATGATCTTCTCGCTGGCCACGTCACGAGCCTGACCGGCCACTTCACGGGCCTGGCCGGCCATCTCTCGGGCGTGACCGGCCACATCGCGAGCCTGGACGGCCATGTCATGGGCATGATGACTGGCCGCGTCCCGGGCGTGGCTGGCCATTGGGCCGACCCGATCCGCGGCTCGGACGGCCTGAGCCTTCACGTGGCGCAGCCGCCTTTCCGGTGCCACGATCTTCATGTGGCGCTTTCCAAACAGTGCTAGAGGCACAACAACCTCCCCATTCGTTGGGGCCCCGTCGCCACCCCTTCCCGCTCGAAGGCGGCTCAATCATGACGGCCCGTGGGAGGATGCTTGGGGATGCGGCTGCGGCCGAAATCGTCAAAGTGCCATAAAAGCAATACGTTGCATAGGTATTCCTACGAACTGAAGGGGGCAGTCCGATCATGGCTGAGAAGTTGATCGCAAACCTCAACACCAACCGCGGTAGCGTGAAGGTCCAGCTCTTCCCGGATCACGCGCCCAAGACCGTGCGTAACTTCGTCGAGCTCGCCGAGGGCACCCGCGAGTGGGTGCACCCGGAGACCGGCCAGAAGTCCACCGCCAAGCTGTACGACGGCACGATCTTCCACCGGGTCATCTCCGGATTCATGATCCAGGGTGGCGACCCGCTGGGTCAGGGTGTCGGCGGTCCCGGCTACAAGTTCGACGACGAGATCCACCCGGACCTGTACTTCAACCGCCCGTACCTGCTCGCCATGGCCAACGCCGGCGTCCAGTTCGGCCGCGGCACCAACGGCTCGCAGTTCTTCGTCACGGTGGTCCCCACGCCGCACCTCAACGGCAAGCACACCATCTTCGGCGAGGTGATCGAGGGCCAGGACGTCGTTGACGCCATCGCCAAGACCGACACCGACGCCCGTGACCGTCCCACGGAGCCCGTGGTCCTGGAGTCGGTGACCATCGAGCGCGTCCAGAGCTGATCTCTCGCCCGGCGGCCTCCTCCGGAGGCCGCCGTTCGCGTTCCCGCACGCCCCGTCCCTCCGCCCCCCGAGCCCTGCCCTTCGTTCCGGTCGGCCGGTGTGGCCCGGTGGCCGTTCGCGGGTGTACGGGTGCTCGGGATCGTGAATAGGCTGGCAGTCTGTGGATAACAGCACGCTCGAAGGGGCCAGCCACACACATGACCACCCAGCCGTCCAACGAGCCCGACACCGTTGTCCCCACCTGCTACCGGCATCCAGGACGTGAGACCTACGTCCGCTGCCAGCGTTGCGACCGCCCCATCTGCCCCGACTGCATGCGCGACGCCGCGGTGGGCTTCCAGTGCCCCGAGTGTGTGGCCGAGGGCAACAAGGGCATGCGGCAGGCGCAGTCCGTGTTCGGCGGCCGGGCGGTCACCACGCCCCGGGTCACCTGGGCCCTGCTGGTCGTCAACATCCTGGCGTACGCCGCCGAGACCGCGAACACCGACTGGGTGCTGGACAACTTCGCGATGAGCGCCTACGACGTCGGCTATCAGGGCGAGTGGTGGCGCCTGATCACCGGCGCCTTCCTGCACATGCCGCTGGGAGCCGGTGGCTTCGCCCTGACCCACATCGTGTTCAACATGTGGGCGCTCTACGCCATCGGCCCCGAGCTGGAGCGGCGCCTCGGATCGGCCAGGTTCCTGGCGCTGTATCTCCTCGCCGCGCTCGGCGGGTCCGTCGCGGTCTACCTGTTCGGCATCGCCGCGGTCGGCGCCTCGGGCGCGATCTACGGCATGTTCGGCGCGCTGTTCGTGCTCGCCAAGAAGCTCGGCTACAACGCCCAGGGCGTGCTCTGGCTGATCGGCGCCAACGCCGTGATCACCTTCGTGATTCCCGGCATCAGCTGGCAGGGCCACCTCGGCGGCCTGATCACCGGTGCCCTGGTCGCCGCGGTCTTCGCCTTCGCCCCGGCCAGGAACCGCAGCGCAATCCAGTGGGCAGGTTGCGCGGCGGTGCTGATCGTCCTGGTCGCGCTGGTGCTGGGGCTGCCGCCGTTCGCCGTTCAGGCCAGACTCGGAATCTTCGGTTGATCCACACCCTGATGCTTCCCCAGGGTGTGGACAATGCCTGTGGAAAAGCTAGCGCCAGCGGGTGGAAAGGATCACCCCGAGGATGATGAACGCGAACCCGACCAGCAGGTTCCAGTTCTGGAGGGTGCCGAGCAGGGGAGCGGTGGGCGCCACGTAGTAGACGGCGATCCACAGGATGCCGATGATCCAGCAGGTCACCATGACCGGCGCCAACCAGCGTGGGCTGATCTTGACCTGCTGTGAGGTCTGCGGCGGGGTGTAGACCGGCTTCTTGCGAGTCTTGGGCTTGGGCACTGGGGTTCTTCTCCTGCGTCAACCCTGCGCGATCTGGATCGTGCGCAGGCCGTGTCGATTAGCGTAGTCGCTAGTGGATGAAGTTCCGTGTAAGGATAGTCTGCGCAGGTGGACCATGGCGATTCCGTGGGGCACCATCCTGTGGCAAATGTTGCGCCGGACCCGTGATCCGGCCCGCCGCGGAGGCCTTTTCCGTCACTAGCCTGACCTCATGAGAGCGGCGCTGAGGGTTCTGGGCGACCTCAGCGTCACCGCGGGGCTGATCATCCTCCTCTTCTGCGCCTACCTGCTGTGGGGCACCGGCTCCTACACCGCCGGGCAGCAGGCGCTGCTGCGCAGGGAACTCCTGGGAGAGGGGATCCCGTCGGGCGGGGCGGCCGGAGACCGGCGGGGAGAGCCGCCGGGGCCGATCCGGCTGGGCGGGGCGGTGGCGATGCTGGCGATCCCCAGGCTCGGGGACGACTACCGGTACGCCATCGTGGAAGGCGTCGACCAGGATCGGCTGCGGATGGGCCCCGGCCATTATCCCGGCACCGCCATGCCAGGGGAAATCGGTAATTTCGTTCTTTCGGGCCATCGGACTACTTACGCCGCCCCTTTCAACCGCATCGACGAGCTCCGCCGGGGCGACCTCATCCTGGTCGACGCCCGTGAGGCCCGCTACACCTACCGCGTCACCGGCAGGCGCGTCGTCGACCCCGGCGAGATCAGCGTGGTCGCCCCGGTTCCCGGCAGGCCGGGCCGCGAGCCGACCAGAGCGCTGATCACCCTGTCCACCTGCCACCCGGAGTACTCGGCCGCCCTGCGGCTCATCGTCTCGGGGGAGCTGGAGACGCGTGAAGCCCGCCCCGGGCGGTCCGGGCAGACCCTGGGATAGACGCCCCGGACGGACCGGATGGAAAGGCCCGGGTGACGCCCCGGACACGAAGGAGGTCCCATGTACGGCTGGATCTGGCGGATGCTTCCCGGAAACCTCGTGGCCAGGGGATTCGCCGCCCTGGTGCTGGCCGGTCTGGTCGCGGCCGTACTCTGGTATGTCGTGTTCCCCTGGATCGAACCTCGCGTCTCCCTCGACCTGACCACCGTGGGCCGATGAGCCGCGTCCTGGTCGTCGACAACCACGACAGCTTCGTCCACACCATCGTCCAGTATCTCCGCGAGCTCGGCGCCACCTGCGAGGTGCGCCCGCGCGACCTGGTCGCGGTCGAGGACGCCCGTGGCTTCGACGGGGTCCTGATCAGCCCCGGCCCCGGCACCCCGGAGGACGCGGGGGTGAGCGTCCCGCTTGTCGGCCACTGCGAGGCCCACGGCATCCCGCTGCTCGGCGTCTGCCTGGGACACCAGGCCATCGCCATCGCCCACGGGGCGACCGTGGGGCGGGCGCCCGAACTGGTGCACGGCCGTACCAGCGCGATCTCGCACGACGGGCGCGGCGTCTTCTCCGGCCTGCCGTCACCGGTGACCATGACGCGCTACCACTCGCTGGCCGTCCTGCCCGGGACGGTGCCCGAGATCCTCGAGGTCACCGCGACCAGCGACGACGGTGTGATCATGGGTTTGCGCCACCGTACCGCCCCCGTCGAGGGCGTGCAGTTCCACCCCGAATCGGTGATCTCGGAACACGGTCACCGGCTGCTCGGAAACTGGCTCGAAAGATTGTTGTAACGCGAAGCCCATCCTGGACGATTGACCAGTGAGAGTCCTTCCGCCATCGCCCCCGAGTGGCGGAAGGACTCTTCCCCGTTTCCGGGCCTCCCGGGTCTCCGGTTCCCGTCTCCTTGACCTTCCGGCCGGAAACCGGGTGACGCCGCCGCGCAAGCCGGACACCGCGCAAGCCAAGCCGGACACCGCGCAAGCCAAGCCGGACACCGCGCAAGCCAAGCCGGACACCGCGCAAGCCGGGCCACGAAAGCCGGACGCCGCATCCATCGAACGCCGCGCAAGCCGGACGCCGCGAAAGCCATGGGAGCGCGGGAACGGCCGAGGACGCCGGAACGAGCGCGGACGGAAAACGAAAGAGGCCCCCGCGCGGTCGCGGGGGCCTCTTTCAGGTGCTCCGGTCAGTTCCCGTCGCCGGGCGGGGCCTCATCGAAGATCGTGCCGTCGTCGGGCTCCGTGGGCGTCTCCTCCGTCGGCTCCTCCGGAATGGTCGGCTGCTCCTCCGGAATGGTCGGCTGCTCGGTCGGCTCGGGCGGTGCCCCGCTCGACACGATCAGCGTGATGGTCGTCCCCTGCTGGTACTTGCCGCCCGCCTCGGGAGACTGGCTCAGCACGGTGTCCTTGGGCAGGTCGCTCGGCTGCTCGACGACCTTCCACCTGAAGCCCGCCTCCTTGAGCGCGTTCTTGGCGTCCCCGACCGTGAGGTTCACCACGGCCGGGACCTCCATCGCCTCCTTGGGGACGTAGATCCGGACGGTGCTGCCCTTGTTGGCCTTCTTGCCCGGCGCGGGCACGGTCTCGAAGACGATGCCCTGCTTGCGGCTGGAGGGCTTGGTCTGCAGGTTGACCTCGAAGCCGGCGTCCTCAAGGGTCTTCGTGGCGTCCTCCGCGCTCATGTTGAGCACGGTGGGCACCTCGACCTTCTCGATCCCCTTGGAGACCTTGAGCGTCACCTCGGTGCCCTTGTCGACCTCGTGGTCGGCCGACGGGTCGCTCTCGATCACCGAGTCCCTCGGGATCTCCTCGTCGAACGCCTCGACGATTTTCACCTTCAGGCCGAGGTCCGTGAGCCTCTTGGTCGCCGCCTCCACGGTCTGCGAGGCCAGCGGCGGGATCTTCACCTTGCCGCTCGTGGTGGGGGTGCCCGGCGAGCTGAGGAACATGTAGCCGACGCCGATGAAGGCCCCGATGACCAGCAGCGGGATGAGGATCCACGCCGCGGTCTTGACCGCGGTGTTCCCGCCGCCCTGCTGCCGGCGACGGCCGCCCCCACCGGTGCGCGGGCCGCCGCCCTCCTCGCCGTACTCGTACGCGGGGACGGCGGTGGTGCGCTGGGTGGCCGGGCCACCGGGACCGCCGGGGCCCGGAGCCTGCATCGTCCGGGTGGCCGAGCCGTAGCCGTTGTTGGCGCTCAGCGCCATCGTCTGGGCGTCCGTCGGGATGCCGGACATCGCCCGCTGGATGTCGGCCCGCATCTCCCCGGCGCTCTGGTAGCGGTGCGCCGGGTCCTTGGCCATCGCCTTGAGCACGATGGCGTCGGCCCACTGGGGAATGTCGCGGTCGATCTGCGACGGCGGGATCGGGTCCTCGCGCACGTGCTGGTAGGCGATCGCGACCGGCGAGTCACCGGTGAACGGCGGCTGCCCGGTCAGCAGCTCGTACAGCACGCAACCGGTGGAGTAGAGGTCGCTGCGGGCGTCGACCCGCTCGCCCCTGGCCTGCTCCGGCGAGAGGTACTGGGCGGTGCCGATCACCTGGGCGGTCTGCGTCATGGTCGCGGCCGAGTCGGCCATCGCGCGGGCGATGCCGAAGTCCATGACCTTCACGTCGCCGTTGCGAGTGATCATGATGTTCGCGGGCTTGATGTCGCGGTGGACGATGCCGCCGCGGTGGCTGTAGTCCAGCGCCCGCAGGATCCCGTCGACCAGCTCGGCGGCGCGCTCGGGCAGCAGCCGCCGGTCGGCACGCAGCAGGTCGCGCAGCGTGCGGCCGTCGACGTACTCCATCACGATGTAGGGCACCGGCGCACCCTCGGAGACGTCCTCGCCGGTGTCGTAGACCGCGACGATGGACGGGTGGTTCAGTGACGCGGCGGACTGCGCCTCCCGGCGGAAACGCGCCTGGAAGATGTGATCCCTGGCAAGGTCCGCGCGGAGGGTCTTGATGGCGACGATCCGATCCAGCCGGATGTCTCGGGCGCGATAGACCTCGGCCATGCCGCCACGCCCGACGACGCCGTCAAGCTCGTAGCGATCGCCGAGGCGTCGGGGCTGAGTCATTTCCTGCACTGTCCCTTACCGTTCATCTTGGGTGCCGGTGAGCTCTTGGGCCACCGGTGTCCATCATCGACCCGTTGCCGCATCACGTCTCCTCATTCGGCGGGTCCGTGTCACCGGGTTCAGGAGTTGTGCTCGGTGTGAGGCTCGGTGTCACCGTCGGGGTGGTTGGTGTCGGGGTGGGAGTCGTCGGGCTGGGGCTGGGCGGTGGCGACGTACTCGGCCTTGCGGTGGGCGTGGCCGATGTGCTTACCGTAGCCGACGGCGTGACCGACGGGCGGGCCGACTTCGTCGGCGAGAGCGGCGGTCTGCTCGTCGGGGGCTTGCTTTTCGTCGGCCGCGCGGTCGGCGACGTGGTGGCCGGGCTCGGCCGTACGGCCGGCTCCCCCGGCTCGCTGTCACCGGGCTGGTTCGTCAGCTCGTGGACCGCCAGCGCACCCAGCCCGACCGCGGCGGCGCACCCCGCGACCGTGGCGACGATCACCGTCGTCCTGCGCAGACCGCGGCGCCCGCGACGCGCCGGGACGGCACCAGGCGGAGTCGTGCCCGCGCCGGATCCCGCACCGGAGCCCGCACCGTGACCGGGTCCCCTGCCGGAACCCCCGCCCGCCCCGGTGCCCGTGCCCTGACCGGGACCCGCCTGCGAGCCCTCGGCGTCGCGGCCGGGCTCGGGCCGGAGGGGGACGGCGAGGGCGCTGGTGACCTCCTGGGGCCACTCGCCCGCGGGCTCCGCGCGCCAGCCCACCGGGTCGGTGAGCATGCCGAGACCGGTGGCGCCGGTGGCGGTCAGCGCGTCGAGCAGCAGGTCCGCCCGTTCCGACAGCTCCCTGGCACCGGCCGGGCGCCGCAGCGGATCCTTGGCCAGGCACGCCATGACCAGGTCGCGGACCGCCGGCGGGATCCACTCCGGCAGCGGCGGCGGAGGTTCGCCGATGTGCATGAGGGCGATCGCCACCTGCGTCTCGGCGCGGAACGGCGCCTGCCCGGTCAGGCACTCGTAGGCGACCACCCCGAGCGAGTAGATGTCGGTGGCGGGCGTGAGCGGGTCGCCGGACGCCTGCTCGGGGCTGACGTACTGCGCGGTGCCCATCAGGATGCCCGTCTGGGTGACCGGCACCGCCTCCAGCGCCCTGGCGATGCCGAAGTCTGTGATCTTTATCACGCCCGCCTCGGTCACCAGAAGGTTCCCGGGCTTGATGTCCCTGTGGATGATCCCCGCGCGGTGTGCGGCGTGCAGGCCCATGGCGGTCTGACGGACCACGTCGAGGGTGATCTCGGGACTCAGGGCGCCGTCGCGAGCCAGGATGCCGGCCAGGGACTGCCCGGGCACCAGCTCCATCACCAGGTAGGCGACACCGCCGCCCTCGCCGTAGTCGAAGACCTGCGCGATGCCCGGGTCGGACAGCCCGGCCGCGATGCGCGCCTCGGAGCGGAACCGCAGGCGGAAGGCCGGATCCTCCGCCACGTGCGGGCGCAGCAGCTTCACCGCGACCTCGCGGCCGAGCAGTTCGTCCCTGGCCCGCCACACCTCACCCATGCCGCCCGACGCGATCCGCCCCAGCGGGCGGTACCGGCCCCCGAGCAACGCGGTCATCTACCCAGCACCGCTTCCATCACGCTCTTGGCGATCGGGGCCGCGGTCTGACCACCGGAGGCGTCGCTGCCGGCGCTCCCGGACTCGACGATCAGCGCGACGGCGACCTTGGGGTCCTCCGCGGGGGCGAAGGAGATGAACCACGCGTGCGGGTCGCGGCCCTGGGCGGTCTCGGCGGTGCCGGTCTTGCCGGCGACCGTCACGCCCGGGATCTGCGCCGCGCTCGCCGTGCCCTTGTTGACGACGTTGACCATCATCTCCTGGAGCTTGCGCGCGCTGTCCTCGCTCATCGCGGTGTCCAGCGCGTCGGGGTCGGCGCTCGCGACCTCGCCACCCTCGGAGTCCGCGATCTTGTTCACCAGGTACGGCTTCATGACCACGCCGTTGTTGGCGATGCCGGCGGCGATCATGGCCATCTGCAGCGGGGTCATCTGGTTGCTGCGCTGGCCGATCGAGGCCTGGGCGAGGGCCGCCTGGTCCTCCTCGGGGCCGATGCTGCTGGCCGCCACCGGCATCGGGATCGTCAGCTGCTCGCCGCCGATGCCGAACTTGGCCGCCTGGTCGCGCAGCGCCTCGTAGCCGAGGTCCATCGCGATCTTGCCGAACGGCGTGTTGCAGGACTTCTCCAGCGCGAACGACAGCGTCACCCGCCCGGCGCCGCACGCCGCGCCGCCATAGTTGGGCAGGTCGGCGGTGGTGTTGGGCAGGTCGAGCCGCTGCGGGGCGTCGACCTGGGTCTCCGGGCCCACGGTGTCGTCGCTCTCCAGGTACGCGGCCGCGGTGACCACCTTGAAGGTCGAGCCCGGCGGGTAGGTGCGCTCGACCGCCCGGTTCAGCAGCGGCGTGTTCTCGTCGTTCTCCAGCTTCTTGGAGGCCGCGTTCACCACTTCCTTGTTGGCCTTGGAGAGCAGGTTGGGGTCGTAGGTGGGGATCGAGACCATCGCGAGGATCGCCCCGGTCTTCGGCTCGATCGCGACCAGCGCGCCCTTCTTGCCGCTCTCGCCCAGCGCCTTGTACGCCGCCTCCTGCGCCCTGGGGTTGATCGTCAGGTCGACGTTGGCGCCCTTGCTCTGCTTGGCGGTGAACAGGTCGATGCTGCGCCGGATCAGCAGGTCGGCACTGGTGCCGTTGAGCAGGGAGTTCTCCGCCCGCTCGATGTTGCTCTCGCTCTCGGGCGCGAAGAACCCGGTGATGGGGGCGTAGACCTTGCCCTCGGGATAGCGGCGCTCGAAGCGGAACTCGGGGTCGCCGGTGTCGATCGACTCGGCGAGGACCTTGTTGCCCGCGGTGATGCGGCCGCGCTCGACCTCGTAGCGCGCGTACAGGTTGCGGTCGTTGCGCGGGTTCGCGCGCAGATCGTCCGCCCGTACGGCCTGCAGGTAGTTCACATTGATCATGAGCAGGCCGAACATGAGCAGGCAGGCAAGGGCGGCGCGCTTGAGGGGACCGTTCATCGCTGGAACACCTGCGTCATTCCTTCGTCCTGGATGGCCTGGGGCGGAGGCTTCCTCGCCGTATCCGACATGCGTACCAGCAGCGCGATAAGGATCCAGTTAGCCAGCAGCGCCGACCCGCCCTGGGACATGAACGGGGTGACCAGGCCGGTCAGCGGGATCAGGTTGGTCACGCCGCCCACGATGATGAAGACCTGCCAGGCGAGGATGAACGACAGGCCCCCGGCCAGCAACTTGGAGAACGGCTCGCGGGCCGCGATCGAGGTGCGCAGGCCGCGCTCCACCAGCAGGGCGTAGACCATCAGCAGGGCCATCAGCCCGGTCAGGCCCAGCTCCTCGCCGGCGGCGGGGAAGATGAAGTCGGAGAAGGCCAGCGGGATCTCGTAGGGGTGTCCCTGGCCGAGGCCGGTGCCGAGGATGCCTCCCTCGCCCATGGCGAACAGGCCCTCCATGAGCTGCGCGCTGCCGCCGACCTTGTCGAAGAGCGCGGGGTCCTCGGGGTTGAGGAAGACCGTGAAGCGGTCCTGCACGTGGTCGAAGAGCAGCCCCGCCAGGACCGCTCCACCGACGAAGAGCAGGATGCCGATGAGCACCCATGAGGTGCGCTGGGTGGCGATGTAGAGCATCGCGATGAACGTGCCGAAGATCAGCAGCGAGGAGCCGAGGTCCTTCTGCAGGATCAGCACGCCGAGGCTGAGTCCCCAGGTGATCAGGACCGGCCCCAGGTCGCGGGCACGGGGCAGATCGATGAAGAGCAGCCGCCGCCCGGCCAGGGCGAGCACGTCGCGCTTGGCGACCAGGTAGCCGGCGAAGAAGATGACCAGGGCGAGCTTGGTGAACTCCGCCGGCTGGAGGGTGAAGCCGCCGACGCCGATCCAGATGCGGGCGCCGTTGATCTCCTTGCCGACGAACGGCAGCAGCGGCGAGACCAGCAGCGCCAGGCCGACGGCGCCCATGGTGTAGGTCAGACGCTGCAGCGCGCGGTGGTCGCGCAGCACGATCAGCGTCACGGAGAACATGACGACCCCGACCGCGGTCCACAGCAGCTGGTTGGTGGCCGAGGCCCCCTTCATGCCGGACGCCTCGAGGCGATAGATGACCACCAACCCGAGGCCGTTGACCAGCGTCACCAGCGGCAGGATCAGCGGGTCGGCCCAGGGCGCGAACCTGGCCAGCACCAGGTAGGCGGCGAGCATGAGGCCGCCCAGGCTGAGGCCGTAGGTGACCATCCCCGCCGGGATCTGGTTGTCGAGGGCCAACCCCACGTTGGCGTACGCCAGCATCACGATGGCGACCGCGAATGCGAGCATCGCCAACTGGGCCACCCGCCGTTTGGCGGGAAGCGGGACCGGCTCTGCGCTTGGGGTGCTCATGTCTTTACTGTGACCTTGTGGGTTCGGGGGCCCTGGGGGGCGAGGAGGACGCGGAGGCGCTCGGGGACGCGGTCGGTTCGTCCTTCCCGTCGGCTTTGGCCGCGGACGTCTTCAGCTCTTCGATCTTCTTCAGGCCCGCCTCGACGGTGGGGACGGGGATGCCGTCGCGGACCTGGCCCTGCTGGAACGCGCCGAGAGTCGTGATCGACTCCGCGGTGCTGCGGGCGACGTCGAAGAGCTCGATGGGGCCCAGGTTGGTCTTCACGCCCTGGAAGACCACGATCTCGTTGCCCTTGGCCCCCACGAAGTACTGGTCCTCCAGCCACTGCCCGCCGAAGTACCAGCCTAAGCCGCCCCCGATGACGACGACGCCGCCCGCCGCGGCCAGGAGAGGCCACAGCCGGCGGCGTCTGGCCGGTCGGGCCGCGGCCCTGACGATCGGCTCGTCGCTGTCGATGTCGTCGTCGGAGATGACGGGTTGCGGCATGGTGACCGCGCTGGCACGGCCCGCCGGGGTGTCCGGCGGCTGCGACCGCGGCATGCTGGAACCGGCGGCGCCGACCACGGCCGCGTCGGTGCGCGGTACGTGGGTCTCGTCCACCTCCAGCACGTCGGCGAGGACGCAGGTGATGTTGTCGGGGCCGCCGCCCCGGTTGGCCAGGTCGATGAGGGTGCGGACCACCCCGTCGGGGTCCTCGATCGTGGAGAGCGTGTGGTGCAGGGTCTCAGCGCTCACCACCCCGGACAGGCCGTCGGAGCAGAGCAGGTAGCGGTCGCCGATCTGGGCCTCGCGCAGGGAAAGGTCGGGGTCGACCTCGCCGCTGCCGTCGAGCGCCCGCAGCAGGATCGACCGCTGGGGGTGGGTGGCGGCCTCGTCCTGGGTGATCCGGCCGTCGTCCACCAGTGACTGCACGAGGGTGTGGTCGTGCGTGATCTGGTAGAGCTCTCCGGCTCGCAGCAGGTAGGCCCGCGAGTCGCCGACGTGGACCAGGGCGACCCTCGTCCCCGACCAGAGCATGGCGGTGAGGGTGGTGCCCATGCCCTTGAGGCTGGGGTTGTGACTCACCATCTCGTGCAGCTTGCGGTTGGCGTCGCGTACCGCCGCCTCGATGGCGCTGAGCAGGTCACCTCCCTGGGCGTCCGTGTCGAGCAAGGACATCTCGGCGATGGCGACCGAACTGGCCACCTCGCCGTGTGCGTGGCCGCCCATGCCGTCCGCGACGGCGAGCAGGCGGCCGCTGGCGTAGGCGGAGTCCTCGTTGCCTTCGCGGAGGAGGCCGACGTCAGAGCGGGCGGCGTAACGGAGTGCGATGGTCATTTGCGCAATTCGATGACGGTCTTGCCAATGCGGATCGGAACACCGAGCGGCACCGGAGTCGGACGGGTGACTTTGGAGCGGTCAAGATACGTGCCGTTGGTGGAGCCGAGATCTTCCACGATCCACTGACCGTCCTGGGGGAAGAGCCGGGCGTGCCGGCTGGAGGCGTAGTCGTCGCTGACTACCAGCGTCGCGTCGTTCGCCCGGCCGATGGTGATGGGCGTCTCCGAGAGGGTAATGGTGGTGCCTTGGAGGGGGCCACCGGTGACGACCATCTCCCGGGGTTCCCCCTTCTTGGATTTGGCCGGGGCCTTCACCGGCTTGGGCGCCTTGCGCGCGGGGACGGCGGCGGCCGTGCGTGAACCGAACAAGTCTGTCCGGATCACACCGACCGCGGCAATCACGAAGAACCACAGCACCGCGAGGAAGGCGAGCCGGATCAGCAGCAGCGTGAGCTCGGACATGGACCGTCTGTTTACCTTTAATCGCGCCGGAAAACCAGAGTCGTTCGCCCCAGCGTCACGCGAGTGCCGTTCTGGAGCTCGACCCGGCGAACCGGCTGGCCGTTGACGAAGGTGCCGTTCGTGGAGCCTAGATCGACGAGCGCGACCAGGGGACCCTCCACTCGCAGCTCGGCGTGGTGCCGGGACACACCCGGGTCGACCAGCCGCAGATCGCAGTCGGTGCCCCTGCCGAGCAGGGTCACCGGTGTTGTCAGGTCGAAGGACCGCTGGCCCTGCGGGTCGTCCTGGGTGGACACCAGCAGGCGGGGGCGGCCTCCGAAGGCGTGGGGTTTCGCGGCGGGCACGTCGCTCACCGGCTGGCGGATCTCGTCCTGCTCGACCGTCGCGCCACGGATCACGCCCGAGCGGATGCGGAACAGGCCGACCGCGAGGTCGTCGGCCGTCTCGAAGCGGACCCTGACCGGCCCCACGAAGGAGTAGCCCTGTTCCTTGGCGTACTCCCTGGCGAGGTTGGCCAGCTCGTGGCTGATGCTGTCGGAGTAGACCTCCAACCGCTCGTTGTCGGTCGTGGACAGCTCGACCACGAAGTCGTTGGGCACGAGAGTGCGTCCCTGGGCGACGATCGCCGCCCGCTCGTCCATCTCCCGTTGGACCGCACTGGCGACCTCTACCGGCTGAAGGTCAGATTTGAACGCCCGTGCAAAGGCCCCTTCAACCAAACCTTCGAGCCTCCGCTCGAAACGCTGAAGGACTCCCACCGGGTACCTCCCCTCCTCCGTCTATGTGGTCGCGGCCGCTTGGGGGCTCGTTGGCTCGTTCCTCGCTCTCTCGCACCCAGCTGCTCCGCTTTCGCATCTAGGAGGATCGTATCCGGGTTCATGGGTACCGGCCGATCCGTGCTAATGTTTCGACCGCACCCAACAAGGGCGGGTGGCGGAACGGCAGACGCGCACGGTTCAGGTCCGTGTGTCCGAAAGGACGTGAGGGTTCAAATCCCTCCTCGCCCACAAGATCATCACCCCGGTCATGCGAACATCGCGGCCGGGGTTTTGTCGTTTCCTGGGAAACCGCGTATCCATCTGAGCCATCCGTGAGGTCTCGTGGCGGGTCGAGTCGATCATCGATCAAGGTAGTCGCTCGCTCCGTTATAGAGAAGTCTCAGGGGTTACGCATGGGTCTTGTGGTTTTTGGACGGCTACGACATGCCCATCGGTTCTACCCGGCCACGCTTGCTGATCGCTTTCGGATGACTTGCAGGGGTTCGCCGGGGTCTGGTTACGCTTACAGAGAACACGGGCGGGAGAAAGAATCTTTCTCCCGCCCGTGTCGTCCTCCCGCCGGTTCCGTGATCGATCCGGCCGCTCCCGCGGACGCGGGGAGCGGCGAGGACCGCTAGCGGGCCGCGGGCATCCGTACGTCCAGGATCTCGCCGAGCAGGTCCGTGAGGCTCACCATGCCGATCACCTCGCCAGCGCCGTCGGTGACCAGGCCCAGGTGCGCGTGGGCGTCCTGGAGCGTGGAGACCGCGTCGGGGATCGTGGTCTCCTTGGCCAGGCGCGGCACCGGGCGGGCGAGCTCTGCGGGGCTCGCCTCCGGCCGGACGAGGATGTCCCTGACGTGCACCACGCCCAGGACGTCGCCCGGCCTGCCGGAGGTGACCAGCATGCGCAGGTGCCCGTCGCGCGCGGCGACCTGGCGCATCCGCTCGCTCGTCGCGTCGGCGGGCACCGAGGTGGTCTTCTCCAGCGGCAGCATCAGCCGCTCCACCGGCTGCTGGTGGACCCGCAGGGCCCGGGTGAGCAGGTCGTGCTCGTCGCGGTCGAGCAGGCCCATCCGGCCCGACTCGCCGACCAGCATCGCCAGCTGGACCGGGGTCCTGGTGGTGGCCAGCTCGTCCTTGGGATGCACCCCGAACAGCCTCAGGATCCCGTTCGTCAGCCCGTTGAGCGCGGCGAGCACCGGCCGGACGACCCAGGTGAAGCCGCGGAACGGCAGGGCCAGGCCCATCGCCGCCATCTCCGGGTGGGTCAGCGCCCACGACTTGGGAGCCATCTCGCCGATCACCATGTGCAGGAAGGTGACGAACGCCAGCGCGATCACGAGCGAGATGGGGACCCGCAGCGACTCGGGCAGGCCGACCGCGCCGAAAACCGGCTCCAGCAGGTGTTCGATGGCCGGTTCGGTCACCATGCCCAGGCCGAGCGAGCACAGCGTGATGCCCAGCTGGGCTCCGGCCAGCATCAGGGAGAGCTCCCTGCCGCCGCGTACGGCGGCGCGGGCGGCGAGCCTGGTCAACCGGCCTCCCCGGCCCGCGAGCTCCTCCAGGCGGTGCCTGCGAGCCGAGATCACCGCGAACTCGGCGGCGACGAAGAAGGCGTTGCCGATCAGCAGGGCCACGCCGAGCAGCAGGGCGGAGGTGGTGCTCATCGCCGCCTCGCCTCGCTCCGCTCGATCATGGGCGTCTCGGGGCCACGCTCGATCATCCGCGGCGCGGTCATCGCCGGTCGGTCCTCTTTCCCGGTTCTCGCCTCCGGGGCGTCCCAGGGATCGGCGTCCTGCGACGCGGTGAGCGACAGCCGCACCCACTCGGGGACCCTGCGGTGCACCGAGAGCACGGTGAGCGAGGCCTCCCTCTCGTCGGCGCTGTCGTTCTCCAGGGGGTCGTTCCGCGACGTGAGCGTGACGGTCACCTGGTCGCCGGGCTCGGCCATCCGGCCGAGGGTGGCGAGCACGAGGCCCGCGACGGTGTCGTAGTCGTCGCTCTCGGGGAGTTGCAGGCCGATGGCCCGCTCGATCTCGTCCAGCCGGAGCGTGCCCGGCAGGTCCCAGGTGCCCTCGTCGCCCGCGACGACCCCGGCGGGCTCCGGGTCGTTCTCGTCGATGAGCTCGCCGACGAGCTCCTCCGCGAGGTCCTCTATGGTGACCACGCCGGCCAGGCCGCCGTACTCGTCGATGACGCACGCCAGGTCGTCGCGGGCGGTGCGCATGCGCTCCAGCACGAGGGGCAGCGGCGAGGAGGTGGGCACCAGGAGCGCGGGGCGGGTGATCTTTTCCAGCGTGCCGTCGGCCAGTCCCGACCTGAGCAGCTCGCGGACGCCGGTGACGCCGACGACGTCGTCGCCGTTCTGGTTGCAGAGCACCGGATAGCGGGAGTGACCGTGCCTGCGAACGGCGTCGATCAGGTCGGAGATCGGCCGGTCGTCCCTCAGCAGCACCACGCGGGGGCGCGGCACCATGACGTCCTCGGCGGTGCGGTCGCCGAACTCCAGGGCGCGGCCCAGCAGCTCCGACAGTCTCGGCGGCAGGTCGCCCGCGGTGGCGGACTCGGAGATGATCCGGGACAGCTCCTCGGGGCTGGCGCCGTGCTCGATCTCCTCCACCGGCTCCACGCCGACGCGGCGCAGCAGGCCGGTGGCGGCGGAGTCGAACAGGCGGATGACCGGCCCGGCGATCCGCAGGTAGATCATCGTCGAGCGGGCGAGGAACTTCGCCACAGGCTCGGGACGGGCGATGCCCAGGTTCTTGGGGGCCAGCTCACCGAAGACCATCTGGATGACGGTGGCCACCGCGACGGCCAGCGCCACGGCGATGCCGGGCACGGCCCCGCGCGGCACTCCCGCGGTCTCCAGCCAGGGGCGGATGACCGTGGCGATGGCGGGTTCCGAGATGAAGCCGACGAGCAGGGCGGTCACGGTGATGCCGAGTTGCGCGCCCGACAGCATGAACGACAGGCGTCCCGTCACCTCCAGCGCCCGCGCCGCGGCCGCGTCGCCGGAGTCGGCCTGCTCGCGCAGCACGCCGCGGTCCGCCGCGACGAAGGCGAACTCCTGGGCGACGAAATAGCCGGTGGCGAGGGTGAGCAGGAGGATGGCCAGCAGGCCCAGAGCCGTGTTCACCGGGCGGCTCTCCCGGTCGGTTCAGTGGTGCCCGTGCGTTCGCACGGGCAGGTATTCCACGGGTCCGGAGTGGACACGATCATCCTTTCGAGCAGAGGTAGTCCTCTACCGTAACGATCCGGGTGGGGGTCGATGTTTCCGGATCGGCCGACGATCGCATTGTTGGTCGCTGACAACCTGTCTGAGTACTTTTACATAGGGAAACCTTGGGCACCTGGCGGCAAGCGCCTGAACCACGACGTAGCGTCGATAATGACGTTTTCACCATGAGATCAAGAAGTGGCGGGACAAGACGTGGCTGACAGGCCCGAAGACGACGATCGCACTCGCGCGCTGCGATCGCCCACGCCGGGGCCCGTGCCGCCGAGAGCGGCCGGGCAGCCCGCCTACCCCTCGCCTGGCGGCCCGGGAACGCCCGTCCGGCAGTCGGTGTCCTCGCGGCGGGAGGCGCCCGTCCGGGAGGAGACGCCGCGCGAGGTGCCGCCCCCCCGGGGCGGGCGGGTGTACGGCAAGGCCAGGTCGGGTTCCAGCCCGGTCAAGCCGCTGAACGCGCCCCCGGCCCCGCCCGGGGACTCCGGCGGCCGAGGCGGCGGGAGCGCGTCGCGCATGCCCGGCTGGCGGCCGAAGCGTCCCGGCAGGCTCATCGTGCGGATCCTCGCCGGGCTGGTCGTCGTGCTGCTCATTCTGGCCGTCGGCGGATATTTCATGATTAATTCTCGGCTGACCAAGATCGAGGCGCTCACCGACTACGAGGGCCGTCCCGCCGACACCCCCGGCACCAACTGGCTGCTGGTCGGCTCCGACAGCCGCGCCGGCCTGACCGCGGCCCAGCGTAAGAAGCTCGCCACGGGCAAGGCCGTGGGCCGCAGGACCGACACGATGATGCTGCTGCACATCCCCGAGGGCGACGGCCGCCCGACCCTGGTCAGCCTCCCGCGCGACTCGTACGTGCCGATCGACGGCCACGGCAGCAACAAGCTCAACGCCGCCTACGCCTTCCAGGGCGGTCAGCAACTGCTTCCCAAGACCGTGGAGCAGGTCACCGGGCTGCGCCTCGACCACTACATGGAGATCGGCTTCGGCGGCTTCGTGGGGATCGTGGACGCCATCGGCGGGGTCGAGATCAACGTCAAGCAGGCGATCAAGGACCCCAAGGCCGGGATCAACCTGAAGAAGGGCCTGCAGACCATGGACGGGGGGACGGCCCTCGGCTACGTCCGCACCCGCGCCACCGGCGCGATCCCCGACCTCGAAAGGACCCAGCGCCAGCGCCAGTTCTTCTCCGCGGTGGTGAAGAAGGCGGCCAGCCCCGGCGTCCTGATCAACCCCTTCACGTCCGTCCCGCTCGCGCTGAGCGCGGCCGACTCGGTGTCCGTCGGCGAGGAGACCGGCGCCTTCGACCTGCTCTCCCTCGGCCTCGCCATGGGCGGCGACCCGGTCACCACGGTCGTGCCCATCGGCTCCCTGCCCACCATCGACGGCCAGTCCGTCGTCAAGTGGGACCGGGAGAAGGCCCTGCGCATGTTCGAGGCCCTGGCCCAGGACAAGCCCGTTCCCGAAGACGCCCTCGGCGGCAGGTGACGTCCCGCCCCGGCCCCCGGGCCGGGGCGCCGGCCGGCGCTTCCCGGCCACGCCACTTTCCTCCGGCCCTCTCGCCCCGGTCCTGTCCGCGAAGCGACGCGAAGATTGTGCGGAAGCGGGGCGGGCACAGGACCAGACGTCCTCGCCGGGCGGAGCACCCTCGTGACAGTGCCCGCCCGGCGAGGGCCGGCGGACCTCAGCCGCCGGCGGTGCTGACGACGACCCCCGCTATCACGGCCGCCATGACGGCGGCGTTGACGGCGGCGATGGTCTGGGAGACCGCCTCGCCGGCCCACTCGCCCTCGGTGATCTCCTTGATCCGTTCCTTGCTCGCGCCGGGGAACGCCTTACGGTCGATCTTGGCCGCGTGCAGGATCGCGATCAATACCGCGGCCCGCTCGTCGGGGGTGGCGCCGGACAGCACGCTCTGGACCCGCTCGCGGATCGCCAGCTCGGCGCCAGGGTCGCGCTCGGGGTAGCGGGTGCTCGGGAAGATCCCCAGGATCTTGCGCCGTTCCTCGTCCAGCACGCCCCTCTCCGCCAGGCGCGACAGCAGGCGGGAGCGAAGCTTGCCGGAGTGGAGCCTTGGCACCCACCACTCGGGCTTGCGCGCCTTGGGCTCGGCCGCGATCCTGGCCAGCGCCGTGTCGAGCTCCTCGTCCCCGACCGGGGTCGCGTCGAGAACGGCGACCTTCCTGTCCGCGAGGTCGATCCGGCCGCCGACGGCCAGTTCCGCCAGCAACGCGCCGCCGAGCGCGGCGTCCAGCTCCGAGGAGCCGATGAGTTGTCTGCCCCGCTCCTCGTCGTACGCGAGCAGGAGCACTTCCTCCGCGATCGTCGTCATCGTCCGACCCTACGTCGCGGGCGCCTCGCGGCCGTAAGCACTCCGTAATCGATCTAGGACGGTATCGCGGATAGCCTCGGCACCGAGTCCGGAGGGACGTCTCGACTTCCTCGCCGTAACCGGAGGCCGGGGGTCTCCACACCGGAGGTATGCGATGGGAGTCCAGATGAGGGTCAAGAGGCTGCTCCGGCACCCCGTCACGTGGGGTGTCCTGGCGCTGGGCGCCGTCGCGCTCGGTGTCGCGCTGTACCTGTTCCAGCCGTGGCGCCTGTTCACCACCGTCGAGGTGAACGAGGCGCTGCCCGCCGCGGCCGCGTCCCCCGGGCCGCAGGCCACCCGGCAGGACGAGACGGGCGAGCCCGCCAGGGCCACCGAGACCAGGGCCACCGAGACCGCTCAGGATCAGGAGCCGAAGGTCCTGGCCACGGGCACGTTCATCTCCCACGAGCACGAGACCGAGGGCAGGGCGAGGGTGCTGGAACTGTCCGACGGGAGCCGGGTCCTGCGGATCGAGAACCTGGACACCTCCGACGGCCCGGACCTGCGGGTCTGGCTCAGTGACCAGCCCGTCAAGAAGGGCAACGCGGGATGGTTCAACCTGGACGACGGCAAGCACCTCGAACTCGGCGACCTGAAGGGCAACAGGGGCAACGCCAACTACGCCATTCCCGCCGGGGCCGACCTCGACAGCCTGAGGTCCGTCACCATCTGGTGCAAGCGCTTCGGCGTCTCCTTCGGCGCCGCCGCCCTGACCTGACACAATCTCCGACCCATGAGCGTCTCTGAGGAACTCCACGTCATCGGCCGCCCGCTCGTCGAGGCGCAGCTCGCCCATCCGACGGTGGCGGGCATCGCTCGGGGAGATCTCCCCGAGCCGGTGTTCCGGTCGTGGCTGGAGCAGGACTACCTGTTCCTGCTCGACTACGTCCGCGTCTTCTCGCGGCTCGCCTGGCAGGCCCCGGACGGGCATCTGGGCGACCTGGTGGACCTGGCGCACGCCACCTTCCACGAGGAGCTGAGCCTGCACCGGTCGCTGTCGGCCGAGTTCGGCGCCGACCTCGGCGGCGCGAGGAAGGGCCCGGCCTGCGCGGCGTACACCTCCTTCCTGCTCGACTCCGCGGCCGTCTACGCCGACGGCCTGGCCGCGCTCTACCCCTGCATGTGGGGCTACTCCACGCTCGGCCGCGCCCTGGCGGAGAATCCGCCCGCCGAGCCCCGCTACCGCGCCTGGGTCGACACCTACGCCCACCCGGCCTTCGCCGAGCTGACCGGGCGCATCGCGGTGATGATCGACGAGGCGGTGCCGGACCCGGGCAGGGCCGGGAAGCTGTTCGCCGAGGGAATGGCTCACGAACTCGCCTTCTGGGACGTTCCCTGACCTTGTCCGCCCCGCTGCCCGGATGCCGCCGCGGGCCGGGTGATCCGGTACGGCTGGACGTACCAAATTGGCCTGCTATCAGGGGAAATCGAAGGTCCGGATGAGGGCATCCACGGGGCTTTGCGCCCCATCCGGTGGAGGAGTTGGAACAATGGGCGTATGAGTGTTCCTGAGGTCGAGGCGCAGGCCGTGCCGGATGACGCGTTCCTGCTCGACGTGCGCGAGAACGACGAGTGGCGTGCCGGGCACGCGCCCGGCGCCGTCCACATTCCCCTGGGTGAGCTGCAGTCCCGGGTCGACGAGGTGCCCAAGGGCGCGCCCGTCTACGTGATCTGCCGGGTCGGCGGCCGTTCCGCGAACGCCACCGCCTGGCTCAACCACGTCGGCTGGGACGCGATCAACGTCGGCGGCGGCATGCGGTCCTGGGACGTCGCGGGGCGTCCGATGATCGCCGAGAGCGGCCAGGACCCCTTCGTCGCCTGAGCCGTCCGAACCCGTCGCCCGAGCCTCCCGCGCCCGAGCCTCCAGGGCCGCGCGAGGAGGGCCCTCGCCGAGACGCGAAGGAGAGCCCCCGCCGAGGCTCTCGCCAGGAGAGACCCTTGTCGAGAAAGGAGTGAACGGAATGATCAGGGCGAATTTCCGCCGCGGAAGCTCGGGCGTAACCGGGCTGGGGGGCGGAACCACGCAGAGGGTCTCATCGACATCCGACGCGCCGCCGGCCGCATGAACCTGTCCGGACGGTGCTGCGCTTACGTGTGCCGCCGCTGCAGCGCGGGTCAGAGGCCATTCACGCATCGGTAGAGGACCGTTTCTCTCCTCGTGCGGCTACGAAGTACGGCAGTGGCCATGAGATGTGCGCGCCGTCCTCGGTCCTTCGCCCCTGAGAATTTCGGTGATATTCGTCGCGGGATTCCGTCTCCTCAACCGCGGGATCCCGCTCTCTCCTGGCTCGGGTTCTGGAGTGCTCCGCACGGCGGACCTCCAGGTCCGGGAGTGCCTCCAGACCTGGAGGCCAGGCGGTTGTCGTACAGCAATGGAGTTGTCGTACAGCCATGAAGTACGGCTACCGCTACGTACGCGGCTGCGCTTCTGCGAACGTCCAGGGACTCTTTCGTGAGACGGCCGAGCCGGTCCGGCACTGGCCGAATACGGACGGATGGTGCATCATGAGGGCGCGAGCTGGGGCGATCCCGGCTTCGCGTGTCAACCAACGCGGGAGCTTGGGGCAACCAGGCTGAGAGGGCGACTACGGCTGTCGCCGACCGCATGAACCTGTCCGGGTAATGCCGGCGTAGGGAGTGCGTGATGACGTCTGCCGCCGTCGATTCCAAGGGTTCCGGCGATTCCGGAAACTCCGGGGCGGCCGAGGCGCCCCTCACCCTCGGCGAGGCTCCCCCCAAGGCCCTCGGCGTGCTCGACCAAGGAGCGCTCTGGGCCAATCTGGGTGTCAGCCTGCTCGGCTTCTCCGGCGCGATCACGCTGATCAATCCGCTCGGCGACCGGCCGCTGAGCTTCGTGGCCGCGATCCTGGCCGCCGTCGTGGGCAGCGTCGTCGGCACCGCGATGGTGGGCCTGGCCGCGATTCCCGGGCAGCGGACCGGTGCTCCGGCGATGGTCCTGCTGCGCGGGCTGTTCGGGGCCAGGCTCTCCTACCTGCCGACCGTGCTGAACATCGTCCAGATGCTGGGCTGGGGCGTCTTCGAGCTGTGGGTCATCTCCCAGGGAGCCCAGGCCATCGCGGGATCCTTCGGGATCGAGGTGCCCTACGCGCTCTGGGTGGTCCTCGCGGGGGTGATCACCACCGCGCTGACCATCCGGCCGCTGGGAGCGGTCCGCCTGCTCCGCAGGTACGTCACCGCCGCCGTGGTGATCTCGATGATCTGGTTCATGGTCGCCCTGTTCCAGCGGGGACCGGCGATCGGCGGCGGATCCTGGGAGGCGTTCGCCCCCTCGGTCGACTACGTGATCGCGCTGTCGGTCTCGTGGGTGCCGGTCGCGGCGGACTTCGCCCGCTTCTCCCGCTCCGGCAGGGCCGCGTTCGCCGGGGTCGTCGGCGGCTACACGATCGCCCAGGTGGCCTGCCTGGTCCTCGGCATCGCGGCGCTCGCGCTGGTCGGCAACGACCCCGGCCAGGTCTGGGACCCCTTCGTGGCCGCGGCCCTCGGCCCGATCTTCTTCGGCATCCTGGTGCTGCGCGAGACCGACCAGTCGTTCGTGAACGTCTACTCCACCGCGATGTCGCTGCAGAACCTGCTGCCCAGGCTGGACCGCCGGGTCATCTCCGTGGCCATCGGCGCGCTGGTCACCCTGCTCGCGATCTTCGCCACCGACCAGACCTACACCGTCTTCCTCGGCCTCATCGGGGCGGTCTTCGTGCCGATGTTCGCGGTGCTCGCGGTGGACTACTTCCTGCTCGGCGGCGACAGGCGCTGGGACACCTCGGAGACCGCGCCCTCGCGCCCGCTCATGGTGCTCCCGTGGGTGCTGGGCTTCGTGGCCTGGTGGATGCTCGCCGCGCTGCCGGTCGCCCCGGAGGTCGCGTGGTGGTCCTCGTTCTGGAAGGGCGCCCGCGACGCGATCGGCTTCGTCCCGCAGCCGTGGATGAGCGCGTCCGTCGCCGCGTTCCTCGTCGCGGGTCTCGTCACCCTGGGGCTCGGCGCGCTCCGTCGCCGCTCCTGACCGCGCGCCGTACGGCTTCCGGCGTTTCCGGTCCGCGCAGAGGCGCGGCGGTCCCAGGGGGTCGTGGGGCGATCCCAGGGCGGTCGTGGGGTCCCGGGGTGAAAGGACCGCGGTCTACGCGTCGCCGGGCCCGCGGAGCACGGCGGCGGACTCGATGCGCAGCAGGCGTTCCTTGGCGGCCGAGCCCCCGGCGTACCCGCCGAGGACCGCCTCGCTCTCGACCACCCGGTGGCACGGCACGATGACGCACACCGGGTTGCTGCCCAGCGCGTTGCCGACCGCGCGCAGCGCGCGCGGCCTGCCGATCCGCTCGGCGATCTCGAGGTAGGTCGTCACCGTCCCGTACGGCACCGCGAGCATCATCTGCAGCACGGTCCTGGAGAACTGGGTGGCCAGACGCAGGTCGACCGGCGTCGTGAAGGCGCGGAGCCTGGCGGAGAAGTAGGCGTCCAGCTCCCGGCGCACCGGGTCGAGCCGCCGGGCGTCCGGCCCGATGAACGTGCCGACCTCCCTGCTGATCCGCTCGAAGACGACGTTCTCGTCCTCGTAGCTGCAGGCCACCACACCCCTGCTCGTCACGGCGAGGGTCAGACGCCCCAGCGGGCCGTCGAGCGTGCCGAACGCGATGTCGGGATGGCTCGTGCCGACGTAGTCGGGCGAGGTCACCCGTAGCAATGCATCGATGTCGCCGGATGACATGGCCCCACCCTTTCGTATCCAGGTGTGTGGTGACCGCAGAGTATCGGACGGATCGCCCGGCCAGTGGCAACACGTGCGGGACGAAAGTGCCAAGATCAGACCGGTTGAGACGGCACTATGGGTGTGTGGTGGACTACAGGGCCGACAGTGACGGGGGCATCGGCCGTGAGGTCGTCGCCGCGGCGCCCAACGCGATCGTCGCCATCGATCGCGAGCAGACGGTTCTCGCCTGGAATCCCGCCGCCGAGCGTCTGTTCGGCTGGTCGGCCGGCGAGATGGTCGGCCGCCGGGTGCCGGTGGTCCCCGAGGAGCTGACGGCCGAGCACAACGCGGTCCTGGAGAAGGTCCGCACCGGTGGTCAGGTCTCGCTGAGGACCAAGCGGTTCCGCCGCGACGGCAGCCTGCTCGACGTGCGGGTCGACACCGCCGCGCTGTCCGCGCCGGACGGCGCCCTCCTCGGCTACGTCAGCGTCTACCACCTGGCCCAGGACGACGAGACCGCCAACGACCGCAACGCCCGCCGGGCGCAGCTCGTCCGCAGGCTCACCGACGTGGTCGCCGACATCAACGCCGAGCTGGAGCTGCCCGCCGTGCTCGACCGGATCGCGGCCAGTCTCGCCGACCTGACCGGGGCCGACGCGGGCGGGTTCGTGATGATCGAGGGTGACCGGCTCCGCCTCGTGGCCTGTCACAACCTGCCCGACTCGATGCGCGACTCGACCGCCGACCTCCGCACCAGCCTGGTCGGCAAGCTGCTGCGCGAGGGCAGGACCGTCCTGCTGGAGACCGGCGACCAGGACCGGCTGGACCGGCTGATCTGGTCGCGGCTGCCCGGCCTGCACACCATCGCGCTCGGCCTCGCGGCCATGGGCGGGCGGTCGTACGGCGCGCTGTACGCGCTGTTCGCCAAGCGCAAGGCGGGCCACCTGGAGCTGGAGCTGCTGGAGCTCCTCGCCGGTCACGCGGGCATCGCCGTGGGCAACGCCATGGCCTACCAGGAGGCCGTGCGGCAGCGCGCCCACGAGCGGGCGGTGTTCGACGCCAGCGCCGACGGCATCGCGGTCCTCGACGACACGGGCCGGGTGGTCCAGTGGAACCCGACGGCCAGCGAGCTGACCGGCTTCCACGCGGCCGAGGTGATCGGCGGGCCGCCGCCGTTCCAGTTGCCGGGGCCGGGGGACAAGCTCAGCATCCAGCTGCCCTCGGGCACCTGGCTGGACGTGCTCTGCGCGGAGATCGTGGAGACGGGCGAGATCGTGGTCGACTTCCGCGACGTCACCCGCGCGAAGGAGCTGGAGGAGGCCAAGGACCTCTTCCTCGCCACCACCAGCCACGAGCTCCGCACGCCGATCACCGTGGTCCGCGGTTTCGCCAGCACGCTCGACAGCCGCTGGGACAGCATGGCCGAGGCCGAGCGCCGTGCCGCCGTGCACACCATCGCCGAGCGGGCCCGCTCGCTGGGCCAGCTCATGGACCACCTGCTGCTGGGCTCGCGCGCGGGGGCCGGCGAGCTCACGCTCAGGATCGAGAGCTTCGACCTGGCCGAGCTGATCCGGGCCGCCACGCTGGGCCTGCCGATCCTGTCGGACCTGCACCGGGTCGAGGTCGACGTCCCCGACGACCTGCCCCCGGTCTCGGGTGACGCGCTGGCCACCGACATCCTGCTGGCCCAGCTGCTGGAGAACGCCTTCAAGTACTCGCCGGACGGTGGCCTGATCAGGGTCGAGGCCTGGGCGGACGGCGACAGGGTGGTGCTGGTGGTGGACGACGAGGGCGTCGGTATCGCCCATGCCAGCAGGGAGCGCGTCTTCGAGCGCTTCGTCCAGGCCGACAGCGGCGACCGCCGCAGGTTCGGCGGGGTCGGTCTCGGCCTCTACATCGTGCGGAGCCTCGCGCGGGCCCAGGGCGGGGAGGTCTCGGCGCATCCGCGTCCCTCCGGCGGCACCCGGATGAGGCTGGTCCTTCGTATCGCCGACACGCCGGACGCCCTTACCTGATCGACACGCCGAACCAGTAACGAGTCGGTAACGGATGTGCTGATCTATTGTCGAATGTGCACAAGCTGTAATTGACGCTCGGTTTCCAAGACTATCTAACGGGGCATTTCGGTCGTACTGGGGTGAGTTCCTCAGGGGGGAACAGGCATACGGGGAGGTGAGTGCGTCGAGCGTCGTTCTGTTGCCGTATGCACCGTCCAGCGTCGCTGTCGCACGCCAGCGTCTCTGCTCTGACCTGCAGGAACGGGGTGTGTACGAGACCGCCATCGACGACGCGGTGCTCGTGGTCAGCGAACTGCTGAGCAACGCGCTGCGTCACGCCCACCCGTTGCCGTCAGGACAGATCAGAGTGTCGTGGCGCTGGACCGAGGAGCATGTCGAGGTCGCTGTGAGTGACGGTGGCGCGGCCACCGAACCGCGGGCGGGACGCCCGACGCTCTCCTCCCTGGGAGGGCGAGGCCTTGGAATCGTCGAGTATCTGGCCTCCAATTGGGGCGTCAGACACGAGGGGGACATCACCACGGTATGGGCGGTGGTCACGGCGGTCGACACGGTAGGTAACGGCCACGTTCCCGCCCCCGAACCCGCTCTCAGGGAATGCGGATAATCCTCTTTCCGGGTTTCGTCCCGCTTCGAATGTCGTGAAGCGGGACGGGACCAGGCACTTCTTCGGCGGGGCGACATCCCCGCGTCCGGCGTGAAGGCTTTATGGCGGGATGACGCCCCTGACCAGGTGTGAAAGTTTTCCAGCGGGGCGACGTCTTTGTCGGAGAACGCGTTATACGTAGAGGAACCACTTGTCGTACCGCAGGACGCATCGGTACGAAGTCCACCACCCTCTCTGGACGCCGGGGTTTCCGGCCCGGTGGCGGTCCCGGTCGCGGTAATAGACGTTTCCGAGCATTTCGCCCTGTGCGGTCACCGCGCCGGCGGACAGCGCCTCGCCCTCATCCCCCGGCGAGCGCCGGGCGGTGCAGCACGGCCTTCTCCCCGGCCGTCCAGGCCGTCGTGACGAGGAGATAGATCCCCGCCGCGAGCGGCAGCACCGCGGCGACCAGGACGGTCCCGTACGGCAGCAGGGGCAGTATCCGGCGCAGCGCCGCGGGCTGAACGTCCTCGCTCATCGTGCGCCGCATCCGGCGGGACGTGATCCACGCCACGGCGAGGAGCAGCAGGAAGAGGCCGGCGAAGACCAGGGTCGGGCCGCTGATCAGCCCGAACCCGGCCACCGTGCTCGCGAACTGCTGACCGAGCGGCACCCCCAGGAGCCCGTGGGTCAAAAGAGCGTTGGCCTGCCCGGCGATCGTCGAGGAGATGAACACCTGGTACGTCACCATGAGGAACGGCATCTGCGCCACGGACGGCAGGCATCCGGCCAGCGGCGAGGTCTTCTCCCTGGCGTAGAGGGCGGCCAGTTCCCGCTGGAGCCGCTCGGGGTTGCGGCCGTGGCGCTTCTTGAGCCTCTGGAGCTCCGGGGCGAGGCGGACCCTGGCCCGCTCGCCCCTGGCCTGCATGACACCGAGGGGGAGCAGCATCAGCCGGACGAGGACGGTGAACACGACGATCGCCGGAGCCGTGGAGCCCAGCGGCTCGGCGAGCGCGGCGATGAGGCCGGCGACGAACGCGATGACGGGGTCGAACATGAGAGGGCCCTTCTGAGCGGAGTGGAGACGGCACAGAAGGCGCCCGCGGACCGCGGGGTCTTTCCGGGACGCGCACGCGCGGCGCACGGCGGCCGGGTGCCCCCGGGGCACGGTGACCACGTGTGTACACGGTGATCACGCGCGTGCGGGGGCATGCCGGTCACGTGCGCGCGGGGCACGCGAGGATCGCCGGTCACGTGCGCGCGGGGCACGCGAGGATCGCGGGAGGTCGCGGAGGATTACGCGGGCGCCGGGCCCGCGGAGGGTGCTCTGGGCCGGGACCTCCCGGCCGCGTCGGGGTCGCGCTGCCGGACGAACATCGTCCGTCTGGCCCGGTCGCGCCGGGACATCGGCGACCGTGACTCCGTACCCGAGGTGACGGGCGCCGGGCGCAGCGCCCAGGCGAGCAGGAACACGCCCAGCCCGACCACGGCGGCGGCCGTCAGGACACCGCCGCCGTCGAACATCCAGACCGCCAGGGTCTGGACGGCGAGCAGCAGGTTCACTTCTTGAACTTGGCCACCGCGGTGACCAGCGCGACGACCACGAAGGCCACCACCGCCAGGACGAGTGCGAACTTCAGCAGCCCGAAGAGGGCGGGCAGCACGAACCCGAACACCACGTAGAGCGCGAGCAGGACGCCCAGAACCCCCAGCACGATACGACTCATGCGATCCACCGTACGCCGGGCGGGGCGACGGCGGGCGCCTTGATCGTAACGATGGTCATAACGATCGAGTGCTTACGGACCGGTGACACGGCTTAGGGATCGTCCCCTCGCGGGCCTACCGTGGGGGCCATGAGTGCGCGGATTCTGGTGGTCGACGACGATTCGATGGTGGCCGAGGTCGTGGCCCGCTACCTGGAACGCGACGGTCACGTGGTCGAGTGCGTCGGAGACGGCGCCGAGGCGCTCAGACGCGCGCTGGCCAATCCGCCCGACCTGATGGTGCTCGACCTGATGCTCCCCAAGATGGACGGTCTCCAGGTCTGCAGGAAGCTCAGGGAGCGGTGGCCGGTTCCGGTGATCATGTTGACCGCGCTCGGCGACGAGCTGGACAGGGTCGTCGGCCTGGAGACCGGCGCCGACGACTACGTCACGAAGCCCTTCAGCCCCCGGGAGCTGGCGCTGCGCGTGCAGTCCGTACTGCGGCGGGCGCGCGGGTCATCCCTGCCGGCCGGTACCGGCGTGCTCAGGGACGGCGAGCTGGCGGTCGACGTCGGTGCCCACGAGGTCCGGCTCCGCGGTGACGAGATCATGCTGACCGCCCGCGAGTTCGACCTCCTCGCCCACCTGATGCGCAACCCCCGCCAGGCCTTCAGCCGCTCCGCCCTGCTCGACCAGGTCTGGGGCTGGTCCTTCGGTGACTCGTCCACGGTGACCGTCCACGTCCGCCGCCTCCGCGAGAAGATCGAGCCCGACCCGACCGACCCCCGGCGCATCGTCACCGTGTGGGGGGTCGGCTACCGCTACGAACCGCTGGCGGAGCCGTGATCCCGGAGATCCTGATGATCGTCGCGGTCACCGCCGGGCTCGGCCTGCTGATCGCGCTGGCCGGGCTGGGCACGATGCGGCTGCTGCGCGAGCGGTCGATCGGCGTGATGCTCGCGGTGGTCGTCGTGGTGACCGTCATGGCGACGGTCGGCGGGATGACGGCCCTCACCCTGAAAATGATCATCGAGGGGACGCTGAGGGACATCGTGCTCAGCGTCGTCGCCGTGAGCGGCCTGGTCGGGCTGGGTGTCGCGACGGTGCTCTCGCGCCGGGTAGTGAAGGCCAGCCGCAAGCTCGTCGACGCCGTGCACGCCGTACCGGCCTCGGGGGAGTTCACGCCCCCCGAGGGGCTGCCCGCGGAGCTCGGCACGATCGCCGGGAGCCTGGACCAGGCCTACCGGCGGCTGCGCCTCGGCCATGAGCGCGAGCGCGCCCTGGAGAGCGCCCGCCGCGAGCTCGTCTCCTGGGTCAGCCACGACCTGCGCACCCCGCTGGCGGGCATGCGGGCCATGGCCGAGGCCCTGGAGGACAGGGTGGTCGCCGATCCGGAGACCGTCGGCCGCTACCACCGGCAGATCCTCCTGGAGGTGGACCGGATGTCGGGCATGGTCGACGACCTGTTCGAGCTGTCCAGGATCCACGCGGGGACGCTACGCCTTTCGCGTGACCGGATCGGCCTCGGCGACCTGGTCGCCGACGCGCTGGCCGGGGTGGAGGAGCTGGCCAGGGGCAAGGGAGTGCGGCTGAGCGGTGAGGTCGGCCCGGTGGTCCCCGTGCAGGCCGACGCGGCCCAGCTCTCCCGGGCGCTGCGCAACCTGGTGGTCAACGCGATCAGGCACACTCCGGGCGACGGCGCGGTCGTGGTCCACGTCTCGGCCGAGGACGACACCGCCTGCCTGTCCGTCGCCGACGGCTGCGGCGGCATCCCGGCCGACGACCTGCCCCGCGTCTTCGACGTCGCCTTCCGCGGCGAGACGGCCCGTACCCCCGGCGTCGACGGCGCAGGGGCGGGTCTCGGCCTGGCGATCGCGCGCGGCATCGTCGAGGCCCACGAGGGGGCGATCGGCGTCGTCAACTCCGGCCCCGGCTGCCGCTTCGAGATCCGCCTGCCGCTCTCCGCCTGACCTGCCCGGCCGGTCCTGTCGGGTCCTGTCGGGTCCTGTCGGGTCCTGTCGGGTCCGGACGCCGGCGAGCGCGGGTGGGCGGCGGCGGTCAGCTCGCGCAGGTGCCGTTGGAACCGGTGGTGCCGTTGGCGGTGCCGTTGGCGGCCGGCGCGGGCGTGACGTGGCTCGTGGTGCCCTGCGGGCCCTCGGGCCTCACCGAGACCATGAGGGTCATCTGCGCGCACTCGCCGCCCTCGGTGTCGGGCTCGACGTGCTGGCAGGAGGTCAGCCTCCTGGTGGTGCCGAGAGACTCCACCATCGCCCGGAACGTCGGGCACGGCCAGCGCCACATGCAGCTGCGGCAGCGCAGGATCGGATGCGCGGCATCGCTGGTGATGCCGCCCGCGTCGCGCGGCTGGTGCAGGTCGAGCAGCCTGACGCCGAGCGTGGCGAAGTCGAGGAGCTCTTCGCGCGCTCCCTCGAGGAAGTCGAGGTCCTCGGTCGACAGGCGGGTTCTGATCGGGACGTATCCCTCGTGGTTCACCAGGCTTCGCAGTGAACTCGCCGCGTCGCGCCACGAGGTGGCCTTGTCGGTGCGAGTGATCATGGACTCCAGGTGCTCCCGGAGCCGCTGTCGCTGGAGATCCTCAGGTAGGTCGGTGTTCATGGGTGCGTTCGAGCCCGTTTCTCGTAACTCAACGGCCGCCACTGACGTAGCGCAGCGACGATCGGGAGGCGCCGGGTCTCCTCCCCTTTCCGGCCAAGCCGGTGTTGCTTAGTGTCAAGCTTCGCGCACTCAGGGTTTCCATGAGGCGGAAACGGGGGACAAAGGGCGGACGACTCGGGTTGTTCAAGAGAACGTGACCAGCGGCTCTCGCGCCGCTAGTGTGCCCGCTGTGGAGCTAAAAGTCTCAACTCGATCTCATGCCGGGCACACCGTCGTGACCATCGTTGGCGAAATCGACCTATATACCGCGCCTCGCCTGCAGGCCGAGTTCACTCGGTTGCTTGGGCAGAGCCAGACCATGCTTGTCGTCCTCGACATGTCCGCCGTGGAGTTCTGCGACTCCACCGGCATGAACGTGCTGCTCTCCGCGCTCAAGCGACTGCGCGAGCGGGGTGGCACGCTGGAGGTGGCGGCGCCCCGGCCGGCCGTACGCAAGATTCTCCAGGTCACCGGCCTCGACTCCGTCTTCGTCGTGCACGAGACGCTGCCGGAGAAGCTGCTGACCTCCGACTCCCAAGGATGACGTCCTCCCCACGGCTGATGCCCGGGGTCTCCACACTGGAGGTGTTCGATGACCGGCACGGCGGCGATCATTCCCGCCAAGGATGAGGGCGACAGGATCGGGGCCACCGTGGCCGCGGTCCTGGCGCTGCCCGGCGTCGATCTCGTCGTGGTCGTCGACGACGGCTCCGTCGACCAGACGGGGCGGGTGGCCAAGGCCGCCGGTGCCCGGGTCGTGCGGCACAGCCACAACCGGGGAAAGGCCGCCGCCATGGAGAGCGGCGCCCACGCGGTACGCCTGCTCGACGGCGAGGAGCCCCGGCACCTGCTGTTCCTCGACGCCGACCTGGGTGAGACCGCCCGTACGGCCGTGCCACTGATCGAGCCGGTCGCGTCGGGCGAGGCCGACATGACGATCGCCGTCTTCGTCACCCGCGTGAAGCTGGGCGGCCACGGGTTCGTCGTGAGGCTCGCGCGCGAGGGCGTCGAACGCGCCACCGGCTGGGCACCCGCCCAGCCGCTCAACGGGCAGCGTTGCCTGACCCGGGCGGCCTTCGAAGCCGCCCGGCCGCTGGCGCGCGGCTTCGGCGTGGAGACCGGTCTCACGATCGACCTGCTGAGGAAGGGCTTTCGCGTGCGCGAGGTCCCGGTCGAGATGGCCCACCGGGCCACCGGCACCGACTGGAAGGCCCAGATCCACCGGGCCAGGCAGTTCCGCGACGTCGCCCGCGCCCTCCTGGCACGCCGCTGATCCGGACCGGCTGACCCCGGCCGGCTGACCTGGACCGGCTGATCCGGACCGGCTGATCCGGACCGCCGGCCGGGCCCCGCGGCACCGCCCGGTTCACCGGCGTCACGCCGGGCACCGCACCGGGCACCGTGCCGGGTGTGCTGGAATTTGCGGGTGACTCGGGATGCGTCGGTCGTCGACGAGAGGCGGAGACCCGCCGGCGATACGCCGCGGGGGCTCGACGTGGCCGCGTTCGGAGCCGTGGGGCTCTCGGTGGCGATCACGGTCCTGATCGGGCTGCTGGGCCCCTCGGCCATGGTCCCGAGGTTGCCAGGGCCCTCCTGGCACCCTCCGTACTCGCTGGAGGCCCACCCCGGCGCCCATCTGGCCATCGCCCTGGGCGCCGTCGCCATCGTGCTGGGCGGGCTCGGCCTCGCCGCCGCGCTCAGGTCCCGGTGGCGGCCCGACCCGCGCCGGCTGCTCTACGCCGGTTGCGCGGTGGCGGGCCTGCTCGCCTTCCTGCCGCCCTCCGGCTCGGCCGACCACCTCAACTACGCCGCGTACGGCCGCCTGGTCACGCTCGGCCGGGACCCGTACGCGATCACCCCCGCCGCCCTGCCCGGCGACCCGGTCACCGGCGCGGTGGAGGAGTGGGCCGGTGTGACCAGCGTCTACGGTCCGGTCGCCACCGCGGTGCAGGCGCTGGCGAGTCTCGTGGGCGGCGACTCGGTCAGGCTGACGGTCTTCGCGATGGCCGTCGTCAACGCGGCGGCGTTCGTCGGCACGGCGCTGCTGCTGCACCGTTTCGCCAGGGGGAACGCCGACCTCCAGCGGCGGGCGGCGCTGCTGTGGACGGTCAACCCGCTGATGATCTACCACCTGGCCGCCGGGATGCACGTCGACACCCTCGCCATCGCCTGCATGGTCGCCGCGCTCACGGTTCGCGGGGCCGCCTCGGGGCTGCTGCTCGGGGTGGGCATCGGGGTCAAGCTCAACGCCGGGCTCGTCGCCCTCGGACCGGCGTGGGAGCTGCGCCGCTCGCCCGGCAGGCTCGCCGTGGTGGCGGGGACCGCGACGGCCACCGTGGTGGCGATCTACGCCGTCGCCGGGCCGCACGTGCTCGACCAGGTGAGCGCCGCCAGCAGGAAGGTCTCCCTCGCCACGCCCTGGCAGCTCGTCAAGGTGGGGCTGCAGTCGCTCTTCGGGCCGGGCGCGTACTCGGCCTGGATCCAGATCGGATCCCTGCTCCTGATGGCCTGCCTGGCCTGGCTGGTGCTGCGGGCGTCAGGGGTGCTGCGGGCGTCAGTGGTGCCGGGGGTGCCGGGGGTGCCGGGGGTACAGCCCGCCGGTGCGGCGCCCGTCGTCGCCGCCGCGATGGTGGTCGCCTGGCTGTTCGCCGCGCCGTACGCGCTGCCCTGGTACGACGGGCTGGCCTTCGCGCTGCTGGCCCTGGCGTCCTGGCCCGCGCTGGAGGCGTTCATGGTGGCCAGGGTCGTCGTGCTGTCGCTGGGCTACCTCCCGGCCAGGGAGGCACTGCGGCCCGACGACCTGCTCTGGACGAAGACCCTGCTCAGGGAGACGGTGGTGCCGTGGACGCTGCTGGCACTGACGGTCGCCCTGGCGTGGTGGGCGGCGAGAGCCGGACGGCGCGCACGCAGGCGGCCAGCGTCAGCGGCACCGCGACCGTGAGCGCCATGGCCGGGATCGCGATGCCCGAGTCGTTCATCAGGAACCCGATCAGCGCGCAGGCCAGCGCCCCGATCAGCCCGGCGCGCAGCGCGGGCGCGAGCGCGTAGGCCCGGCCCAGGGCCGACGCGCCCCACCGCGACGGGCGGTCGAGCACCAGGAACAGGAACGCCAGCGCGACCAGCGTGAGCAGCGACAGCGACCAGTTGCCGACCGTGACCCCGATCATCGCGCCGAACTTGCGGCCGACCACGGTCCAGGCCTCCCCGTCCAGCACCTGCTGCACGAAGGCGCCCAGGTGGGTGCGCTGTTCGGCGGGCCGCAGCCAGTCGGCCACCGCTATGGCGCCGATCAGCAGGCCGCCCGCGAGGCCGACCAGGACCAGCCTGAGCGGCGAGACCCGCCCGCCGGACAGCAGGATCAGGAAGACCGCCACCCCCACCAGGAAGGCCGGGACCCCGCCGAAGTCGGCACCCCACGCGGGCCAGCCGTCGGCGAACACCGCCAGCCCCCCGTACGCCGCGCACACCGCGAGCGCGAGCGAGCGCCGGCCGCGCGAGATCAGCCACTGGGCGATCCCGGCGAGGGCCAGGATCGTGCCGGCGGAGTAGACGGCGAAGGCGATGTTGCTGAAACCGTAGAAGCGCCCGCCGGTGACCGGCTCGTAGCCGGTGACCGCGTTCACCTGAAGCGCCGAGCCGGTCATCACGTCGGCCAGCAGCGCCACCGAGGTGACCGCGGCGACCACCGTCAGCGGGCCCAGCGGGTGAGCCCGCCACGGCCCGGCGAGCGCCACCCCGGCGACCGCGCAGGCGAAGCCGAGGATGGTCACGATCACCCAGACCATCGGCGCGGGCAGGCTCCACCAGGGGACCAGCTGCGCCAGGAAGGTGGAGACCGCGATCGCCCCGCTGACCACGGCGACGGCCCGGACGGCCGTCAGGGCGCGCGAGCCGCCCCAGCCCCGGCGGATCGCGACGGCGGCCAGCAGGTAGAACAGGATCTGCACCGCCACGAACACCGCGAAGAACGGTCCCCTCACCTCGCGCAGCACCTGGCTCGCGAGGTCGTCGTCGGCCAGTTTCCCGGCCGTCGCCGCGACCGGCTCCCCGCTCGGCGCGTCGCCCAGCCAGGGGCGTCCCACGACCCCGTGGGGGACCTTCAGGTCCAGCAGGCCGATCGCGGTGGCGGTCAGGTCGGTGTTCGTGACCAGGCCGTCCTGGCGGGTGGAGGTGGCGGTGAGGTAGCCGCGGGCGTACGTTCCCCCGCCGGGGGACGGGCCCCGGGCGATCGCCACGTGCAGGTGGGGTGCCGCCGAGGTGTCGGCCAGTCCCCCGAGCAGGACCGTGGTCCCCGTCCCGGGCGACGGGGTCCCGGGTGACGGGGGCAGGCGGTCGAGGACCGCGCCCACCACGCGGTCGGCCCCGGCCACGGCCTCCCGCCTGGCCTGGCCGGTCATCTCGTCCGTGGTGCCGTCCGCAGGGTCGTCCGCGGCACCGGCCGGGGTGCGGCCGCCGGTCCAGGCCCTGGTGAGGTCGTCGGCCTCGACCACGATGAGGCCGTACGGGGACAGGTCGCCCAGTTGCTCAATGCTCGCCGCGTATTTCCCGATTTTTCCTGACTTGTTGGCGGCGGCGAGGGCGGCGCCCGGCCCGACGGCGGCCACCTTCAGGCCCGCGCCGGCCGCGAGCTCGCCCAGCTGCCCGAGAACCGGCCGGTAGGAGGTGGTGGCGTTGAAAGCGGACAGCTCGGCCCAGCCGGGCACGCTCGCCCCGCCGCCGGGGGCCGGCTCCGGTGGGCGCGGGGGCTCGCAGCCCGCACCGGGCGCGCCCGCACGCTGGCCGGCCGAGACCGTCAGCCAGCCCGCCACCGGACAGGTGATCCCCCGCTCGGGCGGCGGAACCGCCCGGGTGGACATGGACGCGGAACCGCCCTCGCCCACCAGCCTCCACAGGTTCGGGGTCCGCTCCCGGTCCAGGTCGCTCCACTCCAGGCCCGGGATCCCGACGATCACCACCTTCCCGGGAAGCGCCCTCGCCGAGGCGCCCGTCGTACCGGCACCGAAGGCGCCCGGAACGCCTGGAGCGCCCGGAGCGCCGGGAGTCCCTGCGGGGCCGGCGGCGGCGAAGGACGTCGAGGCGCCCGGGACGCCGAGGAGGACACAGAGCAAGGTCAGCAACGCGGTCAGCGACATCAACAGCGCGGTCGGCAACGGGGGCCGCAGCAGGGACGCGGCGGCCGGAGCGGTCCCGGCGGCCCGGCGGAGCGCCGGTCGCGTCGCGGTCCCCCCGGTGGCCGGGCGCGCGGTCCCGTGACCGCGGTGTGCCGAAGCCATCCGGTTCCCCCTGTCCGTATCCGCCGGGCGGCCGTTTTCCCGGCCCCACGGTAACCTGCCTGCTCGTGAGGACTGGCGAGGTGACCACGACCGGGCGGCGCCCCTCGACGTGGCTGTCATGGGTGTCGTGGCTGCCCGCGTTGCTGCTCGTCGCCGCCGCGGTGGCCCCGCTGGTGCTCTACTGGCTGGGCAACGTGGACGACCAGCGCCTGGTCGACCTCGATGTTTACCGTACCGGCGGAGCGGCGATCCTGGAGGGCCGGCCCGTTTACGGGTTCGTCACTCCCGCGCCGCAGCTGCTGCCCTTCACCTACCCGCCGGTGGCGGCGCTGCTGGCCACGCCGCTGGCGGTGATGTCCTGGACGGCGGCGCAGTGGGCGTGGACCGCGTTGATCTTCCTGACGCTGGCGGTCACCGTCCGGCTCTCCTTCCGCGCCGTGCTCGGAGGTCCGGGCGCCGTGGTCGGAGGCCCGAATGCCGTCCCCGGTGCGGCCGTCGCGGGCCCGGACGCCGCCTCCGGTGCGCCCGCCGGAGACGCGGCGCGCACGACGGGGACGTTCGAGGGCGTACGCGCCCGGCTGGGCGGGCTCGCCAGGCCCGGCGAGGGCGGGGCGGGCCGCCTGTGGGCACCCCTGCTGTTCGCCGCCCTGATGATCGCGTGCACCTACCTGATGCCGATCAGGGACCAGGTCCGCTTCGGCCAGGTGGACATCCTGCTCGTCGCGCTCTGCCTGGCCGACTGCGTGGCCCGGCGTCCGGTGTGGCCGCGCGGCATGCTGATCGGCCTGGCCACCGCGGTCAAGCTCACCCCGGGCGTCTTCCTGATCTACCTTCTCCTCGCCGGTTTCGGGCCCGGCGCGAGGCGGGAGCAGCGCGGCACCTTTTTCGTGGCCGCGCTCACCGCGGCGCTGCTGACCCTGTTGCCGTTCCTGGTGATCCCGGCGGACGCCGCCGACTTCTGGTTCCGCGCGCTGCTCGACCCCGAGCGGCTCGGCGCCAACGCCGCGACCACCAACCAGTCGATGCGCGGCATGCTCATCCGCCTCTACCTGCCGGACGTGCTGACGAGCCTGCTCTGGGTGGCGCTGGTCGCGGTGGTCGCTTGGTACGGCTTCCGCCACGCCCGCAGGGCCCTGCTCGACGGGCACCTCGTGGCGGGGGTCGCCCTGGTCGGGCTGATGGCCGTACTGCTGTCGCCGGTCGCCTGGATCCATCATCTGGCCTGGGTGGTCGTGGTGCTCGGCGCGCTGGCCGGTGACGGGCGCGACCCGGTCAGGCTCCGGGTGGCCGCCGGGGTCTGGCTCTACTACGTGCTGCCGATCCCCTGGTGGGGGGTGACGATCAAGGCCGCGGAGATCCCGGTGCTCAGCCCCGTACTGGGCAAGATCGTGCAGAACGGGTTCGGCCTGGGCGCGCTGGCCCTGGTCTGGCTGCTGGGGGTATGGCTGCCCAGGCGGAGAGAGGCGTTCCGGGCGCTCTCCTGACGGTGTTCCGGACCGAGTCTCCCTGACGGTGTTCCGGGCGCTCTCCTGACGGTGTTCGGGGCCGAGTCTCCCTGACGGTGTTCCGGACCGAGTCTCCCTGACGGTGTTCCGGACCGAGTCTCCTGTCGGCTCCCCCTGCTCGCCCTCATGGCGGTTCCGGCCGCTCCCCTGCCGGGATAGTGCCTCCGACGTGGAACGACTTCGAATGATCATGTCGGAGCCAGCCGCGTGAGCAGGTAATTCTGCGCACATTTTCCGACAGTCGCCGGATAACCTGGGGACATGTCGAAACTCGCTTACCTGGGACCGGAGGGGACCTTCACCGAGGAAGCCCTGCGCATCCTGGCGCCCGAGGCCGAGCGCCTGCCGAGCCCGAACGTCACCGCGGCCCTGGATGCCGTCCGGCGAGGCGAGGCCGACGGAGCCGTCGTCCCGATGGAGAACTCGCTCGAAGGCGCCATCACCACGACCCTTGACGAGCTCGCCCGGGGTGAGTCGCTGCTCATCACCGCCGAGCTGCTGCTCCCCGTCGAGTTCTCGCTCCTGGCGCGTCCCGGCACCGAGATCGGCCACATCAAGAGGGTCTTCTCCCACCCGGCGGCCATCACCCAGTGCCGCAACTTCATCGCCCGCGAGCTGCCCGACGCCGTGGTGGTCGCCGCCCCGTCGACCGCCGCCGCCGCGCAGGAGGTCGCGCTTCCCGGCTCGCCGTACGACGCGGCCATCGCCGCGCGCATCGCCGGTGAGCACTACGGCCTGGTCGAGCTCGCCGCCAGGATCGGCGACCGCGCCGACACCGTCACCCGGTTCGTCCAGGTGTCGCGTCCCGGCCCGCTGCCCGCGCCGACGGGTGCCGACCGCACCTCGCTGGTCGTCTTCCTCGCCGACGACCACCCGGGCGCGCTGCAGGAGATGCTGACCGAGTTCTCCGTCCGCGGCGTCAACCTCTCCCGCATCGAGTCACGGCCCACCGGCGACGGCATCGGCCGCTATTTCTTCCACTTCGAGTTCGAGGGCCACGCCGCCGACGCCCGCGTCGGAGAGGCGATCTCGGGGCTGCACCGCATCTCCGCCAAGGTGCGCTTCCTGGGCAGCTACCCGCGCGCCGACGGTCTCTTCCCGCAGATCAAGCGCGGTACGAACGACGGTGACTTCGCCGAGGCCGCCGGCTGGCTCAACAGGGTCCGCACCGGTCAGGTCTGATCGTCACCCGGCCCGCGAGCCGGTGCCCGGTTCTGGGACGGTGCCGGGGCGCGCCCGCCGAAGGCGTCCCGGCGGGCGGAAACGGATGCCGCGGCCGGCTCGTCGCCCCCACCGGGGGCGGGCCGGGTAATCCGGGCGCGGACGCGAGCCGTACATCGGTAGCCTTGTGGCTGTGATTGACCTGCGTACCCTTCGTGAGGATCCCGACCGGCTACGGGCGTCGCAGCGTGCCCGCGGTGAGGACGACTCTGTCGTCGACACGCTGCTCGACCTCGACGAGCGGCGGCGCGGCGCGCTGAGCCGCTTCGAGACGCTCCGCGCCGAGCAGAAAACCGTCGGCAAGTCGGTCTCCCGTGCCTCAGGGGAGGAGAAGGCCACCCTGCTGGAGCGGGCGAAGGATCTCTCCTCGCAGGTCAAGTCCGCCGAGGCCGAGGCGGAGAGGCTCGGCGCCGAGCTCGACGAGCTGCTCTACACGGTGCCCAACCTCGTGGAGGAGGGGGCTCCCGCCGGCGGCGAGGACGACTACGTCGTGCTGGAGGAGATCGGCGAGAAGCCGTCCTTCGACTTCGAGCCCAAGGACCATCTGGCGCTGGGCGAGCTGCTCGGCGCGATCGACATGGAGCGCGGCGCGAAGGTCTCGGGCTCGCGGTTCTTCTTCCTGAAGGGCGCCGGCGCGCGGTTGCAGCTCGGGCTGCTCAACATGGCCATGCAGCAGGCGATCGAGGCGGGCTTCATCCCGATGATCACGCCCGTGCTGGTCAAGCCGGAGTCGATGAAGGGCACCGGTTTCCTCGGCGCCCACGCCAGCGAGGTCTACCACCTGCCCGACGACGACCTGTTCCTGGTCGGCACGAGCGAGGTGCCGATGGCGGCCTACCACGGTGACGAGATCCTGGACGGCTCCGCGCTCCCGCACCGCTACGCGGGATGGTCCTCGTGCTTCCGCCGCGAGGCGGGCTCGTACGGCAAGGACACGCGTGGCATCATCCGGGTCCACCAGTTCGACAAGGTCGAGATGTTCTCCTACGTGCGCCCCGAGGAGGCGCACGCCGAGCACCTGCGCCTGCTCGACTGGGAGAAGGAGATGCTGGCCAAGGTCGAGCTGCCCTACCGGGTGATCGACACCGCGGCCGGAGACCTGGGGTCGTCGGCCGCGCGGAAGTTCGACTGCGAGGCGTGGGTGCCCAGCCAGGGCCGCTACCGCGAGCTCACCTCGACCTCCAACTGCACCGACTTCCAGGCCCGCCGCCTCGGCGTCCGCTTCCGCGACTCCGGCGGCAAGCCCCAGCACGTGGCCACCCTGAACGGCACGCTGGCCACCACCCGCTGGATCGTCGCGATCCTGGAGAACCACCAGCAGGCCGACGGCTCCGTCGTGCTCCCCAAGGCCCTGCGCCCGTACGTCGGCCTCGACGTGCTCGAACCCGTCAAGTAGGCCCGCCCCGCTCGTGGCGAGGCACGCGAGCTCGTAGTGAGGGCCCCGCCGCGCGGCGGGGCCCTCACTACGAGCTCGCCGGACCACCGCGTTCACGCCGGACGCTCCTCCGCCTCCTCCGGATCCGCCGCGACGGGGCATGGTTCGGGGCCGGCGGCATTCGTGACCGAGGCGTGTCCCGGAACCCGAGCGACTCGCACGCTCCGGCACCGGGCGGATCCTCCCGCCCGGCCCGTCGGCCTCGCCCCTTCCGCCCACCTCGCCGCCCGTTCCGCCCGTCTCGCCGTTCCGCTCACTCGGCGAGGTAGCGCTGGACCGTGGGGCCGAGCCAGTCGACGATCTCCTCCCGGGACATGGCCACCACGGGCGGCAGGCGCAGGACGTAGCGGCACAGGGCCATGCCGAGGACCTGGGTGGCGGTGAGCCCCGCCCGGAGCGCGGCCTGGGCGGGATCGGCGCTGAGGCGGGCGACGAGGGGACCGAGCTGGGCGGCGAAGATCTCGCGCATGCGCTCGGCGGCGCCCTCGTTGGTGACCCCGGTACGGAGCAGGATCATCATGCCCTCGTCGTCCTCCCAGCGGTCGAGGAAGTGCGCGACGAGGGTCCTGCCCACTTCCTCCCGGGGGATCGCCGTCAGATCCGGGAATCTGAGGTCGACGTCCGCCGCGGCGGCGAAGAGCCCGTCCTTGTTGCCGTAGTAGCGCATGACCATGGACGGGTCGATGCCCGCGTCCGAGGCTATGGCCCGGATGGTGGCCCGCTCGTACCCGTCCGCCGCGAAACGCTCGCGTGCCGCGACCAGGATCGCGGCCTTGGTGTCCTCCGAGGTTCTCCGCATGCCAACAACTGTAGGCCAACAGCTGTTGACATCGCCAGGGCGAAGATGCACAGTTATGCCAACGAGCGTTGACCAACAAGCGTTGGCATACTCAAGGAGGATGAAATGCTCCCCACGCTTCCCGCGACCACGGACGTTCTCGTCGTCGGCGCGGGCCCGACCGGCCTCACCGCCGCCGTCCACCTCGCCGCGCAGGGGTTCGACGTGACCGTCGTCGACGACCAGGCGGCCGGTGACAACACCTCGCGAGCCGCCGTCGTGCACGCCAGGACGCTGGAGGTCCTCGAGGGTCTCGGAGTCTCCGCGCGCCTGGCGGCCCTGGGCATCCACGCCCGGCGGTTCACGATCAGGGACCGCGACAGGATCCTGGTGCCCGTCGGCTTCGACCGGCTCCCGACCCGCTACCCGTACACGCTGATGGTCTCCCAGGCCGTGACCGAGCGGGTGCTGCTGGAGCGCCTCGCCGAGCTGGGCGGACGTGTCGCCAGGCCGTACACCCTGGAAAGCCTCACCCAGGACGACGAGGGGGTGACCGCGCGCCTCTCCGGGGGCGCGGTCGTCACCGCGAAGTACCTCGTCGGCGCCGACGGCATGCACAGCACGGTCCGTGAGCAGGTGGGAGTCGCGTTCGAGGGTGGTCAGTACGCGGAGTCGTTCAGCCTGGCCGACGTGCGCCTCACCGGCGGCGTGCCCCGTGACGAGGTCGTCCTCTACTTCTCGCCCGCCGGGCTGGTCGTGATCGCACCGCTGCCCGACGGCACCCACAGGATCGTCTCAACCGTGGACGAGGCGCCCCCCATCCCCGACGTGGCCTTCGTCCAGGGGTTGCTGGACGCCCGGGGCCCCCGCAAGGAGCGCGCCGTGGTCGGCGAGGTCGTCTGGGGATCGCGCTTTCGCATCCACCACCGCGTGGCCCGTACGTTCCGCGCCGGGCGGGTCCTGCTCGCCGGTGACGCCGCGCACGTCCACAGTCCCGCGGGAGGGCAGGGGATGAACATCGGGATCCAGGACGCCGTCGTCCTGGCCGAAGCCCTCACGATCGCTCTCAAGGGCGGGCAGGAGGCGCTGGACCGCTACACCGCCGCCCGTCGCCCCATCGCCCTCCAGGTCGTCGCCTTCGCCGGTCGGCTCTCCGGGCTGGCCAACACGAACAGGCGCCTGCGACCGCTCAGGAACCTGGTCCTGCGACTCCTGGCGCTCAGCCCGGCCTTCCGCCGGCGACTCGCCTGGCGGCTCTCGGGCCTGGTCTACCGGTGAGGCCCTCGGGTCCCGGCCCGATGTCCTCGGAGGCGGCCGGCCCGGTGTCCTCAAAGGGAGCCGAGCGGTCCTCGCGGGCGGCAGCGGGGCGGAACCTGCGGCGGATCAGGCCGGGTCCGGTCTGCCGGAGTGCTCAGGGGATCAGACCGGGTCCGGGCCGCCGGAGCGTTCCGGGGATCAGGCCGGGTCCGGGCCGCCGGAAGCCGGGTCCGGTCTGCCGGGGTGCCCTGGAAGGCGGGACGTCCTGGAAGGTCCCGGAGGACCGGTGAAAGGTAGAAGGCGGGGTTCGCTGGAAACGAACCCCGCCTTCCGGTTCAACCAAGAGGTCTATGCGTCAGACGGCGCGGACCTGCGAGGCCTGCGGGCCCTTCTGGCCCTGGGTGATCTCGAACTCGACCCGCTGGCCGTCTTCGAGGCTACGGTAGCCGTTGCCCTGGATCTCGGAGAAGTGCACGAACACGTCCGGTGCACCGCCGTCCGGTGCGATGAAGCCGAAGCCCTTTTCAGCGTTGAACCACTTGACGGTTCCCTGAGCCATTAAAGCTCTCCCTCAGGATTTGAAACTTTGGGATTCACACCTCATGAACCCCATGTGTCGTACAGCGGGCCCCGGGGTGGCTCAGTCAAACTGGTTTTCACAACGGGATTCAGCTAATACAACGCCATCACATCTAACACTATCCGGCGCAGGCGTGTTCCCGCCATGAGGAAGATTCCTCGGACCGGATCCCTGGGGCCGACACGTCGGCCATCACAGTGCACACTGGGACGTGTTATGCAAAGCCCCAGGCTGGTCGCCACCGACCTCGACGGCACCGCTCTGCGCTCGGACGGCACCGTCTCCCCCCGTACGGCCGCGGCTTTTTCGCTTGTGGAGAACGCCGGGGCCACGCTGGTCTTCGTGACCGGCCGGCCACCTCGCTGGATGCACATGGTCGCGGGAGCCGTACGCCATCGAGGACTGGCCATATGCGCCAACGGAGCCCTCGTCTACGACCTGCACAGTGAGCAGATCGTCAAATCCCACCTCATCCACCCGGACGTGCTTGAAGAGGTGGTGAGGCGTCTGCGCGAAAAGGTTCCCGACCTCGCGTTCTCTGTGGAATACGAGGGCGGATTCGCCCACGAATCGGACTTTCGTCTCGGAGGATGGGACAGCAAGGCGGTCGGCGGACGCCGCGTCGGAACGGAGAAGCTCACCTCGCGGCCCTGCGCCAAACTTCTGGCACTACATCCCAGAATGGACCCCGACATCCTCCACGCGGCGGTTTATGGGCTGGTCGGCGACCTGGTCACCCCCACCCATTCCAGCGGCCGGGCACTGATCGAGATGAGCGCGCACGGCGTGACGAAGGCATCGGCGCTGTCCCACCTGGCCATGACGCTCGGCATCGTGGCCGAGGACGTGATCGCCTTCGGCGACATGCCCAACGACCTTCCGATGCTCCGGTGGGCCGGAGTCTCGTACGCCGTCGCCAACGCCCACCCGGAGGTGCTGGCCGCGGTCGATCACGTGACCGCGGCCAACAACGACGACGGGGTCGCCGGGGTTCTTGAGGAGCTCTACAGATCGTGACGGGCTCGCGAGCCCTCGGAAAGCCCGGTGAAAGTTTCACGATCGGGGAGCCGACGGCGTCCGCCGTACTCTCCGCCCGGTTCGCGAGCCCTCGCCACGCCCCTCGGCGGGCCGGCGGGTGTCGTGCGGGGGCCTCACAGATCGTGCGGGTTCCTCGTCACAGGTAGGGGCCCGCGTTGCCGCCGGGGGAGCCCTCCTGCTGCTGGAGGGACATGCCGCCGGGCAGAGCCCTGCGCATGTTCTCCAGCTGGGCGCGAGCCGCCATCTGCTGGGCGAACAACGTGGTCTGTATGCCGTGGAACAGTCCCTCGAGCCAGCCGACCAGCTGCGCGTGGGCGACCCGGAGCTCCGCCTCGCTGGGCGGGGTGCCGTTGACGTCCTCGGTGAACGGCAGCGAGAGCCGTTCCAGCTCCTCGACGAGTTCCGGTGCCAGACCGTCTTCGAGCTCCTTGATGGAACTCTGGTGGATCTCCTTGAGCCGCTTGCGGCTGGCCTCGTCCAGCGGAGCCGCCCGGACCTCCTCGAGGAGCTGGCGGATCATGCTGCCGATGCGCATCACCTTGGCGGGCTGCTCGACGAGGTCGGCGATCGACCGGCTCTCACCGTCCTCCTCGCCCTGGGAGCCCTGGGGACCCACGACCACGATGTGCGGAGTGCTCTCCTCAGCGTTCATAGCCTCAACTTACTAGCAGGATTTTCCCGATGTGTTCTCCGGACTCCAGGATGCGGTGGGCCTCGGCCGCGTCGCTCATCGGCACCCGGGCGTGCACCACGGGCCGGATGGCCCCGGCGTCGAGCAGGGGCCAGACGTTGTCCACGACCCCGCGCACGATCGCCCCCTTCTCGTCGACGGACCGGGAACGCAGCGTGGTGCCGTGCACCGAGGCCCGCTTCGCGAGCAGGGCTCCCAGGTTCAGCTCGCCCTTCGCGCCGCCCTGCAGGCCGATCACGACCAGCCGGCCGCCCGTCTTGAGAACCCTGATGTTCCCCGGAAGATATTTGCCGCCCATGATGTCGAGGACCACGTCGGCCTTGACCTTCTCCGAGAAGTCCTCCCGCCGGTAGTCGATCCCCTCGTCGGCGCCCAGCTCCAGGCAGCGGTCGATCTTCTCGGGGGACCCGGCGGTGACGATCACGCGCGAGCCGAACGCCTTCGCCAGCTGCACGGCCATCGTGCCGATCCCGCTGGCACCGCCGTGCACGAGGAGGGTCTCGCCCTTCCGCAGGCGCGCGGTCATGAAGACGTTGGACCAGACCGTGCAGGCCACCTCGGGGAGCCCGGCGGCCTCGACCAGGTCGACGCCCTCCGGCACGCGCATGACCTGCTGCCAGGGAACGGCGACCTTCTCCGCGTACCCGCCGCCGCTGAGCAGCGCGCACACCCGGTCACCGGGCGCGAACCCCTCGACGTCCGGACCCACCGCCTCGACCACGCCGGAGCACTCCATGCCCGGGTACGGCGAGGCGCCGGGGGGCGGGTCGTAGAGCCCCTGGCGCTGCAGCGCGTCGGCCCTGTTGACCGCGGAGGCGGCCACGTCGATGATGACTTCGCCGCGTTCGGGCAGCGGATCGGGAACCTCCCGCCACGTCAGCACTTCCGGTCCACCTGGTTTATCGATCACGATGGCGCGCATGTGATCAAAGGTATCCGCTGAGCCCCAACTTGGTGGTTGCTCGCGTTGACAGGAACACAGGGCGTTAACCTGCTATGTGTTTGCTGCCCTTTTATGCCCATCCCGAGGGGGAACACGGTGGCAAGACACGATCGTGAGGAATCTCTCGAGGAACAGCTCGCATGGCTCGACGCCATCAAGGAGCAGGAGGAGGAGGCGCCCGCCCTGGCGGTGAAGGCCGGCGCGGTGGACGACGCCGTCGTCTCGCCGTACCCGAAGGACCCCTGGAGTCTGGTCCCGACCGAGCCCGACACGACGTCCTCGCCGCTGTTCCGCGCGGCCGTCGACTCGGCTCACCCGGTCGCCGACCCTCCGGTGGAGGACGCCGACGCGGCCGAGTGGATGGAGGCCTCCGACACGGTGAGCTCCTTCACCGTGCCCGCTCCGGCATCCGGCAAGCAGGACAACGACGGCTTCCTCGCGCCGCTCAAGCCGCTGCCGCGCCAGGAGCAGGGCGACACCGGCGACCACGGTGTCGCCGACTTCACCGAGCCGCACCTTCGCACCCCGTTCGCGGCGCCCGCCCAGGAGCCGTCCCGCGGGTTGTTCGAGCAACCCAAGCGCCAGGCGGAGCCGGCCGAACCCTTCACGCCTCCCGCCTCCGCCTCCGACCCGGCCGAGCCCTCCGACCTGGAGCCGCTCAAGCCGTCGTCCTCGGACACCGAGCGGTTCACCTTCGGCGGCACGGAGTTCGGCGGTACGGACTCCGACCGCTTCTCCTTCGGGAGCGGCGGCACGCGCTCCACCTCGGGCGGCAAGGACTTCTCCTCGGCCGGCGGAGACTTCTCCGCCGGAACCGCCGAGGCCGACCGGTCCGCGTCCGGCACGATCGGGTCCGGCACGTCCGGTACGTCCGACGGTGACGACCGGTTCTCGTCAGGTGCCGCGGAGGCCGACCGCTTCCCCGCCACCGGTGCCGAGCACGACCGCGACCGTACGATCTTCGAACCCTTCGAGTCCTTCGAGTCCTTCGAGTCCACGGTGACGTCGGCGGTGAAGGAGCCGCCCAGGCAGGCGCCCGAGCGCTTCGAACCCGACTCGGATCGCTTCGAACCCGTTCCGGCGCCCGTCCCCGCGTCCGGTTCCGAGCCCAGGCCCGAGCCCGCCGAGTCGTTCCGGGCTCCCGATTCCTTCGGCACCGACAGGCCGGAACCGGCCGCGGCGCCGGAGCGTCCCGCGACCTCGGGCGCGTTCGGCCCGGAGTCCTCTTCGGGCTCCTTCGGCACGGACACCGCCCCCGGCTCCCGTGGCTCCTTCGGCACGGAGCGTTCCAGCTCGGCTCCGCCCCCTTCTGGTTCTTCCGGGTTCGCGGCCTTCTCCGGCCCCACGGCCTTCGCGCCGGGCCGGGACGCGCCCCCCGCCCCGGAGCGGGACCCGTCCCAGGAACGCGCGGAACGGGAGAGTCCCTTCGCGCCGGGCCGGGACGCGGCCGAACCCGTGCGGGAGCCGTACCAGGCACGCCGCCGCCAGACGGCTCCGGCGCCCGCCTTCGGCGCACCGGCCAGGCAGCAGCCTCCGGGCACGGCTCCCCGGCAGTCCGCCGACAGCCTGGATCCGGAGTCGCTGCTGAGGGGCCGTCGCAACGCGCCCGCCGGGGGCTGGCGGAAGCTGGTCTACAAGGCGTCGGCCGGGCTGATCAAGCCCGGCGAGTCCCCGGAGGTCCGTCGCCGAAGGGAGCTGGTCGGCCGCGCACGCACCCCGGTGGCCACCGGCCACCACCGTGTCGCCGTACTCAGCCTCAAGGGCGGTGTCGGCAAGACCACGACCACGGTCGGCCTCGGCGCCACGCTGGCCCAGGTACGCGGTGACCGGGTCATCGCGGTCGACGCCAACCCCGACCGGGGCACCCTGTCGGACAAGGTCGAGCTCGAAACCTCCGCGACCGTCCGCGACCTGCTCAACGAGCGGCAGCAGATCAAGAGGTACGTGGACATCCGGGCCTTCACCTCCCAGGCCCCGTCGCGCCTGGAGATCCTCGCCTCCGACCGTGACCCGTCGGTGTCCGAGGCCTTCAGCGCGGCCGACTACCAGTCGGTCTCCCAGGTGCTGGAGAACTTCTACTCGATCTGCATCACCGACTGCGGCACCGGCCTGCTCCACTCGGCCATGTCCGGCGTGCTCGGCTTGGCCGACCAGCTCGTCCTGGTCAGCTCCCCCTCCGTGGACGGCGCCCGCGCCGCCTCGGCGACCCTCGACTGGCTGGAGGCCCACCACTACGAGGAGCTCGTCCGCTCCGCGACCGTGGTGCTGTGCAGCGTCCGCCCCCGCTCGAAGTCGACCGTCGACCTCGACCGCCTGGAAGCCCACTTCGCGGCCCGCTGCCGCGCCGTCATCCGCGTCCCCTACGACCCGCACCTCGAGGAGGGCGCGGAGATCGACCTTGAAAGGCTCCAGCCCGGTACCCGCGAGTCCTACCTCCGCCTGGCCGCCTCGGTCGGCGACGGTTTCGCCGGTCCCCAACCCTGATCCGCACCCGGCGGGCGCCACGTCTCCGATTCGGAGACGTGGCGCCCGCCGGGTCAGGGCACGCCCGGGTCAATGAGAGACTAGGGTGCAATCTGACGCGTTCTCCGGACGTGTCACCAGGAGAGCTCGCCTAGTGGACGATGGCGGCGGTCTTGAAAACCGCTAGGCCGGGTGACCGGTCTCGTGGGTTCGAATCCCACGCTCTCCGCTGAGCATCGCAAACGGCGTCTGACCAGGCACTTGGCCTCGGTGAGGCGCCGTTGATCGTTTCCGGGCTGTGCAGCCGTATGCCGCTCTGAGCGGCCACATGTCGCTGGTCGTGGGATATCTGTGGGATGAGCCCGGTGTCCTGTCCGCGCGAACCTTGCGACGTCCGGACCAACCCTGCGATCGCCACTGCGACATCCACACTGACCCTGCGACAGGAGAGATCTAACAGAGGAAGGTAAGCAGGTGACAGTGGCGTTGCCACACCGTCAGGATTGGATCATGTCTCGTGATCTTCGGCTTCGAGCCACCTTTGACAGAGCGGCTGCCTCCTATCAAGACGCGCGCCCTGATTACCCGGACGAGTTGTATTCCGATCTGCTGGCGATTACAGGGGTCACGCCCCCCGCGCACCTGCTGGAGGTCGGGTGCGGCCCGGGGAAGGCCACGCTGCCCTTGGCACGGATGGGCTTCCGGATCACCGCGGTCGAACTCGGCGATGCCTTGGCAGCAGAAGCACGGCACCGCCTCACTGAATTCTCCGACGTTTCCGTGATCACGTCGTCATTCGAAGGCTGGCAGCCACCGGCTGGAGCTCACTTCGATCTTCTATACGCGGCCACGGCGTGGAAATGGGTGGACCCGGAGGTCAAGTACGCGAAGGCAGCTGCTCTGCTCGCCCCGGGCGGCCACTTGGCCGTATGGAACGCCGACCACGCAATGCCGGCAGGCTTCGACCCGTTCTTCACCGAGATCCAGAAGGTCTATGAGGAGATCGGCGAAGGCCATGACGGTCCGTGGCCCCCGCCACCACCCGAGGACCAACCCGACCCCATGGCCGCCGAGTTCGAGGCCTCCGGGCACTTCACCGTGGTCGGAACGAAGCTCTACGTATGGGCTCTGCGCTACACAGCAGACGAATACATCGCTCTGCTCAACACGTTCTCCGGCCACATCGCCATGGAGCCGGCCAAGAGTGAACACCTCTACCGTGAGATACGCCGCCGCCTCGCCGCACGCCCGGATGGACGACTCACCCGCCACTGGTCGGCTGTCCTCACAATCGGCCGACGCCTGTGACCTGGAGGTGGGTCCAGAGCAAAAGAGCACACCGAAAGTGCAGAGTTACTCCGGACAATAGAGCATCCGTCGTTCGGAACCACTTGACATTCAGCAGGTCAGACTAACCAGTACAACTACTACGCCCGGACGGGACAACCGGCCACGTTCGCCCAGCTCAGCCGGGAAAAAAAGAGAGGGCCCCGGATGACCGAGACCCTCTCACCGTAACCGGTGGACTCACGCCGCCAGCGCATCCTCAATCCTCTGGTTGGCGATTTCCGCGCCCCCGTCGATGCACTTGGCGTAGACCTTGAGCAGCACATCCACCCCGTGCCCCGCTCGCTCGGCCACGTCGGGAGCCGCCACCCCGGCATTGAGCCACAGGGACACCGCCGCATGGCGCAGGTCATACGGTCGGGCAGCCAGGGGTGAGACCTGCTGTTCGGGAGTCAGAGCGAAGGTCCGCGCCGCCTTCCACACCTCGCAGTAGGTCCCGATGGAGATCACACCACCGCGAGAGCTACGGAACAGCCGACCGTCCTCGTGGACGCCGAACTCTTCGATGTGCTCGCGCAGGATGCCCACCAGCTCGGGCGGGATCGGCACGGGACGGCCCTCGTTCTCGGCCCGGTGCTTCAGGCCCCGATCATCGTGACCCTCACCGCTGTCGGTCCACTTCTTGTTCGTCTGCGGCTTGGACTTGGCCAGGACGAACCGCCCCCAGCCCGTCGCGGGAAGGTGGCAGTCCTGCTTGCGGAGCCCGCCCTGAGCAACGGTGCGTCGGTTGAGCGCGACCTAAGTGTCTAGTCCCACGACATGCTTGACGTTGCTGTCCCATGACACAGCTGACGAATGCCCTAGGAAAGACCGGCCTTGCGGGGCTGAACCGCTCTAATACGGCGGACAGGTTGAGCGTGGTGCGACGGACCACGGGGTGACGCCGACTGCGGAAGGATCGCGAGACCGCTTAGCTGAACCCTCAAAGGAGGAAGGCCACGGCCCGCTCGGCCACAACCGGGGCTGTTTTCCCTTCCGGCCCGAAATGGTTGAGGCCGTTCAAGGTTTCGAGTGTGGCGTTGGGAAGGGTGTCGCGGATAGCGTCGAACTCGGCTCTGCTGGCGCGCGCGGTGCGGTTCCCGCAAAGGAGCAGCACCGAAGCGGTGACGGCCGCGAACTCGGCGAGCCTGCCCTGCTGGGCTGCGAGCTGCTCGTGCTCGGCCAGGCAGGCCCCCAGAAGGGGCCGCATCCGCTGCCAGCTCGGGCCGCGGAAGCCCACACGCATCGCCATGCGCAGATACCAGTACGGCATCTTGGTCATGAAGGCCGGCGCGCCGCCCGAGCCTTGGATGAAGTGAACGAACGCGCCGTAGGGATCGTCCGCGGCCAGCCGTTCCCGGTACGGGGCCATCCAGCCGGTGGGGACGGGAGCGACGGGCACTCCGGGCTCATAAACCGCGATGCGGTCAAACAGCTGGAACGAGCGTGCAGTCTCAAGGATGACGAGTGCGCCGTAGCTGTGACCGAACGCCAGCCGCGCTCCGGTCTCCGCCTGGACGGCGAGGAGGTCTTCTACTTCCTTTCCCAGGGCGTACTGGGGCCCCTGAGGACCGCTGGCGCCGCGTCCTCGCCGGTCGACCACGTTCACCGTGAAGGAGCGGGCCAGCACGGAGGCCAACGGCAAGTAGTCCTCCGAGGTGCGCAGGCTGCCGCCGAGCACGATGAGGCCCGGCCCGGCGCCCATCGTCTGATAGCTGATCGGCGTACCGTCGGCCGAGGAGACGGTGCGCTGGTGTGCCGGTGAGGTCTGGATGCCCTGATTCATTTGGTTCTTTCTCGTTCCAGGCGGTCGAACGTGGCCAGTAGTTGCGCGGTGCGCTCGGCGTACTCGGCGTACGACACGCCGCTGTGCGCGACGAGTGCGGCCAGCCGGTCTTCAAGGCCCTGCTGGGCCGAGGCCACCAGCTGCTTTCCCTTGTTCGTGAGGCTCAGTTGTCGGCGGTGCCCCCCGGCAGGGTCGGGCTGGACGTCGAGAAATCCTTCGGCGGCAAGGACGGCGGTCATGCGGCTCACCGACGGCTCGGTCACACCGAGGGCGTCGGCAAGGGCCCGTTGCGTCGAGGCGCCCAGCTCCCCTACCAGGGTGAGCGCCAGGAAACGGCTGTAGGACACGTTGTACTCCGCCCGCAGGATCCGGTCGCCCGCCCGGTCCAGGCGGGCGGTGAGCACATGCAGGTTGAGGCTCAAATTTCGTTCCACCGTGTTAACTTAACATCCTAACTTAGGAATGCAAGTTATAGCCGGGACCGGTTCACTCTCCGGGTGGTGACCGTGAGTCGCAAGCCGCCGCAATCGACACCTACGACCGGACCGTGCCGAAGATGCAGCCAGCGGCTGGCGATTCTGGAAGCGGTGGCGCGGGCCGGCGGGATCGCCAGCCGGGTCAGAGGACTGCTGGTGGACGGGCGTTTCCGGCATCCGCGATTTCCTCGGTTACAGGCGTTGATCCCGCATCAGATAGTGCTCGCCTGGCCGGAGTTCCTGCTCGGCGGCCAGTGGGTGACCGTCTCCGAACTCTACGGTGATCTGAGCGCGTTGCAGGGGGGAGGCGGGTTCACCAATGCCGGTGGTGAGACGCTCTTCGACGCGGTGGCTCGTACCGCCGTGGACTGGGACGGTGTGACCTGCTCGTCCTGCGATCTATCGGGCCACGTCCTGTTCGATCTGGGGTATTTCAGCTCCCGTGATGCCCTGTTTCGGACGCATGGTCAGACGTTGCGCCTGCCGGTTCGTATCATCGCGGACCTCGTCATGAGTCGCCGAGCGGCTTGAGCCCTGCCGACACCGACAGGTCCCCAGAAGGGCCCCGGTGCTGCTCGGGGTCCCTTCGTGTCTCCGCTCACGCCGCTCTGACGGTTTCAGAATGAGGTTCAGATCTAGAGGGCAGTGCGACTTCAGAACAGTGTCTGTGGCAGATTCACCGTATCGGCGTCTGGATCGCTCATAACCTCCCCTGTGGGGTCGCCCGCGTAGACTCGGGTCTTACCGCGCGACCAATTCAAAATGTTTTTCCTGTCGATGTCGAACTCTGCGGCAAGTGTCAGCGACATCGGTCGGCTTTTACGTGACGTATTCCAGTATTCCTCCAGTATTTGGCGCTCGCTTCCCTGCACCGCCGTGCTGCTATACGATCATCCGTCGTGACGGACCTCTTCGACAGTCTTTTGGTGCTGCTCCCGTTGGTGGCTCTTGGCCATGCGGCGTATCGCGCCTTTCTGAACCCGGATGACGCGACCGGGATCTTCCGTAGAGGATTTCTCGCCAGTGGCGTCGTGTTGCTCCTCCTGCCGCTGGTAGGTGTGGTTCAGATCTTTGGTCGCGGCTTCTCTGCGGGCCCTGAGACGCTTGACACCGCGGTGAAGGCGGGATTCGGGATGCTGATCGCGGCTCTCGTCTGTGCAGTCGTCGAGCGTAGACAGAGCCGGCATCAGGGGTGAACGCGGAGCGGTGTGCTACGACAGAAGTAAACGAAGGAAGGGGCCGGAAGCTTGACGACGTGCCCGGCAGAAAGGGGGCAGCCACAGGGAACACAATCATTGCGATGGGTCGTTTTTTCGCGGGTCGGGCAAGATCGACGTTCGTTTTTGAAGATAGAACGCCAGGAACTCAGGCTTCCCGCGTCCGCTCTGTTCTCTGTTGATCAGTGGTTCATGAGGGCCGGAACGTCCATTTTCCGGGAACGCTGAACGGCGGCGCCCCGACTGATCAGGATCACCGCGCCGATGAGCAAGGCCACCACTCCCGAAAGCTCGGCGAACGCCATCATGACGTATTCGCCGTCCGGATCGCCGACTCCGGCGGGTGAGCTGTTGAGCCATCGTGACGCGGCCATTGCCTGGGACAGGACCAGAGATCCGAACGCGACGGTGATCCCTCCCAGGACGAAGCCCGGAGGCGCCGGCCGGGGCCGCTTGCTGAAGAAGCCGGCCCACAAGACTCCGGCCACCAGTGAGACCGGGACCGTGAGAAACCAGCCGATCTCCAGGCTCACGATCGCATCCAGGCGTAGATGCTCGAATCCTTCGCCCCGGGGGGAGTGCAAAAGCGGGATCATCAAGGTCCTGCTTGCGGAGCCTGAGTGCCTCGGCCGGGCGGAGACCGGCGAAACAGGGGCGGGTGAAGATGAACCGCGCCGGGATCACCGGAGGTTTCGGTCTGTTCCGGCGCGGTTCAGAGCGTCATCGCGACCCAGTGAAGGTACGGGGAGAGGGAGCGCGCCCCACCGATGAACCGAGAACTGATGAGCCGAGGACTGCGGCGAGCCGCTCCATCACCCGGTCCTGCGGTTCTTCTTGAATTCCTCGACCAGCTTGAGGAACTCGGATTCGGAGGCGGCGAACTTCGTGATGCCCTTCTCCCGATCGGTCTTCACGAAGTACAGCCAGGGCCCGGCGGCCGGCTTCAGAGCAGCTTCGATGGCGTCGGCGCCCGGGCTGCAGATGGGACCGGGCGGCAGGCCGAGGTGCGCATAGGTGTTGTACGGCGACCTGCTCCTGAGATCCTCGTTCGAGACCTTCGCGCCGAACTTGTTCAGGCCGTACATGACCGTGCTGTCCAGGGACAGCTTCATCTCGGGCGTGTGGTTCAGCCGGTTGTGGATGACCCGCGCGATCTTGGGCATGTCGCGCTTGTCGGTCGACTCGGCCTGGACGATGCTGGCGATGGTCAGGATCTCGAGTGGCGTACGGCCGACACGCCCGGCACCGGCCACCAGGTCGCTGTCCTGGGCGGCGCGGTTGAAGCGTGTCACCGTCGCGGCGAGGAGTTCGTCGGGGCTCGACGTGGGTGAGACCTCGTAGGTTCCGGGGAAGGGGAATCCTTCCAGCCCGCCCTTGGCGTAGGCCGGAAGGCCAAGCGCCTCGCCGTCCTTGGCCGCCCGCTCGAACTCCGCGAGCGGTCTGCCGGTGGCGGTCGACAGCTGCTTCAAGATCTGCGTGAGCCGCTGTCCTTCTTTCACGGTCAGGGTGGTCACGGTCAGGGTGGTCTGCCCCTGCCGGGTCTCCGCAGGAGTCTCGCCGGAGCCCCGCCCGGTGAAGTCCTTGGGGGCCGCCGCCGGAGAGGACAACCCCTGGACCACGAGCGTGGATCCGACCGCCATCACTGTTACGGCCGCCGCCGCCGCCAGGGCGAGGCCGCGCCGACGGGATCGGTTCCGGTCGGCGGGGAAGAACCGGCCCGGTGGGGGTGGCTGCTCCTCGTGGGCCATGTCGGAAAGGGTCTCGCGCAGCAGATCCTCGATGTTCATCCGAACTCCCTCACGGTGCTCAGTTCAGGGGCGGCCTTCTTCAGACGCTCCAACGACCGGTAGATCTGGCTGCGCACCGATCCCACCCTGACACCGAGCAGCCGCGCGATCTCGGTCTCGGACAGGTCCTCGAAGTAGCGCAGCACGAGCATGGTCCGCTGCCGGGGTGTCAGCCGGGCGAGAGCCGCGCGCATCACCAGGCGAAGGTCCACCATTTCGGCATGCCCGTCGCCGATCTGCTCGGGCAGCCATCCGGTGGACACTTCCGCGACGCGGGAACGGCGCCGCCACCAGCTCACCTGCTCGTGATACATGACACGGCGGACGTAACCCTCGATGGCCGCCGGGTCGCGCAGGCTGCGCCACTTCACCGCTGTCTTCGTCAACGCCGACTGCACCAGGTCCTCGGCGGCGTGCCGGTCGCCGGTCAGCAAGTACGCGGTACGGAACAGCGCCCCTGATCGATCGACGACGAACTTCCGGAAGTCCGCCTCAAATCCTGGATCCACCTGTCCTCCTCGCGATGTCACCAAGCAAGGACGCGGACAGGACGCCGGTCTATGCCGGCACGGCCGAACCGATCTGCATCAAGGGCTGCACGCCCTGGCCCGCGTCATCTACCTTCGCCACCTGCGGGCGTCAGCCCGAGCCGATTCCTCAGGGGTCCTGCCTGCCGGATGACGATCGCCGGCGGGATGATCCGTCCCTGCAGGACATCCCGTTGCGGTGATGCTGTTGCGGTGATGCAGAGCACTCCGACCACGCATGTGCGTGTGGTGTTCGAGCTCCGGCAGGATGACGCCGGCCGGCCGCGGGCAGGTTCAGGCGATCGGGAAAACCACGCTCACATCGGTGATACCAGGATCTTCCCCCGGTATATGACGGATACTTGAGTCCCGCATCGGGACACGACCTGAGATTCAGGGGTGGCCATGGCGCCGAAGACTTTCGCGGACGGACGTGACCGCGGCCTGGTCGTGTCCATGGTCGTGCTGTCTCTCGTCATGATGTGGGGCCTGGCCGTGGTGGTGCTCGACGTACTCGCCTCCGCCGAGCTGGGATCGGCGGCCGCACGACTGCCGGACGCGAGGCCGGACATCGAAGGGGTGGCGGGCGCGGATGGCGGCCTGGCCGAGAAGGTGCGGCGGGTCAGGGAGGAGGCCGCGGGGCTGACCACCGCCTTCGCGCTGTTCATCGCGGTGACCGCGGGGACGTTGGGCACGCTGGCCTGGTTCGCCTGGAGGCGCCGGTCGGCCGCCATGTCGTTTTGGACTGGGGTGGTGACGGCTCCCTACCTGTGCGGGCTCGGCGCGGCGCTGTGGTTCCAGCCGTTGCCCGAGCCGAGGCTCACCGCCCCCTACGGGGAGGCGCTGCGGGCCGTCCACCCGTACTGGTACGCGCCCGCCCGGGCAGTGGTGATCGCGCTCGCGGCGGCCGTCCACGTGGTCGTGCTCATCCTGATCGCTCGGTGGTCGGTCAGAACGACCGGCGGGCCCGCGTCCGCCCGCCCTCTCGCCGCCGGGTTCATGGCCGTGACGGCGACGTGTGCCCTGGCGGTGGCGGTGCTGAACTTCGCGGGCATCGCTCAGGCGAGGAAGGCGGCGCTCGGCGAGGCCGTCGCCGAGGGAGCGGACGCGGCGAGCGGCTTCGTCCACGATCCCGGCACCGCCGACCGCCTGCTCGACCTGTCCGTTCGAGACGCCTGGGTGTACGCGGCGCTGCTGGCCGTGGCTGCGCTGGTGGCCTGCGCGGTCGCCATCGGCGCGGCACGCGGCGGGAACGGGGCGCAGGTGACGGCGGCGACGCTGGCGGGTGTGGCGGTCGTGCCGTACATGACGGTGCTGCTCGCGGCCGTGGCGCTGGGGCCGTTCGTCCACGGCAACGGGGAGCCGGTTCATCTGTCGGTGTCGGAAGGCCCCGAATGGTACCGGCCCGTGGTCTGGTCCCTCCTCGCGGCGGCCGCGATCACTTTTGTCGCCGGAACCGCACTCGTGATCCGGCCCTCGAACCGCCCCGCCCCACCGTAGCCCCTCAAGATGATCTTTCAGGGCGCCGCGACGGTACGGTGTGCCGATGGCGGACATCTACGAATTCGTACTGTCGGTGAACATTCGTGCTGACGTCACCGACGACGAGCTCGCCGAGCTGCGGTGGCATGTGGGGCAGGGGCCACGGCCTGAGCGACTGCCGATCGGCACTGACAGATACGTGGAAACCTATCCACTCGGCGATCCTGACGACCCCGGCTGCGAGTGGGAGGACGCGGAGGCGGAGCCCGTGTTCGCGCGGCGCGGCGCCGCCCGGCGAGTGGGGGGCGCGCTCGTCGCCGAGTTGGTCGCGCGAGAGCGACCGGACGGCTGGGCACTGACGGTACGCCAGGAACTCCATCCTGACGACTTCTACCAGGTCCGGACCCTGCTGGCCTGGCTGGGCCGGTGCTCGGCCGACGCACATGCCGCCGGTGTCGAATCCTTCGTCGGCTACCTGCGCTTCCACGAGAGCGCTGAGATCGCATCCCTCGTTCTCTCGAACGGGCGGATTCGCGTGCCGGAGGACATCGAATCGCACACCCCGCACTGGGAGGACGCCACGTTGTGACCGGCCCGGCTTCTCCTTCGCGGGCCGGTGGCGGACGGTGGTGCCAGAAACCGGTGGCCGGCGTAGTGGCCGGCTTTGAGAACGTCCTGCGCAATCGTGCTCTTGCGTCACGGATCAGGAGGCGTTCACGACCGATCCGATGGACGATCCGGCATTCGAGATCATCGACGCCACCCCACTTTGTCGGCGTCTTGCGAGACACAGGACAGACGAGGTCGTGATGAGGAGAGGATCATCAAGGTTGCACCTTGTCCGCCATAATATAGCGGTGAAACGTTACGTGTTTTATGTCTTGTTTGTAGCTGTAATTCTGCCACTCCTCGGCGGGTGCGGCCTTGCTGACCGTATAGCGGGAAGGAAGCAGTACAGCGTCTCAAGTGAAGTCATGGAGCCCACGATCAAAGCGGGCGGTGAAGTAACGGCGACGCAGACCGAGGGGCGATACGTTCCGAAGCTCGGTGACGTCATTCTTTTCAAGACCCCCATGACGTGGGGTGGGACCGGCATCCGCATCGCGCGAGTCATCGGTGTTCCGGGGACTGCCGTGCGGTGTTGCGACGGTCAGGGGCGGACGACCCTGAACGGAAACCCCTTGGAGGAGCCCTATCTCAAGGAGCCTCCCGCTTCGCGTATTGCCTTCGGCCCCGTGACCGTTCCCGAGGGGCGCGTTTGGGTGCAAGGAGATAATCGGCACGTTTCTCTCGATTCACGCAGCCGGTTTCTTGACCCGAGCAACCGGAGTAAAGACGATTCCATGGTCTTGGTGTCCAGCGTCGTCGCGGTCGCCGACCTCGCCGCCGTTGAGTAAGGGCGGGAATCAGAGGACGGTCCGGACCCGGATCGGAACCGTGTTCGTTCCCTGCGCTGATCCGGCCCGCCCTCAGCCGCGATAAGGCGGAGGATCGCCCGGCGTGAGATGGGACGGTGGTCGGGCCCGAGAGGGCGACGGCCCCGGCGAGCGGCGGAAGGGCGAGGCCGACAGGCGCGGCGGCCGGCGTACGGTGAACGCCTGAAATTTTCACGGCTCGGCGAGAGGTTCACGCAGTTCGGCTGCCCGTCGGCCCGCCTCGTCTTGACCCGTCCGCAGGGGCGGAACCACACTCCGCTGGAGTGTCACCCCTCCGCGCGGCCACCTGAGCGGTCCGCATCGCCGCCGCACTCGCGTGCCGGTTCTCACGGGGAAATGTTAACGCCAACAATTTCGGGAGCCGATAACAGCCGCCCATGTTAGCGATAACACGATCAAGGTTCATCCCATGACGACGCCGGGGACCGGCACCGAGTGGGCCAACGGGACTCAGAAGGCGCGGATCAGCACCGACAGGCAAAAGGACGAGACATGACGCAAGATCAGAATGAGCCCGTGAGCGGCGAGCGAAAGCCGCTGAGCCGGAGAACCGTCCTGACGACGATGGGGGCCCTGCCGATCCTCACGGCCGCGGGCACGGTCATGGGGGCCTCGGAGGCCGCGGCCGCCACGGCGGTCATCAACCCGTCGGCGCAGCGGCAGACGATCCGGGGCTTCGGCGGCATGGCCTTCGCGTCCTGGATCGGCGACCTGACGGCAGCCCAGCGGGAAACGGCGTTCGGCACCGGTGAGGGCCGGCTCGGGTTCTCCGTGCTGAGGATCCCCGTCCCTGAGAACCAGGCGGACTGGAGCCGTGACGTGGCGACGGCGAGGCGCGCGATCGAGCTCGGGGCGTCCGTCATCGCCTCACCGTGGAACCCCCCGGCCAGTATGGTCGAGACCTTCACCCGCGGCAGCCAGACCAACGCCAAACGCCTCAGGTCCAACATGTACGCGGCCTACGCCCAGCACCTGAACGACTTCAGCACGCACATGCGGAACAACGGGGTGAACCTGTACGGCATATCAGTGCAGAACGAGCCCGATTACGCGCATGACTGGACGTGGTGGACCCCAGCCGAGATCCTCCGGTTCATGCGGGAGAACGCCGGCTCGATCAACACCAGGGTCATCGCGCCCGAGTCCTTCCAGTACCTGAAGAACATCTCGGACCCGATCCTCAACGACCCCGTGGCGCTCGCCAACATGGACATCCTCGGCGCTCACCTCTACGGCACGCAGTTCTCGAACTTCCCCTACCCCCTCTTCAAGCAGAAGGGCGCGGGCAAGGAACTCTGGATGACCGAGGTCTACCACCCCAACAGCAGCGACTCGGCCGACCTCTGGCCCCAGGCGCTCGACGTGGGGGAGCACATCCACCGCGCCATGGTGGACGCCGAGTTCCAGGCGTACATCTGGTGGTACATCCGGCGCAGCTACGGCCCCATGCGGGAGGACGGCCAGATCAGCAAGCGCGGCGCGATGATGGCGCACTTCGCCAGGTTCGTCCGCCCCGGATACGTGCGGGTCGACGCGACGGCGAACCCGGCGTCGAACGTCTACGTCTCGGCCTACCGGGGCGGTGACTCCTCGATCGTCATCGTCGCCGTCAACAAGGGCACCTCCGCGGTGAGCCAGCAGTTCACCGTGGCGAACAGCGCCGGATCATCCAGTGTCTCGTCCTGGCTGACCGACGCGAGCAGGAACGTCGCGCCCCAGGGGGCGACCACCATGTCGAACGGCTCCCTCACCGTCACGCTTCCCGCCCGAAGCGTGATGACCTTCGTGACCAGCCTGGGCCCCACCCCGACCCCGACGCCGAGCCCCACCCCGACCCCGACCCCGACGCCCACTCCGACGCCCGGCGCCGGACCCCGGGTCGCCTACACGGTGAACGCCTGGAACAACGGCCTCACCGCCAGCATCAGCATCACCAACACCGGGACCACGGCGATCGACGGCTGGACGCTGGTCTTCACCCTGCCCTCCGGCCAGTCCATCACCTCGGGCTGGAACGCCACCTACACGCCCTCCAGCGGCCAGGTGAGCGCCCGCAACGTCAGCCACAACGGCACGCTCGCCCCCGGGGCGACCGTCGACATCGGCTTCCAGGCCAACCACACCGGCAACACCGCCGAACCGGCCGCCTTCACCCTCAACGGCATCGCCTGCACCGTGGTCTGACCCACGAAGGGGACGGGCGCGGCCTCTCCGACGAGGGGAGAGGCCGCGCCCGGAAGCGTCGGTTCCCTGCGCGCCGACCGGCGTATCAGGACGTTATGTCACCACCGGATCCGAGACAGGGGCGTGTTTCACGGAGTCCCGTCCGCGGGTCGAACGTCAGGAAACGACGTCAACGCTGCCTTGCGCCTCAGGGCGATGAGACACATCGGTGAAGTCGCGACGACGGATCTCGATCAGGGCGTAGGCGGCGAAGGCGTAAGCAGGACCGTAAAGGAAAGGCGGAATGCCGACACCTGTGCCGTTCCGGTAGCAGGAGTACCAGCTGGGAAGAGACAGGTGATCGGCCGGCGGGCAGTGGGTCAGGTCCGACCAGGGGCCGACGACGTTGGCGGCGAGATTGACCACCGCGAGAACTCCCAGGACGACCGCCAGGACCAGGGTGGTTCGATCCCGCCACCTTCGCCGGAGCAAGGCCGCCACGGCCACCATGGGTACGGGGAGCGCGAAGGCCAGCACGATGATTTCGGCATTCCACAGCACCTGCATGACGTCCATGCCGACGGAGCCCAGGTAGCCGATGCCGAGGCCCTGAGACAGAGGGAAGATCCCGATCCCGTCGATGACGTGGAAGTCGTAGTGGAAGAGGCCGGTGCTCGCGATGACCTCGCTGCCGAACCAGGCCGTGACCGAGGGAAAAAGCACGAGCAACGCAGTCATCGACCACCACCATTGGACTCGCATCCGCCCTGCTTCCCGGCACCGGTCCCGAATGAGATGAAAAGCATGGCATGTTGGGCTCATCCCGGTGAGAACCGGTCTTTGACCCGGCCGGGCGGCCACCCGCGAACCGGCGTTCCCGGGTCACGACCGCCACGCGTCGACCACGTCCGCCACCGCCACCTCGACCCAGGCCGGAGACAACACCACCGGCTCTTCGTCGCCGTACCACTGCCCCGTCACGTCCACCCCGTCCACCGTCAGGGCGCGCACCGGATTGTGACTCGTCCAGACGAACGTCACCTCCACCCGCTGGTCCAGAACCGGCAGCAGCCGCTCCTCCACCAGACGGCGCAACACCTCATGCCAGCCGTCCGGCTGCGGCAGGCCACGCTCCTCGTGGAAATCCCACACCACGTCCGGGACGTCCCCGTCGTCGAAACCCCACTTCGACAGCAGCCCGTCCGAGAACAGGCGCAGCACAGGCCCCTCGCTCACGATCCCGCCCCCCGGTCGCGCATCATGGTCACACCGACGCGACCGGCGTTCCCGGTCGGTCCGTGGGGAGCGGTCGATCCGCCGCACCACCGGCACGTCACCCGCCTACGGCGCCTCTTCGGCGACCGGTACCCGATTGCCCAGCCCGCGGGGCATCAGCAGGAACACCTTGGGCGACAGGCGGTCCATGTCCCCTCCTCTGCCGAACACCAGACCGGCGGCGAAGTCGACGAACTGCTTCGCCTCGTCGTCCGGTAGCGCGGTGAGGTCCATCACCACGGGCACCCCCGTGCGGAAGAAGTGCCCGACGTAGATCGCCTCGTTGTAGTTCTGGGGACGTAGTGTTTTGACCACCGCATAAGTCTCCACCGTCCGTCACGCCCGTCAAGATGTCTTCCGAAGCGTAGGCGGCACCTCACAACCCGCTGATCTCACAGGGTGCAGCCCTGTGGAATCGTGAACCCGCTGACACCTTGAACCCACCCGCGTACCGGGGAGTGATCGCGTGACCGAGTCCGGCCGGCTTCTCCAGGTCATCGTGTGCGCGGCCGGTGCCGCCCGGGACGTCGGCCGTCTCGTCACCCTCGCCCAGGGCGAGGGCTGGACCGTCCAGGTCGTCGCCACCCCGTCCGCGCTGGACTTCGTCGACGTCCCCGCCCTGGAACGGCAGACCGGATGCCCTGTCCGCAGCCGGTACCGGACACCGGACGAGCCCAAGCCCCCGCGAGCCGACGCGATCATCGTCGCCCCCGCCACGTACAACACCGTCAACAAGTTCGCCCAGGGCATCGCCGACACCTACGCCCTCGGCCTCCTCGCCGAAGCCCCCGGCCTCGGCATCCCCGTGGTCGTCGTGCCCTTCGTCAACGACGCTCTCGCCACCCGCGCGCCGTTCCGCCGGAGCGTCGAAGGCCTCCGGGCCGAAGGCGTCCGCGTCCTGACCGGCGCTTCCGAGTCCGACCCGGTCGATACCGGAGACGAAAGTACCGGAGACGAAAGCCGGGAGAGCCACCCCTGGGCCCTCGCTCTCACGGAGATCTCGGGGAAACAGGCTCACCGGACGCGCGCTGATCGGTCATAGCGAGCGGCGAGGAACCGGCGCCATGAGATGCGTCGGTTCCCCGCGAGTATCGGTCTGCACCAGAATCTCATTATGTGTCCGTAGCCGTTGTGTGACGTGAAACAACCATTGATTCTCATGCTTCCGGCCTGTTCCGATGTTCTTCCTCTCCCGGCCGGTGACTCATATGTCACCGGGCTTTTGGGTCTTACAATGACCACCGGAAGGAAGGACGGTGGGATCTGGAAGGCTCAGGAAGACAGCGGCCCGGTGTGGTGGTCGATCCCGGGCTGCCGCCTGAGGTCGCGGGTCTGCTTCGCGCGAATCCATCCCTGCTCAGACGCATACGGGCCGGTTGGAGGCCGCTGGAGAATCCGCCGAGGAGATCCGCGGTTTTCCCGGCCGTCGCCGGTATGTTCGCGGCGGTCGGCTTTCTGGCGGTGCTTTCCTTCGAAAAAGGGGCCGGGCTCGGAATCCTGATGCTCATCATGCTCGCGTACTTCGTTTTCGCGGCGATCAGGGCCGCGAGGGATTCCGAGGAGAGCGGCAGCCCGGAGCAGGAACTGTTCGAGCTCGCGCACCGCTACCGCGATTCCTATCTTCTCCCCGACGACTTCGACGCCGCTGCGGGCCGCCTGCTCGGCCGGGCGCGGCTGGCGGTCGACTCCGTCCTGCGATCGCGCGTCAACGCCGAGGGACTGCTCGACGACGTACGGAACGCCGTCATGCTGCCTCCACAGGAATGGGAGGTCGCGCGCCTGCTGGCCAAGCTGTCCGCCCTTCGTGGAGAACACCGCGATCTCATGCGGGGCGGGGTCACCCCGGAGGTGGCGGCCGTGATGAAGCCGCTGGAGCGCGTGCTCGCCGACAGCGAGAGCGCCGTCACCGCGAGGGTCGAGGCGCTCGAGCGTTACGCGGCCCATGTCGCCGACGCCGAACGTGCCTACCGGGCCCGCGGCCAGATCGAGGCGCTGGTGGAGCGGTTGCCCCGCTACGAGGAGCTGCTCGCCGAATCGGGGGCCGACGGCCTGAGCATGCCCGAGATCGGGCACCTCACCGGCGAGGCCGACGAGCTGGAGCAGGCGTTGCGCGCGAGCATCGGTTCGGCGCACGAGCTGTTCCGCCATCTGGAGGGCCCGGCGCCGTCCGGGTGAGGGGCATCGGATGATCACCTGCCCCGCGGGCCGGCGGGCCGGGGGCCGGCCGACCGGGGGTCAGCCGAACAGGCAGTAGGCGGCCGTCGCGTCGTCGTGGATTTTCGTCCGGGGCCAGCGGGAGCCCTCGGGGTCGGTGTGCTCCGCCTCGCGGACCCGGCGGATCAGCTCTCCTGGGCCGGAGCGTTCGAGGGTGTCGAGGGCCTCACGCCAGGTGGCCAGCTCGAACTGGTCGACGAGCCGGGAGGCTCCGTCGCTGAGCAGGGCGGCCGCCCGTACCCGGTGGGCGGGGAGCGTGCCGGTGAGCGACTGCTCGGCGGTGAGCGGGTCGACGGCGGCGATCCAGAAACCGCCCTCGCGGTTGCGGTGGCCCCGCATGGTCTCCACGTACTCCCGATGCGCGGTGACGCGCTCGGAACTTCCGTAGGCGAGGCCGTCCATGGTCGACCGGTGCGCCCTGCCGATCTGATCCACCCGGTCGTCGCAGACGACCGTCGGCTCCGCCTGGCCGGTCACATCCAGGACGAGGACGGAGTCCGCCAGGACGAGGAAGTCCAGGTCGCCCTCCGTACGGCGGACCATGACCACCGTGGCGGACGGCGAGCCGGGATGGGTGAGGTCGCAGACGAAGTCGTGGAGGGAGGCGACGGCCTTTATCCCGTTCGCGAGTATCTCCGTGAGCGTTCCGGTGTCCTGCGTCATGCCCGCGAGGAGGGTCGAGCCCAGGGAACGGACGTACCAGCTGACGCCGTGGTCGCACCCGGACTCCGCCCCCGCCGGGATGCCCGCGCCGTCGAGGAGGACGAAGGCGTCCGGGGTCGCCCCGAAGAAGTCCTCGTTGCCGTCGTTGCCCGCCGTGTTTCCGGCTTTCCCGGCGTTCTCGGCGTTCTCGACATTCTCGGTGTTCCCGGTGTTCCCGGTGTTCCCTGGGTTTCCGGCATTCCCGGTGTCCGCGTTCTGGCTGCCGGGTGCCGCTTCGGTGGCGAAGGTGATGCGCATCGGTTCGGGACTCCTCGTGCTGGACGGGCCCGCGCTGGACGGGCGTGCACGTTTCCCTCACGAGTTCCCCCGTTGGAACGGCGTACTCTCACGCGTTCCCCGCCCGGACATCCCTCGCGGTGTGCCTCCGTGGCGTACCGCCACGACGTCCCCCACGGCGGGCGCACAGGTCCGGGGCCGGGCACCGCCGGTCCGGAAGCGGCCACCGGCGTGGGGGCACCGAGGCGCGGGGACGAGCGGGGGCGCGGCGCCCCGGGACGCGAGGCGAACGGAGCGCCGGGGCGACCGTTCAGGACGATCCCTCGGCAGGCCTGCTCCCCAGGAGGCTCCCTCGGTGAGCCTTTCGGTAAGGGGGCTCCTCGGTAAGAGTCAGTAAGAGGGCTCCGAAATCGACTCGGCTCGATAGACGTCCATCGGCCCCTCGTCGTCCTCGTCCACCCCCACCTTCCTCAGCAGCAAAGTCCGGCTGCCGATTTTCAGGGAACGTTCGCCGTTGATCTCCGTGGACGCGAACACCGTGACCGTGTGATCGTGCATATCGCGCACCTGGTCGTATTCTGGTCCGTCAGGAATGTCTAGCTTGATGCGCCTCATCTGGAATGTCACTCTTCCAGTGTGAAAGCCGCGGCCCCGAAAATCGATCGTGCGCGTGACGATATTTGGCATCGTTTTCGACGGGAAAGGTATGGGTGCCCGGCCTCTTCCGCGGTCCGTGCCTCGCGAGGGCCGTGGTCACCGAGAACACCGTGGGCCACCGGGAGCGTAGGTCGCTAGGGCAGGGGGTCGATCCCGATGTTCTGGTCGTACTGGATGAGCTCCGCCCCGCGATCGGTGAGGATGGGCCAGTGGGTGGCGCGGGCACACCAGACGACGTGTCCGGCCGTGATGTCGCGCGATCCGTCGAGGATCTCCGCGATGTCCCCCACCTTCCCGTGGGTGAAGTCGTCGATCCTCACGCCGGGTGTCGTGACGAGCTCGAACAGCTCCTCCTGGGTCGAGAGCGGGGAGATGGACAGGACGGCCGCGAGGCTGGTGGCCGGGACGCATATCCCGCCGCCGCGGAAGAGACACATGGCGGCGACGCTCCGGGAGTATTCGGTCTTCGCCACCGCGATGTCGACCAGTGCGCTCACGTCGAGCACTCGACCGGGAAGCATGAGTCAGCGCCTCCGGAAACGGCGTATGCCGATCTGGCCCCACTCCGCCTCGGAGAGCTGGTCGACCCCGAGGGAGGCGGCCGCCGTGTCGAGGTCTTCGCGATGCAGGTTCCAGCGGTGCATCAGGGTGATCACGTGGGGTTTGTTGCCGATCTCTCGCTGGACGGCCGCGTGGAGCACGTCGGCGATCCGGTTTCCGGTCAGGCGCGCCTTACGGGAAAGCGCCTCATAATCCGCTTTATCCAGCTCTATGGTGATAGATGTATCGGAAGCTGGCGTGCCGATTGCCTTTTGTCCTTCTCTGAGCTGGAGATGGGCCAGCCACAGCGGAACCGAATCCGACTCTTGTCTGGCGCCATCGTGATCATTCGATGATGGTTTTTCCGATCCTGTGCCGTCTCGCCATGCCGGCATGGAGTGGGCCATGCGTTCGACAGTAGCTGTGAATTGTCGATTATGGCAGCACTTCTGGGCCAAAGGTCATCGCTACAGGAACCCGGGCGGCTGAGTGGCGGGATCGGTGGGAACGGTGGGGTTCGAAGGAACGGCGGGGTTCGAAGGAACGGTGGGCGCCGAGGGGGCGGTGGGCACGGAGGGAGTGATGGAAGGAGTGGGTGTGGGCGCACCGGGGGCGGGGGTGGGGGCGACCGCGCCGCAGAATCCCATGGCCCGCCGTTGCTCGGCTATCTGGTCGACCGGGGCCTGGTAGGTGAGCCGCTCCTCGGGTGAGGGCTCGTACCGCCACGTACCGCCCTCGAAGACGAAGTCGAAGTCCGTCGAGTCGTCGAGCCGGGTCGCCTGGACCCTGGCGATGTCGCCGGTGATCGTGACGCCGGCGATGGTGAGCGGGGAGTTGGGCAGGATCGGGGGGCAGATCTCGAACAGCCTCACATACTCCTCCCGGGCGATCAGCCCCTGCGCCTCGGTGGCCCACAGGTCCCAGAAGTCGCCGTACAACCCGCTGCTGTAGGCGTCGAGCGCCGGTTGGACGGCCTGGCGGACCGAGGTCTCCGAGTGCTCGCCACCGCGCGTCGGAGTCGCCGTGCTCGGCGGTGACGAGGGAGGGTTGAAGACCATGAAGACGGTGACGACGGCCCCGATGGCCACACCGACGGCCATGACGACCATCACGGCCAGCCCTCGCCCCGTCTCGCCCCGCGGCGGCTGGCCGTACTGCGGCGGATAGCCCACGTGCGGTCTCCGGGGGACTGGCGAGAGCGGATGAAAGTGATCATAACGCCCGCGGCTCTCGGCTGACCACGGTCATCGCGCACCTGGAAGGGGAACGACATAATGCGCGCGTGATTCAAACGATCGGCACGGCCGCCGTCGTCTTCGCCGGTACCAACGTGGACGACATCGTCATTCTGACGGTGCTCTTCCTTGCGTCCAGAGCGGGAGGCGTTCCCCGCCCCTGGCAGGTCGTCGTGGGCCAGTACGCGGGCATCGCCGCACTGGTGACCGTCTCGGCGGCGGCGGCGCTCGGCCTCGCGGTGGTGCCGGACCGCTGGGTGGGACTGCTCGGCCTGGTGCCGTTCGGCATGGGGGTGTGGGGGCTGGTCAAGGCATGGAAAGCCTGGAGCGCCGGGAAGGACGGCGACGACGGGGCGCCCCGGATCGCCTCGGGCGTGCTCTCGATCGCGGGGGTGACCATCGCGAACGGGGCCGACAACATCTCCGTCTACACCCCGATGTTCCGCACGATCGGCCCCGCGTCCAGCGCCGTCACGGTGGCCGTGTTCGCGGTGCTCGTCGCGGTCTGGTGCGCGGCTGCCTCCTGGCTCGGCTCGCACAGGAAGGTCGTCGCCCTGGTGGAGCGGGCGGGGGCGTGGCTGGTGCCCGTGGTGTTCATGGTCATCGGCGCCGTCATCGTGGCGGAGTCGATATTTAGATAAATATCGACAAATCGCCCGAATCTAGGGCAAACGTAACGGGGAATTACTTACCATGCGAGACCATTTGCGCTTCTATCGGCATCGATGGTTCAAGGTGTGGATCGCCCTGATCGTTCTGTCCTTCTCGCTCATCGCCATGATGCAGGCGGCCGGTAACCAGGCGCTCCTGCCCGCGGCCTTCTTCTACGGGGCCGCGGCCGGGCCCCTCGCCCTCCTGCTCGCCATCCACGACCGTATCCACGTCGCCACCAGCGTGCCGCCCATGACGCTGATGGGCATGTTCCTGTTCGGCGGAGGCGTCGCCCTCCTGCTCGGCGGCTACTTCGACGCGCTCTTCATCTCCGAGAAGAACAGCACCTCGATCCTGCGGGTCGGCTGGATCGAGGAACCCGCGAAACTCGTCCCGCCCCTCGCGGTCGCGCTCACCGGCCGTCACCTGACCAAGGCCGCGGGGGTCGCGCTCGGCCTGTCCTGCGCGACCGGGTTCGCGATCATGGAGTCGATGGCCTACGCCTGGAAGAGCATCGCCAACCATGACGGCGCCGTGGGCGCGGGTACGGTCCTCCTCCTGCGCGGCCTCAGCACCCCCTTCAGCCACCTCGTCTGGACCGGCCTGGTCTGCGCGGTGGCCTTCGGGGCCTGGCAGGTCAGGGGGCGCGCGGCCGTGACCCTGCCCGTCGTCGCCGCCTTCGTCGCGGCGGCCACGCTCCACTCGCTCAGCGACGGCCTGCTCGTCCTGGACATCCCCGGGCCGGCCAGGCTGCTCTTCCTCGCCGTCGCCGCGGCGAGTTACTGGCTGTTCCACCGGGCCACCCGAGATCTGAAACCGGTGCCGCTCCCGGAGCCGGAGCCGTCCCGGGCCTGACCTTACGGAGCCGGAGCCGGAACCAGAACCGGAACCGGAGCCGTCCCGGGCCTGACCTCCCGGGTGCGCGGGTCGGCCCGAAGCTCGGACACGCCCCTCGCCGTGCGATACCGCGTCGCTGTTCCACGTTCCACGCGGGACATCACAACTGCGCCAGCAGCCGGCGGGGCCCGATGACCTCGGCGCCCAGTTCCGTGACCCGCTCGCGCAGCCCCCGGTCGGCGGTGACGACCAGGACGCGCTCCCAGGGGCGGGCGTCCCGCACGGCCTGGACGACGGCGTCGTCCCCGCTGCCCGGTGCGGCGATCACGGAGACACCGGGCGCGGGAGCGGTGTCGCGGGCGGCGCCCTCGACGACCGCGGCCAGCCGGGGGAACCAGCGGGCCAGCACCGGGGTGCGGTCGGGCGCGGTCAGCCGGCCGTCGGCGGCACGCGCGCCGACCTCGGCGAGCAGCTTGGCCGCCGCCCCCGCGCGGTCCCGCCACCAGCCGTGCTCGGCGCGGGCGCCCACGATGTTGGCGACGTCGAGGACGACGAGGGAGGGGGCGAGCGCGAGGCCGACGACCGGCCAGGTCGCGGCGAAACCGGGGTGGAGGTTCTTGGTGGTGATCTCCTCGGCCGGAACCCAGCGCAGGGCGTCGCTCTCGGTGTTGGCGGGGATCGCGCGCAGCAGCTCGGCGGCCTCGGCGATCACGGTCTCGAAGGACCAGCCGCCGTGGTCGTCGAGGTAGACGCCCTGGACCCGCAGGCCGGTGCCGTCCAGCGCGGCCTCCTCGAAGGCCTCGCGCAGGGCGGTGTCGATCGTGTCCTCGTGGCTGTCGCGGGCACCGCCCGGCAGCCCCCAGGTGCCGCCGTGGTGGCTCCACGCGGAACGTTTCTGCATCAGGACGCGGGGGCCGTCCGCGGCGTCGTGGTGGACGGCGAGCAGGCCGGCCGCGCCGTGCACCCCCCAGTGCCGGTGCCCGAGATCGCACCGAGCCCATCCGTCCCCGTCCCCGGCCGTCATGGACCAATGATGCATCAGGGCACGGCCGCGCACTCCCGCCCCCCGGCCACCGGGGAGACGCGAACGCCGCCCGGTCGTCGGGGGTCTCCTCCTCCGTCCCTGACCACCGGGGAGACGCAAGTGGCGGAGGGGACAGCCGGCCGGCGGAAAAGCATCGATGGCGCCATGTCCTGATCCTGCATACTGGCCATCTCGATCCTCGTCGAAGGACTCCCATGCACCCGAGCGTGTACCCGAGCGCGCTTTTCGCGCCCGTTCGCCTTCCGCGGCCGATCCGCGCGTGCGCGACCGTCGCCCTGGTCGCCTGCGTCCCGCTGCCGATCGTCACGGGCGTGCTCGCCGCCCGGGTCGTCCTGACGATCACCAGGCTTCAGGAGACCGCCCGTGCCGGCCTGCCGGCGGGGGACGGCCCTTGAAGAGGCCCGGGCCGCGGTCCTACCTCGGGCTCACCGCTCTCGTCGTGCGTGACTACGACGAGGCCATCGGCTTCTACCTCCACGTCCTCGGCTTCGAGCTTCTGGAGGACACGCCGCTGGGCGGCGGGAAGCGCTGGGTGACCGTCCGCCCCCGCGGCGCCCGGGAGACGGCTCTGCTCCTCGCCCGCGCCGACGGTCCCGAGCAGGAGGCCCGGATCGGGGACCAGACCGGCGGCAGGGTCGGCCTGTTCCTGTACACGGACGACTTCGCCCGCGACTACGAGCGGCTGCTGTCTGCGGGCGTCGTCTTCGAGGAGGCCCCGCGCAGCGAGCCCTACGACCGGGTCGTCGTCTTCCGGGACCTGTACGGCAACCGCTGGGACCTGCTCCAGCCCGCCGACGTCTCACCGGCGTACGGCTGAGCCGGGCCCCTGCCGACGCCCCCTCGGGCAACGGCCCGGGGCCACCGGGCGAGCGCTTCCCCCGGGCTCAGTTCCCGCCTTTGGAGAAGTGCTGGTAGTCCTTGATGCCGGACCAGTAGCCGCCCCACTCCCAGCCTCTCTGCTGGAAGGCCTTGACCACGCGGTCGCCCGGGTTGATCACTCCGGGAGCCCGGACGGGGCGCTTGAAGAACTTGCGGGCGTTCTTGTGGGACCCCGTGCCGTTGGCGTATATGTACGGGTTCTCGCGCGGGTTGATGTCGACGGCCAGGCCGTAGGCGTGCCTGGACCAGCTGCTCGACCCCTCCGCGGGGCGGCAGTTGAAGGCCGAGGTGTTGTCGTCGTCGATCGAGGCGAAGTCGTCGGCCTTGTAGACGTCGACGAGCCGCATCTTGTAGATGGGCCAGCGCCAGTCGTACAGGCGGCGGAAGACGGCGACGATGTCGTCGGTCGCGGCCTTGTTCACGACCAGCTCGCCGGTGTGGGGCTTGTCGTCGAAGCCCCAGTAGGTCATCGTGATCAGCCGCAGGTCGCTCACCGGGACCGGGCATCCGGGCCGCCACGAGTACTTGAGCCGTTCACGGGGGATGCGGGAGACCTCCGCGGAGAACGCCGGCGGGCCCGTCGGGGTCGGCGACGCGGTGGGTGGCGCGGTGGTGGACGGGCCGGGCGTCGGTGTCACGGGCGGATCCGGGGCGGCCGCACCGGTGGCGGACGAGGACGCCGAGATCGGCGCCGAGGTGGCCGGAGGCGCGGCCGGGGTGGGCTGGGAGGCGGCCGTGCCACACGAGGCCGCCGCCAGGCAGCCGACGGCCGTCGCGAGCACAGCCCGCGTGCGGATCATGAATCTGGAATCTGACACGGCCGCCCCTCAGAAAAACGGACAAAAGCGACAAAAAGCTATTGTAGGTGACCGGCTATCCGAGGTGAGAGGCGGACGCCGCGGCGATCCACTCGTGGGCGATCACGGATTCCGGTGGCCAGGGCGTGCCGTTGACCACAGCCACCAGCTCCCAGTATCGCCCGGCGCGCGGGTCGTGTTCCGCGTAGTCCCGTACGACCGACTCCGGGGTTCGCCTCTGCGCTCCGGCCAGGATCGCGACGAGCTCGGCCACGACGGGCGCGGCGGCCTCCGACTCCGGGGCCACCCCGTCCCGCGCCGCGGCCAGGGCCGTCTTCGTGACCAGGGTGTTGGCCTCGTGCCAGGCCGCCACGTCGATCCCGTCGGCGTTCTCCCAGAAGTCGCCGCCCATCTCGCGCAGGGCGGCGCGGAAACCGTCGTCGGCGAGCAGTTCGGTCAGCTCCAGCCAGGCGTCGAGCTGTTCGATGCCCGGCTCGTCGGGCAGGTCGGGCGCCATGGCCTCGCGCAGGCTGCCGAGCCACTCCTGCCTGGCGGCGTTCTCGCCGGCGACCTCGTCGACGAACTCGTTCACCAGCGCCGCCGTCTCCGCCGCGCCGAGCCGCCCGAGGGCGTTGAGCCGGCGCAGGTCGTCGTCGGTGGGTTCGTCCCGCTCCAGGGTGACCCTGAGCACCGCCCGGGTCCGCTGCAGCGCCCTGATCTGCGTCTCCACCGTACGGAGGTGCAGGGAGAGCACCTCGCCCAGGTCGCGGTCGCCGAGCGACCTGATGGTCGCCAGGTCCACGCCGATCTCGCGCAGCGTCCTGACGAGCTCCAGCCGCCCGCGGTCCTCGTCGCCGTAGAGGCGGTAACCGCTCCGGGTGCGGCCGCGCTCGGGGAGCACCCCGATGTCGGAGTAGAAGCGGATCGTCTTCACCGGCAGCCCGGAGAGCCTGGCGAGCTGTCCGATCGTGTAGCTCATGGCCTCGATTATTCCGTTGAGTCTCCAGTTACGGGAGACTTTAGCTTGGCGGGCATGTCGAAGAAGAAGGTCAGCCGGACCGCGAAACTGCAGCTCCAGGCCGGTGAGGCCGGTCCCGCCGCCGTGGGCAAGGACCTGGGCCCGCTGGGCCTGAACCTCATGGAGTTCTGCCGCCGGTACAACGCGGCCACCCAGGACCGGCGGGGGTTCGTCGTCCCCGTCGTCGTCACCGTGTTCGAGGACCGCTCGTTCGAACTGGCGATCAAGATGCCCACCACGGCCTCGCTGATCCGCCGGGTCATCGGCCTGGACGGGGGCAGTCCCCGCCCCGGACACCAGGCGGCGGGCGTGATCACCCGCGCGCAGCTGAGGGAGGTCGCCAGGACCAAGCTGCCCGACCTCAACACCGCCGACCTGGACCAGGCGGAGAAGATCGTCGCCGGCACCGCGCGTTCGATGGGGCTCACCGTCCGGGACTGAGCCGCCCGCACACGCCGCCGGGTCCACAGGTGCCGTCACCTTCGAACGGCTCGCACGCGCCCGTGCCTGCGTCTCGTCCCCACACGCCCTCAGACGTCCCCGTCGCCGTCCCCCGTGCGTCCCTGCCCGTCCCTCGTGCGTCCCTTGTGCGTCCCTGCCCGTCCCCGTGAGTCACTCGCACGGCTCTGTGCGGCTACGGTCCGGTTCGCGACGGCTCGGCGTGGGGGCGCACATTCCTTGGGAAGGCTTTTCATCGAAACGTATCGCGCCTGTGTTCGAACCCGCGCTACAGTCATGGGCACGGGATCGAACACGGGTTCGGGCTGACGTTCCTGCAGGTGAAGGGGTGTGCCATGGCGATGCTCGCGGTGCCGCCGACGGCGCACCCCCCGCTTCCCCGGTCGCCGGTGGAGCGCGGCGCGACACGCCGTAGCACTTTCTACGGAATTCTAAGCCGACCGCTATATCCCGTCATAAAGTCCGAGAGCGTGGACCCCGTGCGCAATCCCTACGCTCCCGGTGCCGGACAGCGCCCCCCCGAGCTCGCCGGTCGCGACCGCGAGCTACAGCAGTTCGAGATCGTTCTGGAACGGGTGGCCCGAGGCCGCCCCGAGCGCAGCATGGTGGTCACCGGGCTGCGCGGCGTGGGCAAGACCGTTCTGCTCAACACCTTCAAGTCGATGGCCATGCAGCGGCTGTGGGGCACCGGCAAGATCGAGGCCAGGCCCGACCAGTCGATCCGGCGCCCGGTGGCCGCCGCCCTGCACATGGCGGTCAGGGAGCTGGCCCCGAGACATCGGGCGCCCGAGCGCATCGAGGAGTTCCTCGGCGTGCTCAAGGCGTTCGCGATGCGCGACCCGTCCGCGGCCAAGGGCACCTCGCACTGGTCGCCCGCGATCGACGTGCCCGCGGGGCGGGGGCGCGCCGACTCCGGAGACCTGGAGATCGACCTCACCGAGCTGTTCGTCGACGCCGCCGCGGTCGCCACCGACCTGGGCGTCGGCATCGCGCTGTTCATCGACGAGATGCAGGACGTGCAGGCCCCCGACGTCTCGGCGCTCTGCGCGGCCTGCCACGAGCTCTCCCAGAGCGGTGGCCCGCTGATCGTGGTCGGCGCGGGGCTGCCGCACCTGCCCAGCGTGCTGTCGGCCAGCAAGAGCTACTCCGAGCGGCTCTTCCGCTACGCCAGGATCGACCGTCTCGACCGCGAGGCGGCCGACCTGGCGCTCATCGCCCCGGCCGAGAGCGAGGGCGTGGAGTTCACCCAGGACGCCCTCGACGCCCTCTACGTGGCCGCCGACGGCTACCCCTACTTCGTCCAGGCGTACGGCAAGGTCGCCTGGGACCTGGCGCTGCGCAGCCCGATCACCGCCGACGACATCAGGGTCTCCGCGCCGGAGGCCGAGGAGGAACTCGCGGTCGGCTTCTTCGGCAGCCGCTACGAGCGGGCCACCCCCGCCGAGCGTGACTACATGCACGCCATGGCCGCCATCGGCGACGAGCCCGTCGCCACCGCCGAGGTGGCCGAGGGGCTCGGCCGCAAACCGTCGAGTCTCTCCCCGGCTCGCGACAGCCTCATCAAGAAGGGCCTGATCTACAGCGCGGAACGCGGGCTGATCGCGTTCACCGTGCCGCACTTCGGAAAGTTCCTGCGGTCACAACCGGTCTGACTGAACATTTGTTCGATATGATGTGAGGGAGACCCTAGCCCTCTATATGGCTCTCTAGTGGGGAAGCTAGAGAGCCATATAGAGCTCAATCATGCTGCCCTAGGAAAATCTAGGGTTCTCTAGTGTCCAGCCGATATCGGCAGAGATTCCGGCAGAGTTCCGGTCTTCACCGGCTGCCCGTCAGAGCCGACCATGGCGACCCGCACCGTCGGGTGCCGCCCGCTCAGATAGATCGCGAAGACCACGTCGACGGGGTCGCCCGCGTGGCTGTTGCCCGGATAGACGAAGAACCGCCAGCACAGCTCCCGCCAGCTGTCGACCGGATCCTTGCTCGACAGCACTTCCTCGTGCGAGCGCCAGACCGCGCTCGACCGCAGCCGCCCGAGCGCGGCGGCCGGGTCGAGGCGGCGCTGCTCGCAGGGTGCCCGGTAGCGAAGCCTGGCGACCGTCTCCTCGATCTCCGGCGAGAGCGCGGCGAGCACCAGCAGTCCCGCCAGCACGGCCGGCGCGTGCGCCCACGTCAGGTCCGCCATCGCCGCCCAGCCGGGTATCTCCGGCGTCCAGACCAGTCCCAGGGACATGGCCGTCAGCACCATGGTGCGTCCCAGCGACCGCCGTCCCACCGGGAGCGCGCTCACCTCGCCGAAGCAGCCGCAGCCCACGTCCGGGCGGCGGCGCCGCAGCTCCCACAGGACGTAGGTGGAGACCGCGAAGAACCCGGAGATCCCCCACCGGAAGGACGGGTGGCCGGTCAGCAACAGCCCGCTCACCAGGAACAGTTCTCCGAGCGCGCAGCCCAGCATCGCGGGCGCGCGCCAGTGCTCGGGCACCAGCACGGCCGGTCCCAGCCTGCTCAGCGTGCCCGGTTCGGCCTCGCGCGCGACCGTCCAGATCTTCGCGACCGTACCCGCGGCCAGCAGCAGGAACACGACCGGCAACTGCGCGGCGGCGATCGTCGTCAGCATCTGTGTCACCCCATTCCAAGCCGGGCGTTGAAGCACCCGGTGGTCAGGTCTCCGCCGAGTTCCACGAAGGAGCTCGGGGACAGTTCCAGGATCCGGCCGCGCGGCGAGGTGCCGCACTCCAGGCACCGGTCGCAGAACCGGCCGGCCAGGCAGCCGCACGCCACGATCGGCAGGACCGAGGTGCGTCCGGCGCACACGTTGCGCACGTTGAGCATCGATCCCAGCGCCAGGTAGGGCAGGCCGGCGCAGGACACCCCGGTGTCGTCGCACGCCGTGTCGGCCCGCTCCAGCATGGGGTAGGCCACCCCCTGCTCCCCGTCGTCGAAGGTGTCCGACCAGGTGGCCGTGCCCGAGATCCGCGACTGCACGCCGACGTAGCCGGGGGGCGGTGGCGGCACGGCCGTCCACCGGTAGGGCGGCTGCGAGGTCGCGGGCAGCCGCGCCAGTGCCGTGCCGTCCTCACGGACCCCGATGGCGTCGAACAGGTAACCGGGTTCGAACTGAGGGTGCCTGACCCGCAGCCGCCCGGAGGACCGGTAGGGGATGACGATCGTGCGCCGCCCGCGGTGCGGCCCGCAGTACAGCTCCACGGTGTGGTCCTTGCCCTCGGAACCGATCGACTGGATCACTCCGGTGATCCTGGTGATGTCCGCCCAGATCCGGTCCGCGACCCGGCCGGCCCGTAACGCCTTGATGATCACATTGGATCCGGGGGAGAGGTTGGCGGGGCTGACGGCCTCCCCACGCCAGGCGGTCGCCCACGGTGCGATGACGAGCCGCTCCTCGTCGCCGTCCGGAGTGTCGATGACGATCAGGTGCGGGCTGACGTCGAGGATCGTGCCGCTGACCGCGTGGAAGAGCTCGCCTTCCGCGGGGAGGGGACCGGGCTCCTGGACGGTCCGGCCAAGCGCGGCGGCCGCCAGCGTACGGCGGCGATCGGCGCTGCGATAGGGCATCGTCGCTCCCCAGTTCTGCAAGGTGTCGCAGCCAGCGTCACACGCTTCGCGGAATCCCGCTGTCCGCTCCGCCAATAATCACGGCAGGTGTCCAACCGGGTACTAAAGTTCCCCTCCCTGGTAGAACGCATTGGTGTCCGCCCGATGACAAACCGCTATCTAAGGCTTCTTGTAGGCTCCATCGCCCATCGAATCTGATCTTTACCGTTGATGGGATGAAATATAGATTTCGGTTCAGCCGCAGTATGGGTTCTGGCTGCGATTCTGGCCACCATACGCACCTGGAGCACAGGCTGGTGATCGCGGTGGCCGGCGGGACCGACGAGGAGTTCCGCGAGTATGTCGTTGCTCGCGGCCCGGCGCTGCTGCGTGCCGCCCACCGGCTCACCGGGCACCCGAGCGACGCCGAGGACCTGTTGCAGGCGGCGCTGGTGAAGACCTACCTCGCCTGGGATCGCATCCAGGACCGCACCGCCCTGGACGGCTACGTGCGCCGGGCGATGGTCAACATCAACATCTCCTGGTGGCGGCGGCGCAAGCTGGAGGAGTATCCGTCGAGCGAGCTCCCCGAGCCGGTCGTCGCGAGCGCCCAGCACCTGCCCGAGCGCGTCGAGCAGGCCCTCGACCGGTTGCCCACCCGGATGCGGACCGCCGTCGTCCTGCGCTACTACGAGGACATGACCGAGCCGGAGATCGCCAAGGCCCTGGGCATCAGCGTCGGGACGGTCAAGAGCACGGTCTCCCGGGGGATGGCCAAGCTCCGGGGTGACCTCACCTCCGAACCGCGGCATCTGGAACCGCAGATCTGAGGCGGCCGGCACGCTCCCCGCCCGCCACCGATCTCTTATGGACGTCTCTTATGGACGCGTCCATCGATCCCCTGTGGACGCCTCACGCGGATATGGATGCTTCACTCGGACGGGCTGAGCGCGGTCCCCTCCGCCTCGGGCCGGCGGTCCTCCGCTCCCGCGGTGGCGCACGGTCGTACGGCGTCGCGGATGGTCCTCAGGGCGTCGAGGAAGGTGTCGAGCTCCGTGGGGGTGAGAAGCCCGGTGAACCAGGTGTCGATGTCGATCAGGTGTTGCGGGAGAACGCCGCCCAACCGGTCGGCGCCCGCCTCGGTGATGGCCGCGTAGGAGGCCCGCCGGTCGCTGGAGCACGCCTGCCTCGTGACCAGTCCCTCGCGCTCCAGCCGGTCGACGACCCGGGTCGTCCCGCTCGTGGACAACCCCGTCTGTGCCGCCAGGTCGCTCATGCGCAGCCGCCGCTGTGGCGAGCGCGCCAGCCTGATCAACGTCTCGAAGTCGATCTCTGAGAGCTTCGCGGCGACGAAGGACTCATGCGTCTTCGCTGAGATGCCGGTGTAGACCTCGGCAAGGAGGCCCATCGCCGTCAGCCGGGAGTCGTCGAAGTGGTTCACGCTCACCACTCTACCGGACAGTAGTTGACGAGAGGAATATTCCTCCTGTAGAAATCTGTTGTCGCAAGCATCCACCCAGTAAGCATCTCTTCGGGAGCAGAAAAATGACCACTCGGACCTGGGAGAACCTTCAGATCCCCGCCCCGGGCACCTACGCTCTGGACGTCGCCCACACCCAGATCGGCTTCGTCGTCAAGCACATGATGGTGAGCAAGGTTCGCGGTCAGTTCAACGAGTTCGCCGGCTCGGTCACCATCGCCGAGAACCCCCTGGACTCCTCCGCGGAGCTCTCGATCAAGACCATCAGCATCACCACCGGCGCTCCCGACCGTGACAACCACCTGCGCAGCGACGACTTCCTCTCCGTCGACAAGTTCCCGGAGCTGACCTTCCGCAGCACCCGCGTCCTCGGTCACTCCGGTGACGAGTTCACCCTTGTCGGCGACCTCACCATCCGCGACGTCACCAAGCAGGTCGAGCTCACCGTCGAGTACGGCGGCGCCGGCACCAACCCGTGGGGCCAGGACGTCTGGGGCTTCTCGATCAAGACCGAGATCGACCGCGAGGAGTTCGGCCTGACCTGGAACCAGGCGCTGGAGACCGGCGGCGTCCTGGTCGGCAAGAAGATCAAGATTGAGATCGAGGGCGAGGCCAACCCGGCCGCCTGATCTCCGTGGCCACCCGAGGCCTCTCCCGTCCCGGCAGGCGGTGAGAGGCCTCAATGGTGTTCACTTGCTGAGATGTAGCGTCTCGCGAACTGGGAATCCACAGGATTTCCACCGTGCTCAGCTGGGGACTCCTCAGTTTGTCCACAGGGGCGGGAAGAGTTATCCACCACTTGTGGATAACTCTCCCCCAACTCTTGCCCGAGACGCGATCGTCAACCACTTTGCCGCCTTGCCTGATGGCCGGTACTCTGTGCTGAGCCGAACGGCAACCAGGAGGCTTCGCCTAGTCAGGTCTATGGCGCCGCACTGCTAATGCGGTTTGGGTTTACCGCCCATCCGGGGTTCAAATCCCCGAGCCTCCGCAGATCAGAGGCCCTCTCCCGCGATACGGGGAGAGGGCCTTTTTGATCTCTGAACCCTGTCAGGGTTGCAGTTTGGGTTGCAGTTCTCACGCGTCGCCCCAGAGGGCGGCTCCCATACGGGTGCTCGCGTCCTGCATCAACGCGCCGGCCACGTGGGTGTAGCGCTCGGTGGTGGTCACCCGCGCGTGGCCGAGGATCTCCTGTACGACGCGGATATGCACACCTTGTTCCACAAGGAGTGTTCCGGCCGTGTGACGAGCGTCGTGGAGTCGTGCGTCACGAACGCCCGCCCGCTTCAGGAGCGCTTTCCACGCCTTGTAGTCCTCGCTCCGTTCCATCGGTTTGCCGTGCCGGGTGGTGAACACGAGATCATGTTCTTCCCACAGATCTCCCGCCTTTTCCCGTTCGGCCGCCTGTGCGTCGCGATGAGCCCGCAGGAAAGGCAGCAATTCGGGGGGACATTGAAGGGTGAGCTTGCTCCGGCCCTTGCGCTGACGAAAGATCATGCCGCCACCCGTGCGCTTGGGGCAGCGATCGGCGTGACCGGTGCAGTCCTTCGGACATGTGCGCTTCGGGCAGACGTGACCGTGCCTCTTGCATGCCTTGGCGCAGTCCGACCGGTGCTTGTGCTCGGTGCACCTCTTCTTGCACGGCCAGCGATGCCACTCCTTGCCGCACTCGTGGGGGTTGTCGCAGCCGTGTTCCCATGGCTTGCGCTGTACCTGATACCACGCCTTGATCACACCGGTTTCCAGGTCGACGAACGACCACCGCAGTCCGAGCGCCTCCCCCTGGCGGATCCCGAGCGACAGCGCGACCGACCACCTCGCCGCGTTGCGCCTGGTCTTGGCGGCTTCCAGTACCTTGCGCGCCTCATTACGGGTCAGCGGCTCAAGGTCAGGATCGTTGGCCACCGGTGCGTCGATCAGCGTTGCGACGTTCTTGGCCACCTTGTTCCGGCGAATCGCGATCTTGAGCGCGCGGGAGAGAATGCGATGGATCTTGAGCACTGTGCTGGGCGATAGCCCGCTTTCCAGCATGGTCGAATACGCCTGGTCGAGGTGCTCAGGCGTGAGCTTGTCGAGTCGGTGACGGCCGAGCAGCGGCTTGATCCAGTGCTCTGTCTTGGACCGGTAGTCATCGAGCGTCCGGGGAGCCATCGTGCCCGAGGCGACGAGCCGTGCACAGATCACGTCGAGATATTCGGCCATCCACTCGGCGAGGGTAGGCGCCTTGCCCGGCTTGCTGACCTGGCCCGCCTCACGCTCCTTTTCCAGCTTGGCAACGCGGGCGGTCACCTCGGCTTGGGTCTTGCCCTTACGGTGCCGGCGATCGGGTGAACCGTCCGGCTTGACCCCGACAGTGACCCACCCGTGCCACTTGCCGTCCTTGCCGAGGTAGATGGAAGAACGGCCGTTGGGCTTCCTGGTCGCCATCACGCCGCCTCGTCATGTGAGAGACCTGCTTTGGCCTCCAGGGCACGCGCGAACTCGTGAAGCGCCCACCGGGGGACCAGTCGATATCCCTCGTCCTTGATCGACTTCAGTTCGCCGGACTTGATCAGTCGAAAGACAGCCGTACGGCTCATGCCGAGCATCACGGCGGCATCCTTGGGCCGGTAGAACAGTGGTTCCATGTCAGGCCGCCTCTCCGATTGCCGAAAGACCCTCGATTGGTCGTCCGTCTGCTCTGGCTTGGAGTTCGATCAGGCGTGCGCGGGTGCGCTGACGGTTGGCGACCTCGCGCAGCAGCCGTTTGGCCAGCGGGGTGCGGTTGGGATCCTTGGAGGAGACCGGCCGCCAGACGTAGCGGTGTGGGTCGGTCACGGTGTCGTCGGGCAGGCCGAGCATGTCGAGCACCCAGGCCCGACGATCGGCCTTGTGTTCGCGCAGGGTCTTGTTCGACCACTTGCGGGAGACCAGGATGCGACGGCCCGCGTAGCCCAGGTGTTCGGCCTTGTGTGCCTTGCCGCGGCATCGGCCCGGCAGCATGCCCGCCCTGGCGCCCTTGGGCTGGATTCCGTAGCGGAGCCAGTTCGCGCATGCCGGGGAGCAGGGTTCGTAGCGCAGTGCTTCGACCATGCGGGTGGCGTGGTCATGACGAGCCTGGTTGGCGACGTCGTCGGGGTCGAGGGGGTCGCCGAGGTTCTTGGTCAGGTACTTGGACAGGTAGATGAGGCACTGGTCGGCATCCGGCGATCCGGCCAGGACGCCCTGAACATCGGCTTGAGCGCCGAAGCGGACCACGTGCAGCGGTTCGGCCGCCTCGTCGGCATCGAGCTGGTCGAGTGCCTCGTTCCAGGTGGGCAGCACTTCACCGGTGATCGGGTCGAGGTAGTCGCCGGCCTGCCCGTCGGGGTAGGGCTCAGCGCGTTCGGCCCGTTGCGCCCAGATGGGCAGGTGGTCATCGTCAAAGCGGATCTCGTCGACGGATGGCCACCACACTTGGTGGTAGGTGGCGGCGGCGATCGCTTTGACCTCTGCACGCGGCATGGTCCCGCGGATCGCCATGTGCAGATGAGGGGTGAGCCGCTTCTGTGGTTCGACGGAGGCGAAGTACTGCACGTCGTAGCCCGCCACGCGCCGGAGGTTCTGCACGAACCGGTCGACGAGCTTGGAGAAGTGCAGCGCGTCGCGTGCTGCTGCCGCGTAGTCGTAGGTGGCCGGGTTGACCGGGACGCCGTTGTGCACGCGCCCGTAGGAGGGAAGTGTCAGGGTGATGAATAGGGATGGCCGGTAGACCTTGCCGTCGGAGGCGATGAAGGTTCGTCCGAGGGTGGTGTTCTGCTTGGCCCGCTTGGGCAGGTCCGGCGCATCCTGACGCCGCCTCGTCGAGCGGGAACGCTTCGGGGTTGCCCGGCCGCCCAGGACGTTGCCGCGCATCCCAGCGGCGTTGATCTCCGCATCGATCCCGGCAATCGCCTCGTCCCAATCAAGCGTGTCCTCCCCGTCCCTCTCGGCCTCGTCCCGCTTGGCTTGCACGTCGGCCCGGAACTCGATCAGCCATTTCTGGTCGTCGGTGGAGGGGTGAGGTTCGGCGACGGGTTCGGCCTCCAGGTGCCAGCCCTCGCGGCACTGGGCTTTACGCAGCTGCTTGTTGCGCGTGGCACACGGTGGGCACTTGGCTTCCTGGGTGGCGCCGCAGGGGATGTTGAACGACTCGGTCATACCGGTGTGGGTGTCTAGGCGCCGCAGCTCGATCGGGCGGATACAGACGCCGTTGTTCTTGGCGACCTCCACCGCGACGTCCAGGGCGAAGGGCAGGGTGTCGCGGATGAGGCGGGGCAAGGTGCGGTTGGAACCGTCCGGCGAGGGGGCGGATGGGGAGGTGGGGGCGTCGGTCACATGTCCTCCTCTCGGGCGAGCACGTCGGCGGTGAAGCGGTAGGAAGCGCTGTAGGGGTCACGGCGCAGCCGGATGTTCACCAGGTCAGAGAGCACCAGCTCAAAGAGCGGCGGGGAGTCGGACAGAGGGCTGAGGAGGCGGAAGGGGATGGTGTCGATCTCGGCGAGGGTGCCCTGAATGATGATCTTCACTGGGTTGCCTCCTCGGCGAAGTCGGCGACCATGGCGCGAATGTCGGTGTCGGAGACGTAGCCGGCACGGGCGCGAATCGGGTCGGGTGAGGTCTCCAGGCGGACGTAGCCGATGCCCGCCCCCTGCTCGGGAACCGGCGAGATGTGATCGGCCAGTGCCCCGCGGTCGCGTGCGCCGTCGCCGAGGACCATGTCCACCTGCTCGGACTCATCCAGGCGAAGGGCGATCTTGTCGGGGAACAGGTTGCGGACGTTCATGACCTCCTTGCGCGGGTCCTGGAGCGCGGCCATCACGCCGAACCCGACCGCGCGGCCCTGGGTGGTGAGCGTCGCCAGCGCAGCCGAGATACGCAGCTTGAGGCCCTTGTCAGATTGGTAGGCAGTCAGGAACGCCACCTCGTCGACCACCACCAGGACGAACGGATCCTCAACGGTGGGGGTGTGGGAGCGCTGGAGGCCGGCGAATCGATCAGCCCGCTCCTGCATGACAGCCACCGCCGCTTCCAGCAGATCAGCACATGCCGCAGGACTCGCGGCGTAGCGGTCACCGAACAGGGCGCGTCCGAAGGACAGTTCCATCCGCTTGGGATCCAGCGCCCCCACCTGAACCAGGCCCACCCGCACCGCAGGCAGCAGACCACGGATGGTGGACCAGATGATGGAGCCCTTGCCCGCTCCGGTGGCGCCGGCCACCAGGACATGGGTGCCGTGGACCTTGAGCCGCCATGGAGTGCCGTCCTCACACCGGCCGATCTCGACCGGCCCGACCGACGCCACCTCAGGGATGGGCAGGGCGGGTAAGGGAATGGCCAGCGGGTCACGCCGGGGAAAGGCCAATAGCAACCGGCCCGACCGGGCCACCGTCACCCGGCACGAGGTGGCACCGAATCCGTGAGCGAGGTGCTCGATGCGGTCGGTCCAGTCCTTGACCGACTGGCCGCTGATCATCTTCACCGTGACCAGGTCCGCCCACGAGGTGCAGGTGACGCGCACGATGCGAGGCAGGTAGTCCCGGCCGCGCAGGTTCCGGCCGAGACCGGAGACGATCATCACCGGTTGCCAGTGCCGCCGATACACCCACACCAGCCGCCACCAGGCCAGCAGCCGCCAGCCCAGCCAGCGGTTGAACGAGGCCCGATCGAAGAACGGCCACGGCGCCAGCAGCGAGAGCGGAACGGCGACGACGACCACGGCGAGCCGCCAGCCGTACAAGACACCGAGCACCGCGGGAACGGCGAGCACGGCCACCGCGATCGGATGACGCCAGACGAGCCGAACGATTCCGGCCAGCAGCCGCCACAAGAAGATCGTGATGGTGAAGATGGCCGGGGTACGCACCACGGCCGGGCGGAACACCACAGCGGTATCGGGGGTCGTGGTGACGAGGGTACGCGCCTCGTCACCGGGCAGTTTTTTGAACATTAGGCTTGAGCCCTCTCTTGATTCGCGTCTGGGGAGAACCGAGGGGCCGCCGGAAGTTGCACCTTCCAGCGGCCCCGCTTACGTGTCAGGCCGCCTTGCCCTGCTCGGAGGCGTCGACCTGGTCGGGGTGGGTGGACTGGTCGGTGTGCAGGCGCTCGCAGTCGGCCAGGTAGCGCGCGGCGACGTCGGCGATCTGCCGGGCGAGCATCACGTCTTGTTCGGTGACCGGTCCGCCGCCGGTGGTGGAGACGATCACCTGTGCTTCACGGGAGGACAGGTGCAGGAACGGCCGTCCGCCATCGGCGACCAGCGCCATGACCGACAGGTGCGGGGTGCGGAACGAGGTGTCGAGCCGGGTGCCGTCTTCGTCGAGGGTCACCACGGCGCGGGTGTAGGGCAGGTGCTCTCTCACGCGGCCACGTCCTTACCGGCCGTCGCAGCCGAAGCCTTGGCCGGAGTCGCCGCGGTGCGGGGAGGGCGCATCGCGGTGGCGCGGATGGACCAGGCCAGGCGTCCGGTGTTCTGATTGACGTAGGCGGTGGCGGTCATGCCGTCGAACTCCACCGGCACGAACGGCAGGCCCGGCAGCGCGGCCGGAACGGTCGGCTGGATGGGGGAGAGGATCTTGACCGAGACCGTCTTCTGGCCGGCCTTGACGGTGGGGTCGGCGTCCATGACCGCGACCTGCCAGACCAGTTCTCCGGTGTTCTTGTCCTTGGCGTAGACGGTGCGGCCCTTGGACGAGGCGTCGAAGTCCTTGACCTGCTCGACCTCGCCGACGATGAAGCAGCCGTGCGGGAAGACCTGTCCGAAGTGGACGGGGATGGGGCCTTGGATAGCCATAAAGCAACAACTCCTCTTCTTGATTGCTCAGCCTGCTTGACTGACCAAGTTGCTTCTACATTAAGCACGAAGCCCGCTTGGTTAGTCAAGTGCACCAAGCGGGCTTCGTGAGGAAAGTTGGGTTACCGGATCGGGTAGGCGTCTTCCAGCTCGTGAAGATCACCGGGAAGTACGGTCTCCACCACCACCCACGGCTTGCCCGTCGCATCACAGGCGACGGCGTACACGGCCAGCAGCGCGGCCGAGGGCTTCACGCCCAGGAGCTTGCGTTCCTCTGCGGTGGGGTTGCGCGCGGTGATGTGCTCGATGACGTGATCCAGCGAGACGCCGGCCGCACTCTCCACGTAGCGCCGGATGCCTTGGCGCAGATCGGCCGACTCCGCCAGGGCCGTACCTTCGGCGACATCGGCCGGAACCCAGGTGGCGGAAATCTCGGTAGGTTCGCCGTCGCGCTCCACCAGGATCTTGCGCAGTACAACCGTGGACTTCTGCTCCAGGCCGAGGTAGGCGGCGATGCGGTTGGTAGCCTCCACCGGTCCGGCCGCCAGCAGCTTGCTCGCGGCCTGGGTCTCTGTCCGGTCGAGGAGTTCGCGGCCCGTGCGCGCCTTCTGGTCTTTGGGGATCGCCGGGCGACCGCGTACGAAACGGCCCTTGCCTTGTTGGGTGACGATCCATCCCTGATCGCGCAGGACGCCGAGAGCCTTGACCACGGTGGGCCGTGCCATGCCGAACTCCGCCATGAGCGTGTGTTCGCTGGGCAGCAGCGAGCCCGCCGCATACTCGCCGGAGTCGATGCGCCGTTCAAGCTCGGCGATCAACTGCGCGTATTTGGGAGGCGTGTACTCAAACGACATTAGAGCCTCACATTCAACATGCTTGTCTAGCCAAGCAGGCTATCAGCGCATGTCGATGATGCGAAGCCCTTCGATCGACAGGAAGTTCTCACCCCGTGACGCGACGACACGACCAACCGAGGCCCGCCGTGTCGCCGCGTCCGCCTATCGGGCCTCCCCGGAGAGCAACGCCCTCCATATATCGCTGGCCTGCCGGATCGGCCATCGATAGGTCTCGTGTACTTCCGGACTGCCTTCCCGCTGGAGCGTGCGCCGGATGAAGCCCTGTCCTCCGGCCTGGCAAAGCTCGTACAAGGTGGCTCGGCATCGGCAGGTCCAGGTGATCACTCGCAGGCGCGCCGTCCCTCGGTCAGGGGTCAGCCAGACCAGCCGTGTGTGGCCGCCTTGGGGGGTGGACACGTGGGGACTCAAGCAGCCCGTCAGCTCGATCATTGCGGAGCGCACCCGTTCGGGCCGGGAACCGGAACCGGCCCCCGCTCGCGAAGCTCAACGCAACGACTCGCCACCCGGCGGGCAGCCGTCACCGGATCAGTTGCGGGGCAGAAGGCGTAGCGCCGAAGGCGAGGCCGGCCTGCCTTCTGCCCGGCCCACCAGCGGAACACCTGGCCATCGGTCCATACGACCAGCCCGAACCAGACCGACACCAGCGCCAGCCCGTACCCGTCGTGCACATCCGAGGCGATGTTCAACGCGGCCAACTCATCATGCAGTCGGCGCGCGGCCCGTACCGGGGTAATGGCTTTCTGCCGGCTGATGGCCGGAATCTCATTTCCGCTCATCAGGCCGCCACCTCGCCAGA